>NZ_JBQFPV010000013.1:0-157036 GCF_056536565.1 Ruegeria sp. CK3
GCTCCCCCATAATCCCCAACGGATACTGAACAGGCATCTCCCAGCCCGCAAAATCAACCATCTTGCCACCCAACTCAACATGAAGAGAGTAAAGTGGAGTGCGATTCGGTGCGTCGGTCATGGCAGATACCTTTTCGTATCGAGTGGTCGGAACGCATACCCGTAAGTTTGCCCCAAGCTGGATCTAATGCAACGATTCAGCCTTGGTGTTTCGGCCCAGAACCGCAGCCAAAGCGGGCATGTATACGAGCGCATGCATCGGCAATGTTCCTATAGGAAACTTTTTTCCGTTAGGCAACAGACGATATTCCCAGCGCTGGTAACTGGCACATTTGCGAAGCTGCACTTTTAACTCGGAGTTTGGCTATGGTCATGCAGACAATTGAGAATTTGCGTATTCGCCACAGCTCATTGCGGTTTTGGCTACAGCCTTTGAACGGCGTGATCCAGCACATGAAGCCCGGCGACCAGGTCACTTTCGGCGGTATCCTCGGCGAAATCGTGACTGATTCCGTTGATAGACGGCACAAACAGCATGGCAACCGGCATCAGGCGCGAGACGTTGGTAGCGTCATGAAGCGCGCCCGAGGGCATCCTGCGCCATTTACCGGGCGCGACCTGTTCGGCCCCATGCTCCAACGCTGCTCTCAGCGAGGGTTCCATGGCCACCGGCTCCAGCCCCAGCATCGGGCCGTAGCTCAGGCCCATGCCCATTTCTAGGGCGATCTCGGCGGCTGTGGCGCGAATGATCTCCTCCATCCTTGCCAAACGGTCGGCATCCCCGTCACGCCATTGCATCGAAAACCGCGCCCGCCCAGGCACAATGGACGAGGCGTTGGGGTGCAGATCTACATGCCCAATGGTCCAGACGGTTTGCGGCGTAACCACGTTTCGGAACCGGTCATTCAGACGGGTGTTGAACGCAGACAGAGCCTGAAACGCGTCGCGGCGTAGATGCATCGGCGTGGTTCCGGCGTGGTTCTGTTGACCGTCGAATTGAACCACCATATCGCGAATGCCGACGATGTCGGTTACAACGCCGATTTGCTCTTTCTGGGTATCAAGCGTCGGGCCTTGCTCGATATGCATCTCAATGAAGCCGGTGAAACGGGTGGGATCGACAAAGCCCTCGGCCAGATCGCCCATCGCACCCCGAGCCGTGGCGAAGGGTATGCCCGCGTGGTCGGTCAGCTTGTCCGCCTGATCCAAAGGCAGCCCGCCCGACCAGATAGCCGAGCCTGTGGTGACGCCAAACCGTCCCTCTTCATCCTGAAAGCTGACGACCGAGACAGGCTGATCACTGCTACGCGCAATCTCAAGCGCGGCGATCACGCCCAAAGCACCATCGAGCCAACCGCCCTCGGGTTGGCTGTCGCTATGTGACCCCATCAGCAAGGATGGCCCATCGGCCAAACCAAACAGGTTCCCGACCGGATCGAAACGCGGGGTCAGGCCCGCATCTGCCATCCGGTTCGCCAGCCATGTCCGGGCGGCAATGTCGGCCTCGGAATAGGCGGGACGGATGACGCCTTTGCCCACGCCCGAGGCACCGAATTCGCGCAGCTTGTGCAGATCGGCCAAAAAGCGGTTTTCGTTGATTGCCATGAACTCCCCCCAACGTGTTGCGCGGCCAACCATAGCGCCCGCGTGGCAACCTGCAATCACCCTTCAATTTTTGCCAAACCCCTCTGGCCCCGGCCCGGAACCTGCCCTAAGACTTGCCAGCAAGAGGGACCGCCATGTCACATATCACACTGGTTCGTCACGGTCAGGCCAACACGGCCGCGCGGGACGAGGTTAACTATGACAAGCTCAGCGATCTGGGCCACCAGCAGTCGCGCTGGCTGGGCGCGCATCTGCGCGACACGCGGGCACATTATCCGCGCGTCTATTGCGGCACGCTGACCCGACATGTTGAAACGGCCTCAAGCATGGGGCTGCCTGAGCCGGTTCGCGACGCACGCCTAAACGAGATCGAGTATTTCACCCTGGCGCAGCTGTTTCACGAACAGCACGGTGTGACGATCCCCACAGATCGCGAAGGGTTTGTTGACCACCTGCCCCGCACATTCGCCGCCTGGGCCGCTGGCAATATCCAGGACGCACCCGAAACCTTCGAACAATTTGAAACCCGCGTCAGTGACGCCCTGCATGAAATCGGAACCGAGGGTGGGCCGGCCATTGTTGTAACTTCGGGTGGGCTGATCTCGATGGTGGTGCGGCAGGCAATGGGTCTGGATATCCCGTCGATGGCGCGGGTGGCGCTTGCCATCATGAACACTTCGATGCACCGCCTCCACCCGATTGGAGCGCAGCTCAGCCCGGTTCTTTTCAACGCGACCCCGCATCTGGAAGCGCCAGACCGTCAGTTCGCCCAGACCCATCTGTAAGGAGGTCTCGATGCAGCTTTACTACGCTCCCCGCACCATCTCGGTCGCTGTCGCCATAGCGCTGGAGGAGGCCGGTCTGGACTATGAGGCGATCCGGCTGGACTTTGCCGATGGCGAACAGACCAAACCCGCCTACAAGCAGATCAACCCCAAGGGCCGGGTTCCGGCGCTGGCGGTGGATGGCGGTATTCTGACCGAAACCGGCGCGTTGCTGGACTATATCGCAACTATCGCCCCGCAGGCCGGGTTGGTCCCCGAAGACCCGGTCATGGCCGCGCGGATGCGCGAGGTGATGTACTATCTCGCCTCGACAATGCATGTGAACCATGCCCACAAGATGCGCGGGCACCGCTGGGCCGACAAGAAATCCAGCTGGAAGGATATGAAGGACAAGGTCGCGCAGACCATGACCGCGTCCTGTAGATACATCTCATCGAACGGGCTGCGCGGGCCGTTCGTTCTGGGTGAGTCCTTCTCGCTCGCCGATGCCTACCTCTACGTGGTCTGCAGTTGGCTGGAGGGCGACGGCGTAGACGTCTCGGCCTTCCCCAAAATTCTCGCCTTCCGCGAGGCGATGGAGGCTCGCCCTTCCGTTCAGGCGGCCCATGCCGCCGGAATGCTCTGACAAAAGGAATGACAATGACACATCTCTGGGTCCGGGCAGAACAGCGCCCGAACGAAGAACGGGTTGGCCTGACCCCCGAAGGCGCCGCCGCGCTGATCGCGGCAGGTATTCGTGTGACGGTCGAGGAAAGCTCTGTCCGTGCCATCCCGCTGGACGGCTACAAGGACGCGGGATGCGAGATCGCGGCTGAAAACAGCTGGCCCGAGGCCCCGCAGGACGCGATCATCTTCGGCCTGAAAGAGCTGCCCGAAGACGGCACCCCCCTGCCGCATCGACACATCATGTTCGGCCATGCCTACAAAGGCCAACATTCCGGCCGGGCGTTGTTGGAGCGGTTCAAGGCGGGCGGCGGCACGCTCTATGATCTGGAATATCTGGTGGACGAAGACGGCCGACGCGTCGCCGCCTTTGGCTATTGGGCTGGCTATGCCGGTGCCGCGGTCACGCTGAAAACATGGGCCGCGCAGCAACGGGGACAGGAATGCCCGCCCGTTGGCGTCTATGCCAACAAAGACGCCCTGAACGCCGATTTGCTGGCCGAGTTGGACGCCACCGGCGCTGACCGCCCCCGTGCCATCGTCATCGGCGCATTGGGCCGTGTTGGCACAGGTGCCGCAGATATGTGCGAAGCCATGGGTGTCAGCGTCACCAAATGGGACATGGCTGAAACCGCCAGCGGAGGACCATTCCCGGAAATCCTGGACCATGACCTGTTCCTGAACTGCATTTTCGCGCGCCCCGGCACGCCGGTCTTTGTCCCCCGTGAGGCGTTGACCGCGCCGCGTAAGTTGACCGCCATCGGCGACGTGGCCTGCGACCCGGACAGCGACTATAACCCGGTCCCGGTCTATGACCGTGCCACCACGTGGGAGGCCCCCGCCCTGCGCGTTGCGACCGACCCGGTGATGGACGTGATGGCCATCGACAACCTGCCCTCAATGCTGCCGGTCGAAAGCTCGCAAGACTATGCGGCGCAACTGCTGCCGTCTCTGCTGACGCTAACCGATCTGGACAGCGGCGTCTGGGGTCGGGCAGAAGCAACCTACAAAACTCATATCGAAGGACTCTGAGCGATGACGATTCACTGGTGTGGCACCGGCCTGTCGGCCATCCCCGGCCTGCGCCGCCTGATCGAAGGCGGGCACAAGGTTACCGTCTGGAACCGAACCGTTGAGAAGGCCAAGGCCGAGGTCGGTGACCTGACCGACGACATCCGTGCCTTCGACATCGACGCTCTGGGCGCGGTGCTGGAGAAAGGTGATGTGATCGTCTCGATGCTGCCGGGCGACTGGCACGTGCCGCTGGCGGAACTGGCGATCTCCAAGGAAGCGAACTTCGTCTCGTCGTCCTATATCGCGCCTGAAATGCGCGCGCTGGACGACAAAGCGCGTGAGGCTGGTGTGGCTTTGGTCAATGAGGTTGGTCTGGACCCGGGCATCGACCACCTGATGGCGCACGCGTTGGTCGATGACTATCGCGCATCGGACGCGTTCGACGCGCAGAACCACCTCAGCTTCATCTCCTATTGTGGCGGCATCCCCAAGAACCCGAACCCGTTCCGCTACAAGTTCAGCTGGTCGCCTTTGGGCGTCCTCAAGGCGCTTCGCTCACCGTCAAAATCGATCCGCGACTATGCCCCGCTGGACGTCGCCCGCCCTTGGGACGCGATCAGCAGCTATATCGCGCCACTGCCGACCCCGGAAAGCTTCGAGGTCTACCCAAACCGCGACTCGCTGCCTTTCATGGCCGAATACCAGTTCGAGGATCATTGGCCGGTCAAAGAGTTCGTCCGCGGCACCCTGCGCCTGAACGGCTGGACCGATGCCTGGGACGACGTGTTCACCGAAATCGAAACCCTCTCAGGGCCCGAAGGTGAAGCGCGTCTGAAAGAGATGTCGGACCAGTTCTGGGCCGATAACGCATATGACGAAGGCGAGCCCGACCGCGTGGTGCTTTGCGTTGGCCTGAAGGCCGAGAAAGACGGCGTTGAGGTTTGGCACAAAACCTACGTCATGGATGCCTGGGGCGATGAACGCGGCACCGCGATGGCTCGACTGGTGTCGATCCCGGTCTCACTGGCGGTTGAGGCCGTCCTGAACCGCGCCATCCCAGCTGGCGTTCACGCGGCACCCAGCGATCCGAAACTGGTGCAAGGCTGGATGGGTGAAATCGACACGCTCGCGCAGCATCTGCAAATCGTGGATCACCTGGGTTAACCAGCCGGCAAAAGAAAAAGGCCATCCCAGCATGTCTGGAATGGCCTTCAATCTCGTATTTTTTCCATCTCTTAGTCTGGCTTTCCTTACGACGCCCGAGCGTCAGATATATCGATTGATCGTGTCCTCGATATCGCTGCGGTTTATGCCCAACTCGGCCAACTGATTGTCGCTCAAGCCATCCAGATACTGCGCGGCACGCACAATTTCCGGACTTATGGCCTTGATACGCATGGCGCGATCAAACAACAGCAGAGCCGTAGCAGACGGCGTTGGCTGATATACGGGCGGGATGACATCAAACATATTCGTTACCTCACTCATTAAGAAAACAGCGTTTGCGAACGGTCGCGGACCCTGTTTCAATGTCGAAGCGGGGCACCGTTGAAAACGCTCGCGTAGGCGCGCTGTTTGATCTCGCTCCGATCAATCCCGATATCCGCGAGTTGGTGATCCGAAAGTCTTTCCAGATTGCGCACCGTGTTCGAGAAAATGCGTCTCCGAAAAAACTCGACCTTTGCGTCCGCGTAGTTCGAGAACAAACCGCCAAAGAGGCCAGTCCGGGCTTCTGCAGTATGTGTATGTGCCATTTCTTTTCCTCCTAAATTTGATTTTCAGTGCAGTACTGACATCAAATAAAGGGACGCTGCGTTAACCAAAAAGCAGCGTTCCATTAAAGTTTCTTTAGGAAGTTGGAGCGCGATGGCGCGCGCTATCCGGAACCTTCGGCTACATCAGATCGTTCTCGATATCCTCAGCCGATATGCCCAAGGCATCCAACCCGTTCTCAAGATGGTCCGACAGATGCGGTGTGCCGATCAGATAGTCGGCGCAGGGGGTTGAGGCCTCGGATTTGGCGGTGGCAATGGCCTCGGCAAGATCCTCGGCAAAAAAGCTTTCGCGCCCAACCCACATGATGGCGACCAGTTCGGCTTGCTCATCCTCGCTCATCCGGTCGACAAAGGCGCGCAATTCACCTTCGGCCCGTCCCAGCTCACGTCCCATCATGGCAACCTGAGCCACTTTCCTTGCCGAAATTTCCAACATGCCTTCAGCTCCTCTTGTTCGCGGTTTCGACACATCAGACCCCGACACGCGCCCTGAGTCTTTGATCTTACGCAAACAGAGGGGCAACTATCGCCGAACCCGCGATACGGGCTGATCCGGAACAGGCGCGGTGCGGAACGGACGAAACCGGGCTTTCTTAATCCACAGTTTGACCGCCTGCCACACGATCAGCGCAAAGGTGCGCCGTGCGCCAAACGGACGGCGCAACAACGACCACAGAATAGAGCGGTTGGTCAGCGGCTGGCGCGGACCCGTCAGCGTGGCGATCAGCCCGCCTCCTTCACGCCCATAATCGATCCACACCCCAACACGATCTGGGCGATAGTCGAAGCGGAAGGTGTATTTCCCCTCAATCTTCTGGAAGGGCGACACATGCATCAGCTTGTCCGCAACCACCCGGTCCGAAGGGTCGATGACCGCGAAACCCGGCTTGTGGCAAACATAGCTGTGGCGTGTCCCGTAAGTGTTTGTGACTTCGGCAACCACAGCGTAAAGCTGCCCATCCCCATCGAAACAGAACCAGAAACTGACCGGGTTGAAAACATGGCCCAGAACCCTCGGCTGCGTCAGCAACATGATCTGCGCAGGCTGGGGCACCTCCAGTTCCTCAAACCGGGCGCGCAGCCATGGGGCTCCGATCCCCTGCCCCGGTTCACCGCCGTGATCTGACTTGCGCCAATTGGTTATATTCACTCGGTCAACCGAAAAAAGAAGCGGCGTGGACAGATCGGCCTCGGGGTCCAGCAGGATGTAATCGACCGAATAGCGAAAGGCGTTTTCAATCGCCCCTTTGCGACCGTGATAGGTGTAACCTGCTATGTGGTCGATATTTTTCATTCCGCCGCGCGTCCTGCTTTGCCCGTAAATTGTTCGACTTGCGCCCTTTTCAGAAAAGAGACGTCATTTGAAATACGGAATCCACCCCGGTTTGGACTTTTTTTGTCGCATGAAAGTGATCCGCCTTGGTGCCCCCCGCGTAATCCGGTTATGTTTACCGAGATCAATACCGTGACCTTGGACGAACCTGCGGCTGAACAGGCCGCCCCTCAGCCTTGGCGCGCAAAGAAACGCATCAAGGGTAGACAGGTGAACGGAACGAACGGCAGTTGCGACACCAGGACCGAGTGGGTGGAACATGTCAGGCGCATCCGAGACGCGCAGGACCAGGCGGCTTTTGCCGAGCTGTTCCAGCATTTCGCGCCGCGTATCAAGGCGTTCCTGATGAAGTCAGGATCAGACGCTGCGCTGGCCGAAGAGTGCGCGCAAGAGGTGATGGCGACCTTGTGGCACAAGGCCCATCTGTTCGATCCGTCGCGGGCCACGGTGGCCACTTGGGTGTTCACCATCGCTCGGAACAAGCGCATTGACGTCCTGCGCAAGCAACGCCGTCCCGAACCCGAGGAACTGGGATGGGGCCCCGAGGCTGAGCCGGACCAGGACGATGTCCTTGCGCTGCAACAGGAAACCGCGCAGCTGCGTACCGCCATGCTGGCGTTGCCAGAGGCGCAGAGAGAACTGATCGAGAAGGCGTATTTCGGTGATTTGAGCCACCGAGAGATTGCGTCTCAGACCGGGTTGCCCCTGGGAACGATCAAATCACGTATTAGGTTGGCGCTGGACCGCTTGCGCCACGCGATGAACTGAGATGAGCAAGATGAGCCAGTCGATTAAACATCACCTGACAGATGAGCTGCTGATGGCCTATGCCGCCGGCTCTCTGCCCGAGGCGTTCGACCTGATGGTTGCAACCCATCTGTCGCTTTGCGACCACTGCCGTGCGCGCGCCGAAAGCTATGAGGCCGTGGGCGGACATGTTTTGGATGCACAACCCGATGCTGTCAGCATGAGCGACGCATCCCTTGCCGCAACGATGGCCCTGATCTCTCAAGGCGCACCGACCCCCAAGCCCGCCCGTCCGGGCTGCGCCATCCTACCGACCCCCCTGCAAGACTATGTCGGTGGGACAGTTGATGACATTCAGTGGAAACCGATCGGTATGGGCGTGAAGCAGGCGATCCTGCCGACCAGCAAAGAGGCCACCGCCCGCTTGCTGTTCATTCCCGCAGGTGTCGCCGTACCGGATCACAGTCACAACGGCACTGAACTGACGATGGTTCTCCAGGGCGCGTTTTCAGATGAGGTTGACCGCTTCGCACGCGGCGATGTCGAAATTGCAGATGAAGACCTGCATCACACGCCGACGGCGGACATCACCGAGGATTGCATCTGCTTGGCTGTCACGGACGCGCCGTTGAAGTTCAATAAGCTGATGCCGCGCCTTTTCCAGCCCTTCCTGCGGATCTGATCGTGTATAGTTCGGATCAGAACTTCCTCTGACAGGAGATATTTCATGAACCGAACAAGCTTGATCGCGCTTGGCATTGCGTGCTTTGCCACGATTGCGTCTGCTCAGATGGAGGCCGACGTTAAGTTCGAGCCAGGCAATTTTGGCACCATGGTCAACGGTACCGTGACCGGAGATGAGTTTTTTGACTACTCGCTCGGCGCGAAAGCCGGGCAAGAGATGTTTGCCGACCTCAAGGTCAGCGACACCAACGGCGATGGTGTGGTCTATTTCAACATCCTGCCCCCCGGCAGCGATGGCGTCGCGATCTATAACGGTTCGATCGACGGCAACACCGCCCGGATCGATCTGCCCGAGGACGGGGACTATACGATCCGTGTCTATCTAATGGGAAATGATCGGGATACGGGCAAAACCGTGGGTTACAATCTGGACCTGTCGATCCAGTAAGTTGCTACTTGGCCTCTTTGTGGTCTTTTGCGCTTTCAGACCGAATGGGAACCCCCAACAGCTCTAATGCGCCGCTGCGGCCTTTGACTTCGATCGGGGGGATGCTGACCAGCCCGTCCAACAGGCCCGGCCCTCCGGCCGCTGTCACAAGGTCGTTCGAGGCGATCAGGTCCATTTGCAGATCGCGGGTCAGGCTTTCAAGTCGTGCGGCTATGTTCACCGCGTCTCCGAACACCGAAAACTCCAGCCTGTCCTGATCGCCTATCACGCCGAGAAACACCTCACCCCAATGCAAGCCGATTCCGGCGCCAAGGGATGGGAGGCCCGCCGCTTTACGCTCGGCGGTCCAGCGGGCCATTTCGTCCAACAGTCCTGCGCCGCAGTTCAGACACCGTTTTGCGGCCTGTTCTCCGTCAAACACGATCATGACCGCGTCTCCGATGAACTTGTCGATGATCCCATTATCCCGACGCACGACGGTTGAGACCCGACGCCTGTAGTCTGAGACCAGCTCAGAGACCTCATCCGGTTCAAGCTGTTGCGACAGTGTCGTGAATCCGCGTAGATCGATGAAAATCAAACCGGCCTTCTGGCGGCGTCCGTTTTTCAAAGCCGCCAATCCGCTGTCGCCGAGGTCCTGAACGACCTGCGAGGGCAGGTAACGCGTCAGGTTTGCGCGACGCTGCGCCTCAGTTATGGATTGGAACAGCAACTTGTGAACCCGCCTTGCGGCGACGATCAGAACCACCCCGGCCAGGGCGATCATGAAGACACGGATCAGGTTGGGAGGGGGTGCCAGAAACAGCCAGATAGGACTGTCTGTGTGACCCTTCGCGGATCCTGCATCTATCCCGATCAGGAACAGAAACCCAAGCGACAGCAAGACAACCTGCATCAACATGACCTTGGGGTTGCCGCGCAATACTCCGAAAGCCAGAACCACAGGGGCCAGCCAGACGGCGGGCAAAACGAAGACCTCGTCCCCGACAAGGCCGGTATTGAGCAAGCCCAACCAAACCGAGACAATCAGGAACACAGAATCCGCGCCCGACACAGGCCAGGCCATCCAACCCGAAAAGCGCCCCCTGCGGGCCGCTGTCCATGTCACGAAGCCAAGCAGGAAATAGGCAAAGAGGGTTCCGAATGCGAACGCCCATTGGCGCTCCAGAACCGAGTGCCCGCTGTTCGAAACCGGTTGGATCGTGACGAGGAAAAAGACGCCAAGGCCCGCCGCAACACCCATTCGCAACAGGCCAACGATCTGCTCCGCGTCCTGCTCGGCCGTTCTCAGCAGTTGGTCAATTTCGGGCGGGTGCGCCGCATTTTTCATTCTGCAACCTGTCTGTCAGGATGCGCACTCAGCCCTCGTGCCGCGTTAAAGGGACGACCTCCGAGGGGCCCTCTGGCGCCAGTTCCTCAAAATCAAAGTTATCAAGCCGTTGCGCCCTGCGGCCAGCTTTTTCCGCACTGATCTTGATGTCCGAGATGTCCTTGGCCGCCTGCCCGAAATGGCGATCCAAATTGGCAACGCGGTCGCCCAGACGCTCGACATCCTTGTGCAGCATCCCAAGTTCTTTGCGGATGGCGCCTGCTTGTTCTCGCATCCGCGCGTCCTTGAGGATCGCGCGCATCGTATTCAGCGTCGCCATGCAGGTGGTCGGCGACACGATCCAAACACGTTTGGTGAAACTCTCCTGCACCAATTCGGGGAACTTGGCGTGCAACTCGGCATAGACCGCCTCGGACGGCAAAAACATCAGCGCGCCATCGGCGGTCTCACCGTCCAGAATGTATTTCTCAGCGATATCGTTGATATGTTTGCGCACCGTGCCGCGGAACATCTGAACCGCCGCCTTTAGTTCGGCGTCATTGGTCGAGCCAATCAGCGCTTCATAGGCCTCCAACGGGAATTTGCTGTCGATCACAATCGGCCCCGGTGGGTTCGGAAGATGGATCAGACAATCCGCCCGGCGTCCGTTCGAGAGCGTCGCCTGCAACTGGAAACTGTCATGCGGCAGCGCTTTGGAGACGATGTCGTTCAGCTGAATCTCACCAAACGCGCCCCTGGTCTGTTTGTTCGACAGAATATCCTGTAGCGACAACACATCGCCGGACAGCTTGGTGATGTTGTCCTGCGCTTTGTCGATGGCGGCCAACCGCTCCTGCAGCTGAGTCAGCGAGGTCGCGGTCTGCTTAGAGGACCCGTGCAGAGATTCCTTCATCCGCTCCTGCATCTCAGCCAGCGCGCGGGCTGATTTCATGGCATTGTCGGCCAGCCGGTCATTCATCTGCTGCTGTACCGAGGACAAGCGGGATTCGACCGTTTGGATCACCTGCACCTGCGCATTGGCCTGCGTGTCCGAGACATGCTGCAACCCGCCGCGCAATTGCTCCTGCCCCTGCCCCAAGGCCTGCACATGTTGCCCCAGATGTGCCATCTGACGCGCCAGAGGTTCTGCCATCCGCGCGGAACGCTGGGACGCCCGCAGCGACAGGAATAGCAACAAAAGGATCAGCGCCAGAACGCCACCCGTAACGAGGATTACCGGGTCATTCAGCGCATATTGGGTGCCTGCAATCTCAATCATATGAACCTGTATGTTCTCGCTTTGTTTCCATCTTCTTAAACGCTTCGCGATACCGGATCAACTGCGCCCGAATAGACGCTCGATATCGCTGAGTTTCAGTTCAACATAAGTGGGTCGCCCGTGGTTGCATTGGCCGGAATGCGGGGTGGCCTCCATCTCGCGCAGCAGGGCGTTCATTTCCTCGGCCCGCATCCGGCGGCCAGAGCGGATCGAACCATGGCAGGCAACGCGGCTGAGGATCGCCTCAATCCGCGCTTGCACCATCTGGCTGTCGCCCTGATCGGCAAGTTCATCAAGGATATCCAGGATCATCGCACGGGCGTCGACCTCACCCAAAATGGCAGGGGTTTCGCGCACGGCAATGGCACCGCCGCCAAAAGGCTCCAGCGTCAGGCCAAGGCGTGAGAGGTCATCGGCCACTGCCATCAGCCGCGCGCAATCGCCTTCGGACAGTTCGACGATCTCGGGGATCAGCAAAGCCTGCGCGGCGACACCGTTCTCGGCCATTTGCGTTTTGAGTTTTTCATAAACCAACCGCTCATGCGCGGCGTGCTGGTCGACGATGACCATTCCGTCGGCGGTTTGCGCGATAATGTAATTTTCATGCACCTGCCCACGAGCGGCCCCCAACGGCATGTCCTGCGGCGCGGCTTCTTCAGCGGTCACCGGGGTCACAACCGGCGTCGGCTCAACGATGCTGCCGCTATAGTCCCTAGCCAGTTCGGCGAAACCGGGGGATTTCGCCCGATACGCTGCTTGCCGAACCGCTTGCGACGGGCGGTCCATCTGGTAAACCCGCGCAGGGATGGGCTGAGGCGCCTCGGGCCGCATCGCGCCCAAAGTCGCGTTGGCAACGGTCGAGGACGCCCGATGCCCGGCCTCGGCCAGCGCGTGGCGCAGGGCGGATACGATCAAACCACGCGCGACGCCGGGATCGCGGAACCGAACCTCTGACTTGGCGGGATGCACGTTCACGTCCACCAGCGTCGGATCGCAGTCGATGAAAAGCGCCGCAGCAGGGTGGCGGTCACGGCTGAGAAAGTCGAAGTATGCGGCCCGAAGCGCGCCCGTGAGCATCTTGTCACGGACCGGACGGCCATTGACGAACAGGTATTGCGCGACAGCAGCCCCGCGCGAATAGGTCGGAAGGGCAGCATAACCGCACAACCGGATGCCTTCGCGGGTCGCATCGATCTGCAGGGCGTTTTCGGCGAACTCGCGCCCGATCACGTGGGCCAGACGGGCGTGAAGGGCATCAAAAAGATCGCCATTCTCGCGGTCGGCGCGGAAGGTCACGCGGCCCTCACCTCCGCCCGAGCTGTCGCGCAAGGTGAACGTGACGGAAGGCTCAGCCATGGCGAGGCGTTTGACCGTATCGCCAATAGCCTGCGCCTCGGCCCGATCGGTGCGCATGAACTTGAGCCGTGCCGGCGTGGCGAAAAACAGATCGCGCAGCTCGACCACTGTGCCTGCACGAAGGGCGGCGGGCTTCACCGCCTCCATCTTGCCGCCCGAAACCGCAATCGACGCCGCATTCGCCCCCGGAACGCGGCTGGTGATCGACAAACGACCTACCGCGCCGAGCGAGGGCAAAGCTTCACCCCGAAAGCCGAAGGTGTGAATGTTCAAAAGGTCGGACCCGTCGATTTTCGAGGTCGCATGACGCGACAAGGCCAGCGGCAGATCCTCGGGCGCGATACCACAGCCATCATCGGTGACACGAATCAAGGTCTTGCCCCCGTCCGCGATATCTATGGCAATACGGGTGGCTCCGGCGTCGATGGCATTCTCGACCAGTTCCTTGACGGCCGAGGCCGGACGTTCGACCACTTCACCGGCGGCGATGCGGTTGATCGCAGCATCGTCGAGCTGCCGGATAACGGGTCGTGTTTCGCTGATATTGGGGGTCGTCTGCGCCATACCACCAGACCTAGCACATCACGGCCCGATTCTGCCACCGGATTGAACCGTAATATCGGCCGATCTTTCAGATCAAGAAGGGAGGGGGGCCGGACAGCGTTCGGGGGCTGGCTGTGCCGCCCTCACCGAACCCTGCCCGGACTTACCGAAGTGAGTGGTAGGTTTTAGCCGGTAATGCAAATGACCTAACACGCAATTAGTTAAATTGCTTATTAAGAGTCATCTTTATTTACTCTGGGCAAAGTTCAGCCGATGACCTGCGGGAACCAGTGGCAGGAAAGTGCCGCTTCACGCAGGTGTGTGCGCACCCACTCGGGTGCGGCACGGGCCGAAAATGGCGGTCAGGACGAGAATCACGCCGGACATGGTGGCGATCATCCCTGCCGCGCTGACGGCGTCCGCCGCGCCCAGCCAAAGCGGGCCATACCCGGCCAGCACATATCCCGAAACAGCTGAGAGGATGGCGAAACCCACGCTCCAGGCGATTTGCGTCTCCAGCCGGTTGGTCATCATGCGCGCCGCAGCAGGGGGGCAGATGAACATGGCAATCACGATGATCGAGCCGACGGCATCAAAGGCGGCAACAGCAGCGATCGCGGCGACGATGACCAACGCCAGCCCTAGCGCGCCCGTGCGGATGCCTATGGTACGCGCGAACCCCTCATCGAAGGTCGAGATTTTCAGCGGCCGCCAGAAGAGCCATGTGAACAGCAGAACACCCAGCATCGTCACTGCAATCCGAAGCAGTTCCGGCGGCAGCCCGGCCAAGGCCTGCAAGTCCCAAAGCGAGGACCAGCCCGTCGCATCCAGCCAGATCAGGCTTTCCAGATTTCCATAAAGCGCATGTTCCACATCCAGATGTACGGTTGAGGTATCCGTCTGCTCCAACAGCAGCACACCTGCCGCAAACATCGTGGTAAAGACCACACCCATCGCCGCACCCGGCTCGATTTGACCCAGCCTCCGGATCGCCTCGATCAGAACAACGGCAACGATCGCCGCTCCCGCCGCGCCCAGCATCATGGGCCAGGTGGAGATCGCTCCGGTCAGCAGAAAGGCCACAACGATGCCGGGCAGGACCACATGGCTGATCGCATCCCCGATCAGCGCCTGTTTGCGCAGCACGAGGAAATTGCCGGGCAAGGCGCAGGCTATCGCCGCGAAGGTGCCGATCAGCAGTGGCGTCAGCGACAGGGGAACGAATTCTTCACCGCTCATGTCGGAACCCCCTGTGGTCCGCCGATGCGATTGTCTATTTCCGCGATCTGATCCTTGGTCAGTACGGTTTCGATGTCACGCAGGCCATCGTATAGCGCGGCAGTCGCCTCATGCGCCTGATCCGCGCGCACGACCTCCCACCGCTTTTCATCGCGCAACGCTTTTGCAGCGCGAGCTTTGCCAGCCTCGGTCGCCACGCCATCGGCGCGCACAAGATCAGCGTGGCGCAACAGGCGCAGGGTTAGAGGTTCGTAGATCTTCTGGCCTTGTGCCAAAGCCAACAGCCCTTGCCGGATATGCACCCGACGTTGGAACCTCAGATGGCGCAGAACGGCGGCCAGAATCCCGCGGACCGGGGCGAGGAACAGGGACAGGACGAAGAAGGCGAAGCTGACCAGAACGATGATAGGCCCAGTCGGCAGATTCGGCGCAGTGGCCGACAAGGCGGCGCCGATATAGCCCGCCAAACCACCCGCGAGACCGGCCAGCAAGACGACGCGATCCGACCGCTCGGACCAGAACCGCGCGGTGACTGGAGGGATGATCAGCAAAGCCACGATCAGGATCAGACCAACGATCTTCAGGCCCACCACAGTGACCGCCATCACCAGACCCATCATGGCAAGGTCAATGCGATGCACGGGCAAGCCCCGGGCGGCGGCATATTCGGGGTCAAACGCCACCAAAGTCATCGGGCGGCGCAGGATCATCACAAGCACCAGAGTCGCCGCACCTCCGATCGCGATGATCAAGGCATCCGCCCACAGCATCCCGGCGGTTGATCCGAGAAGGAAGCCCTCCAACCCCGCTTGCCGACCAACGCCCATAGTCTGAATGACGGTCAACAGGACGATGCCGAAGCCGAAGAACACCGACAGAACCGCGCCGATGGCTGCATCCTCGGCCAGTCGGGTGTGGCGGGTTAGCCAGTTCAGGCAGAGCAGACCAACCCAAGCAGACACCGCCGATCCGGCCAGCAGACCCAGCAGGTTGCGCCCGTCCCCACCCAAAGCCACAAGCAGCATGAAGGCCAGACAGACCCCCGGCAGGGTCGCATGGCTGATCGCGTCACTGACCAGCGCGCGTTTGCGCAAAAACAGAAAGGTGCCGGTCACTCCGGCCGAGACTCCCAGCAAACTCGCACCAATAGCAACCAGCGTGGCGTTGTAACCAAGCTGCAGGCTGAGCGCATCCCAGAGCATTCCCTACCCCAGCGCGCGCGAAATCTGGTCGATTTGCGCGGTGGCCAAGCGGCCTCCGTATGCGGATTGCAGGGTTTCGGCGGTAAAGGCCTGCGCCACCGAGCCTTCGGCGATCTTGCGCGTGTTGATCAAGAAGACATGATCGAAATAATCCGAGACCGTGGCCAGGTCGTGATGTACTACCACGACGGTCTTGCCCGCCTCTTTGAGCGATTTCAGCACTGCGATGATGGCTTTTTCGGTGGCCGCATCGACACCAGCGAAGGGCTCGTCCAACAGATACAGATCGGCGTCCTGCGCCAAGGCACGTGCCAGAAACACGCGTTGTTGCTGGCCTCCGGACAGCTGGCCGATCTGACGATCCGCAAAGTCGCGCATGCCAACGCGGTTCAGGCAATCCATCGCCGCTGCCTTGTGCCGCGCGCGAACGCGACCCAACAGCCCCAGTTGACGCGACAGGCCCATGAGAACCACATCAATCACGCGGGTCGGAAAATCCCAATCGACACTGGCCCGCTGCGGGACATAGGCAATCCGGGCACGTTGTTCCTCGAGCGGTTGACCGAACACAGTGACCTGCCCGGACAAGGGTGTCACAATGCCAAGCGCCGCCTTTAGGAGCGTCGATTTCCCTGCCCCGTTCGGGCCGATAATCGCGGTCATCGCTCCCGGCTGAACCGTCATATCTACAGAGAATACAGCAGGCTTCTGACCGTATGAGACTGTCAGACCACGCACAGCCAGCGGGCTGGCCTCAATCCCTTGGTCTTCGACGGAAACACCCTGAACCGCTGCAAGCTCTAGCATCACTCAAAACCCCGCAGACAGTTTGCCGTTCAGACCCTGATCGGGAACATCCGCCCCCAAGGTCCCTGCGATCACGGTGATATTGTGATCCAGCATGCCGACATAGGTGCCCTCATAGGTACCTGGCTCGCCCATGGCATCGGAATACAGCTCCCCACCGACCGAGACTTTGTGCCCCTTGGCCGCAGCCCCTTCGATCAGCGCGCGCATCGAGCGATCCGAGACCGAGCTTTCGACGAACACGGCGGTCAACTGGCGGTCGACCAGAGTGTTGACCAATTCTCCGATCCGGTTCAGACCGGCCTCGGACTGGGTCGAGATGCCCTGAACGCCCATCACCTCATAGCCATAGGCCGCACCGAAATAGCCGAAGGCGTCATGGGCGGTCAGTAGAACGCGGCTGTCCTCGGGCACTGCCGTCAGGGCCTGTTCTGCATAGGCTGACAAGGCGTCCAGCTCGGCCAAATGCGCCTGTGCGTTTGCAGCAAAAATCTCGGCAGCCTCGGGGCGGGCCTCGGATAGCGTCTCTTGGACCTTGGTGACCACATCGGCCCACAGGGTTGGGCTCATCCAGATATGCGGGTCATATTTGTCGGCATAGTCATCATGCGCGCGCAGCTTTGATTTATCGACGCTTTCGGCCACGGCAACCACGGTTTGCTTGCGGCTGAGGTCTTCAAAGAAATCCTCCATTTGCGCCTCAAGGTAGAGACCGTGCCACAGCACCAGATCCGCTCGCGTCATGGCGACGATATCGCTGCGGGTTTGACGGTAGGCATGCGGATCAACGCCGGGACCCATGAGGCCCTTTACCTCAACCTGATCGCCGCCGACCTGTCGCACGGCGTCGGCAATCATGCCGGTCGTCGCCACGACCTTCAGCGGAGCCTGCGCCCATGCAGCAAGCGGCATGGCAGCGGCGATAGCGAGAGCAGCAAGGAAACTGCGACGAATCATGGTTGATCTCCGGAACTCGGACCCTGTTGCGATTAAATATGAGAACGACTCGCAACTAAGTCAATGCTATTGCGAATTAGTCGCAACAAAATCCCAGTTTATTTGTCCAAATGGTCAAAAAAATACCGCAGGGCCGCTCTGCTGCCTTCCATTTACTGCCAAGCCGTGCGATTTTGGCGCAAACCTCCCAAAGGATGTGAGAATGGAACCGCAGCGCTCAGACAGCCCCGTGCGCACCGCGCATCTGCCGCAAGTCACCGAACCCAGAAACCCCGGAATGGATCTTGATCTGGATTGGGTTCGGGCCGTCCAGGCCAATACCTCGGCGATCGAGCGCCGGGCAGCAACCCTGCCCGGTCGGCGGTCGGTGAAGAAGGACTATCAGGCCGCGTGGCTTTTGAAGGCGGTCACAATGATCGACCTGACGACTCTATCGGGTGACGACACGGTGGGACGCGTGCGCCGTTTGTGCGCCAAGGCGCGCCAACCGGTTGCGCCAGCTACTTTGCAAGCGCTGGATATGCCTGCGATCACGACTGGGGCCGTCTGCGTCTATCACGACATGATCGAGACTGCCGTTGCCGCTTTGAAGGGCACTGGGATACCGGTGGCTGCCGTCTCTACCGGGTTTCCAGCGGGCCTATCGCCGTTCCACCTGCGCGTGGCCGAGATCGAAGAAAGCGTGAAAGCCGGAGCGGAAGAGATCGACATCGTCATCTCGCGCCGTCACGTGCTGTCTGGGGACTGGCAGGCTTTGTATGATGAGATGAAAGCCTTCCGCGCTGCCTGCGGGGATGCCCATGTCAAAGCCATTCTGGCGACCGGAGAGCTGGGCAGCCTGCGCAACGTCGCCCGCGCCTCATTGGTCTGCATGATGGCGGGGGCGGATTTCATCAAAACCTCAACCGGGAAGGAAAGCGTCAACGCTACTCTGCCCGTATCGCTGGTGATGATCCGCGCGATTCGCGACTACTATGAACGCACCGGGTATCGTGTGGGGTACAAGCCTGCGGGTGGTATCTCGAAGGCCAAGGATGCCTTGGTATATTTGTCGCTGATCAAGGATGAACTGGGCGACCGCTGGCTGGAGCCGGACCTGTTCCGCTTTGGCGCCTCGTCACTTCTGGGCGATATCGAACGGCAGTTGGAACATTATGTGACGGGCGCGTATTCCGCCGGTTATCGTCACTCCATGGGCTGAGGAAAAGAACAATGACAGTCAAAGAAATCTTCGAGACCATGGACTATGGCCCCGCCCCCGAAAGCGCGGCTGAGGCGCTGGCCTGGCTGGTCGATCAGGGCGATGCGTTCGGTCACTATATCGACGGGAGTTTCACCAAACCGGGCAAAGGGTTCGAAAGCAGCAATCCCGCGACCGGAGAGGTTCTGGCAAAGCTGACGCAAGCCAAGCAGGCCGATGTGGACGCGGCCGTCGCTGCGGCCCGCAAGGCGCAGCCCAAGTGGGAGAAGCTGAGTGGCGCAGGCCGGGCGCGGTATCTCTATGCCATTGCGCGGCTGTTGCAGAAACATTCGCGCCTGTTCGCCGTGCTTGAGAGCATGGACAACGGCAAGCCGATCCGTGAATCGCGTGACATCGACATCCCTCTGGCGCAACGCCACTTCTACTATCACGCCGGTATGGCGCAATTGATGGAGAGCGAGTTGCCCGATGCTGAGGCCTTGGGCGTGTGTGGCCAGATCATCCCGTGGAACTTCCCGCTGCTGATGCTGGCCTGGAAAATCGCGCCCGCGCTGGCGATGGGGAATACGGTGGTTCTGAAACCGGCCGAATATACCTCGCTGACTGCGCTGCTGTTTGCTGATATCTGCTCACAGGCCGGGCTACCCAAGGGCGTCGTCAATATCGTGACCGGTGACGGTGCGGTGGGCGAGATGATCGTAAACGCGGACGTTGACAAGATCGCGTTTACCGGCTCGACCGTTGTGGGGCGGCGTATCCGCGAGGCGACTGCGGGTTCGGGCAAGGAACTGACCTTGGAGCTGGGCGGCAAATCCGCCTATATCGTCTTCGACGATGCTGATATCGATTCAGCTATAGAAGGCCTGGTCGATGCGATCTGGTTCAATCAGGGGCAGGTCTGCTGTGCAGGGTCCCGCCTGCTGGTGCAGGAAGGCATTGCCGACCGCTTTCACGAGAAGCTGCGCGCCCGGATGGACGGCTTGCGCATCGGTGATCCGCTGGACAAATGCATTGACGTCGGCGCGGTTGTGGACCCGGTTCAGTTGCAGACGATCAAATCCATGGTCGACAGCAACACCGCAGGCCATGTTCACCACGCCGCTTGCGAGCTGCCGGAAAACGGCTGCTTTTACCCGCCAACGCTGATCTCGGGGCTCGAAACATCTGACCCGCTGATGCAAGAGGAAATCTTTGGCCCGGTGCTGGTCTCCTCGACCTTCCGCACACCGGAAGAGGCGGTCGAGTTGGCCAACAACACCCGCTATGGGCTGGCGGCGACGGTCTGGACCGAGAACGTGAACCTCGCGCTGGATATCGCGCCCAAGCTGGTTGCTGGTGTGGTCTGGGTCAACGCCACCAACCTATTCGACGCCGCCGCCGGGTTCGGCGGAGTGCGCGAAAGCGGCTTTGGCCGTGAAGGCGGTTGGGAGGGGCTGACGGCCTACACCAAGCCCAAGGTCAAGGCCAAACCGCTGTCCAAGGTCGAGGCGGCGACGGGCGAAGGTGCCTCGGTCGACCCCATCGACCGCACCGCCAAGATGTATGTGGGTGGCAAGCAGGCGCGGCCCGACGGAGGCTACTCGAAACCCGTCTGGGGCAAATCCGGCCTGCTGGGCCATGTGGGTTTGGCCAACCGCAAGGACGTCCGCAACGCGGTTGAGGCCGCGGCAGGCGCGAAAAGCTGGTCCAAGACCACCGGTCATCTGCGGGCACAAATTCTGTACTATATCGGCGAAAACCTCTCGGCCCGCGCGGGTGAGTTCGCTGCGCGCATCGACGCCATGACCGGTAAAAAGGACGGCGCGAAAGAGGTCGAAGCCTCGATCCAGCGCCTGTTCACCGCAGCCGCTTGGGCCGACAAATATGACGGTCAGGTGCATGGCGTTCCAATCCGGGGCGTGGCAATCGCCATGAAAGAACCCGTTGGCGTGATCGGCGCGCTCTGCGCGGATGAGGCCCCACTGCTGGGGCTGGTCTCGGCCATGGCGCCTGCCATTGCTATGGGGAACCAGGTGGTCCTGGCCGCATCCGAGCCGTATCCGCTGGCGGCGACGGATTTCTATCAGATCCTCGAAACCTCAGACGTGCCCGCAGGTGTGGTCAATATCCTGACCGGCAGTCATGCGGAATTGGCGAAGCCGCTGGCCTCGCATCTGAACGTGGATGCGGTCTGGTCGTTCTCTTCGACGGATCTGTCGAAAGAGATCGAGGTCGTCTCAGCCGGTAACCTGAAACGGACCTGGGTCAATAACGCGACGGCATTTGATTGGAGCATGGACCATTCCCGCCGCTTCCTTCAGGCTGCGACCGAAGTGAAAAACATCTGGGTGCCCTACGGCGAGTAGGGCTCCCGCATCACGGGAGGCCCACATGGACTTTGCAGACAAAACCGTCATCGTCATTGGCGGCACAAGCGGTATTAACCGGGGCATTGCCGAGGCTTTTGCGGCCTCGGGCGCCAAACTTGCCGTTGCCAGCCGCTCACAAGAGAAAGTGGATGACACGGTCGCTGCGTTGAAAGCGGCAGGCGCGGTGGAGGCCATCGGTGCGGCGTTTGACGTGCGCGATCCGGACGCCGTGGCGGCGGGGTTGAAACAGTTCCATGACGCATTTGGCGATTTCGACGTGCTGGTGTCAGGTGCAGCGGGGAATTTCCCGGCGCTGATGTCCGAGATGTCGGTCAACGCATTCAAAACCGTTGTCGACATCGATCTGATGGGCACCGTTCATGTTTTGAAAGGGGCCTATCCCTATATCAAACGACCCGGTGGCAGCATCATCAACATCTCGGCCCCGCAATCCTATCTGCCGTACGAAGGGCAGGCGCATGTCTGCGCGGCAAAGGCGGGTGTTGATCAGATCACCCGAACCTTGTCCATGGAATGGGGCGTCGAAGGCATCCGTGTGAACTCGGTCGTGCCTGGTTTCATCGAGGGCACCGAAGGGGCCAAACGCCTTGCGCCAACCCCCGATGCGGGCGAAGCGCTGCGCAAGGACGTTCCATTGGGCCGTTGGGGCCAACCGCAGGACGTGGCCAACGCTTGCCTCTTCCTCAGCTCAGATATAGCCAGCTATATCAGCGGCACAGTCATGGCGGTTGATGGAGCCTTGTATCAGCGCGGCTCGGGCAAGTTTGGCCAGATGATGGGTCAGATGCTGCGGGCGGCGAAAACGGGCTAAAGCTTTAAGGCTGAATGTTCAGCCGCGGGGCTTTGTTTCGGCTACAGCTAGCTCAAGAGCTTCTGAAATAGATCCCTGCGGCAACCAGCAGCGAGGTCAAGACGCCAGCCACCACGTAAAGAGCAAAAGCGCTGAGCAGGGATTGGCCTAGAATCAAAGCTGCCGCAAAGGTCAGCAACCCTGCAACTGTGCCCAATCCCATAATCGCAACTACCATAGCGTCACTATCCATCCCAAGCTGTGACAAGAGATGAGGACCAAGGGAATCTCATCTCATATTCCGATTATCACAGAATTCTCGGCATTTCTGGCTAAAGTATGGCCAAGACGCGTTAACGGTAAGTTAAGGCGAAGAGTTGCCGATCCGGTAAGCGGCGCATCGCTCGTTATCAATAGGTACCCTGCCCTCAGCGTGGACGGACGGCGTCAGCCGTCCACCCCTTCGGGTTTTCCGACGATGGTGAAGTGCAGGCCCTCTGGGTCCAGCAGTTCGGACGCCACGCGGTTGATCTCATCCAGCGTCACCGCATTAACCTTGTCGTTGCGAGTCGCGATATAGTCGATCGGCAAACCTTGCATTTGCATCCCGACCATGATCCCGGCAATCCGCCCATTGCCATCAAACCGAAGCGGATAGGCACCTGTCAGATAGGTCTTGGCGTCGTCCAACTCCTTCTGGGTCACACCCTCGGACGCTGCTCGGGCCCACTCGTCGCGGATCACCTCGACGGCTTCGGCGATGCGATCGTTGGAGGACGACACTGAACCCAGATAGACCGAGGCAAGGTCCTTGGGCGCCAGATAAGAATAGACACCGTAGGTCAGGCCGCGCTTTTCGCGCACCTCTTGCATCAGGCGACTTTCGAAACCGCCGCCGCCAAGGATGTGATTCAGAACAAACGCCGCGAAGAAATCAGGATCATCACGGTCGATCCCTTTCTGCGAGAACAGCGCCACAGATTGTGGGGTGTCGAATTCGACCACGCTTACGCCACCCTCAATCTGAACCTCGGCTCTTTCCGGGATCGGTTTGCCGGTCTCGGGCAAGTCCAGCAGCAGGGTATCCAGCAGCACGCCCAGTTCCTCGGCTGTGATGTCGCCGACAGCGCCCACATAGAGGCGATCCTTAGCAAATACGCTGTCATAAGCGGTAACCACATCATCGCGGGTCAGGGTCGCCACGGTTTCAAGCGTGCCTTTGCCCTCGGACCCGTAGGGATGATCCCCATAGGCCATGGCGGCAAAGCTGCGACCGGCTATATCGTTCGGATCGGTCAGGTCCGAGCGCAGGCCGGACAGGATCTGCGCCTTCACACGTTCCACCGCGTCTTCGTCGAAGCGCGGCTCAAGCAGGGTTGTGCGCAGCAAATCAATCACCTCGTCCCGGTTTTCGGTCAGAAAACGGGCCGAGATCGAAACCGAGTCGTCCCCGGCGTTGTAGGTGAATGAGGCGGCCAGCGACTCCAGCTCGCGCGCATAAGTGCGGGCATCCATATCACCCGCGCCCTCTTCGATCAGGCCACTCATCAGGTAAACTGCGCCGCGCCTGTCCGGGTCATCCAGCGAGGTGCCGCCGCGAAAACGCAACTCCAAAGCCGCGAAGGGGATCGAGTGATCCTCAACCAGCCATGCTGTGATGCCACCGGGCGAGGTGACCTCCTCAATCTTGATTTCGGCCCATGCGGGCAGCGCGATGACAAAGGCGATCAGGGTTGCAAAGATGCGTTTCATTGAGTCACCTCTTCATCCTGCATCAGCCAGCCGGTGACCGAGCTTTCCAGTTGCAGAACCTCACGGGCGGCGGCGATGATCTCATCCCCGGTCACGGCCTGCAGGACGTCGGGCCAGGCCTGCACATCCTCAACCGTCAATCCGCTGGTCAGAGCGCGACCATAGCGGTTGCCGATGCCGTCCACATTATCACGGGCATAAGTCTGCGAGGCGCGCAGCTGCATCTTGATCCGATCAAGATCTTCTTCGTTCACGCCCTCGGCGATGAACTCCGCCACGACCCGATCCATGGCATCCTCGGCCTCTTGCAGCGAGACGCCTTCGGCCGGAACCACCAACAGGTCAAAGGTGGTGTCATCCAGCGAGACCCCCCGGTAGAACGCGCCTGCATATGTAACGACCTGATCTTCGAATTGCAGTTTCTCGTTCAGATATGAGGTCGTGCCTCCCCCAAGCAGTTCGGCCAACAGAAACAGGGCTGCCGCTTTTTCCTGCGCGCCCGGATCGCGTTCCGGGGCCAGGTAGCTGCGCTGCACATAAGGCTGCGACACACGCGGGTCTTTGTAGGTCAGGCGACGTTCCGCCGTTTGCGGAGGCTCCTGCGAGCGGATGCGTTCCGGCAGGTCGGGGTTGGCCGGGATCACGCCGTAATACTGATCCGCAAGGCTGCGCACCTCGTCCGGGTCGACATCTCCGGTCACGACAAGGATGGCGTTATTGGGGGCATAGTGGGTCTGGTAGAAGGAGAGCGCGTCCTCCATGTCCAGCGTTTCCATCTCATGCCGCCAGCCGATGATCGGGACGCCGTAGCGGTGGTTGAGGTACTGCGCCGCGTTCATCTGCTCGCCAAACAGCGCGCGCGGGTTGTTGTCAGTGCGCTGGTTTCGCTCTTCCAGAATCACGTCGCGTTCGGTGGCAATATCGTCTTCGGACAGGCGAATATTGCGCATCCGGTCCGATTCCATCTGCATCATCAGCTCCAGCCGGTCGGCTGCGACGCGCTGGAAATAGGCTGTGTAGTCATAAGAGGTAAAAGCGTTGTCATTACCCCCATTGGCCGCAACCGTGGCCGAAAACTCGCCAGGTGCCAAAGTATCGGTGCCCTTGAACAGCAGATGTTCGAGGAAATGCGCCACGCCGGACGACCCGATCGGCTCATCTGCCGATCCGGCGCGATACCAGACCATGTGCTGCACAACTGGCGCGCGGTGATCCTCGACCACAACGACATCCATGCCGTTGTCCAAAGTGAAGGTTGTGACCGCCTCTTTCCCGTCCTCGGCCAGGACCGGGGTGGCTGCCATCAGGGCGGCAGATAGTGCCAAAGCCCGAACCATGGGGCATCCTCCGTTTCGTTTCTAGACTTCAAACTACGGTGGAGCCCGGCGGGATCAAGGGAGATGACAGAAAGTTAAAGAATTATTCATTCGGAGGTGAAGACGGAGTCTCTACCCCAATTCGACGGGCTGCATCGGTCTCGACAAAGGGATCGATCGACTGACGTTCGTAAACCTGCTGGTAGCGATCGACCGGGAACAGGCGCAAACCGGTCCAACGGCCACGGCGCTTGCGGAAGGCTTCGTCGTCAGCCTCGACCACGGCGCGCGCGTTTGCCGGAACGCCATAACGGCTTGAGGCAGTTACAAGCGCAGCATCCGACGATGGAATCGCCGCATTCGGGTTCAGAGCCGACGCGTTACCCCCAAGTGCCACCACGGCGTCTGCGTTCGGGTTCGGATCCGTCAGATTGCCACCGCCCGGTGTGGGCGCCGGTAGAAACGCATAGTCCTTCGGCTGGGTCAGGGGTTTAACCGGCAGCACGGAGAATTCATCTGGCCCTTCCCCCGGAGGGTCAAGATCGCGCAGGCCTGGGTTGTTGCAACCTGCAACGGCTGCACCAAGGATCATGGCAAATAGGGCGCGCGACAACCGCATCAGAGTCTCCAACCTGTTTCAGGTGCTTTTAACGCATCTCTTCGGGCGCGTCACGAGTGCTTTTTACTGTCAAACAACACAAGTCCGATGGCACCGGCAAAGATGAACACATCGGCCAGATTGAACACGAAGGGATTGTTGATGCCGCAACAGGACATGTTCAGGAAATCCAAAACATAGCCATACAGCACCCGATCAACCACATTCCCCAGCGCCCCGCCGATCAGCAGCCCGCCACTCAACAGCATCACCTTGGTTGGGGCCGACCGCCACAGCCAGATCGCAACCGCGATGCAGACGGCAACCGAGATACCAATCAGAACCCACCGCGCAGCGTCCGAGTTCCCTTGAAACAGGCCAAAATTGATCCCGCGATTCTCGCCATACTTGAAAACCAGCAGCGGCGGCAGAACGTCGATATTGCCCTCAGCAACGCGCATCACGTGAACGACCAGATATTTGCTGATCTGGTCGATCAGAAATGCCGTGATTGCGGCCCAGAGCAGAAGACGACTGCGCATCAGTGGCGGAAGTGGCGCATGCCGGTGAAGACCATGGCCAGACCGGCCTCGTCTGCCGCAGCGATCACTTCGTCGTCGCGCATTGAACCGCCGGGCTGGATCACGCAGGTCGCACCTGCCTCAGCCGCTTCCATCAGACCGTCTGGGAAGGGGAAGAACGCATCCGAGGCGACGGCTGAGCCGATGGTCAGCGGCTGCGGCAATCCCAGCACATCAGCCATGCGCTCGGCTTTCTTGGCCGCAATCAGCGCCGAGTCGACGCGGCTCATCTGGCCTGCGCCAACCCCGACGGTCGCCCCATCCTTGACGTAGACGATAGCGTTGGATTTGACGTGTTTGGCGACTTTCCAAGCAAACAGTAGGTCTCGCATCTGTTCGTCGGTCGGCGCCTTCTTGGTGACCACTCTCAGGTCATCCATGCCGACAAAGCCGTTGTCCTTGTCTTGGACCAGAAGGCCACCGGCCACCTGACGCACGGTTTTCCCACCGGCGGTCACGTCCGGCAGAGCCTCGGTCGTCAACAGGCGCAGGTTCTTCTTGGCGGCAAAGATCTCCTTGGCCTCATCCGAGGCGCCGGGGGCGATGACGACCTCGGTGAAGATACCGGTGATCTCCTGCGCTGTCTCCGCGTCCAGAGGTTGGTTCAACGCAACAATGCCACCAAAGGCCGAGGTCCGGTCGCAATCGAACGCGGATTTATACGCGTCCAGCAAGGTCGCCCCGGTCGCGACACCGCAGGGGTTGGCGTGTTTGATGATCGCGCAGGCGGCAGTGTCAGCCGGGTTGAACTCGGCAACCAACTCGAACGCTGCGTCAGTGTCGTTGATGTTGTTGTAGCTCAGTTCCTTGCCCTGATGCTGCAGGGCGGTCGCCACGCCGGGGCGGTTGGTGCCATCGGTATAAAACGCCGCCTGCTGATGGCTGTTCTCGCCATAGCGCAGGGTCTGTTTCAGCTCACCGGCAAAGGCA
Source organism: Ruegeria sp. CK3 (assembly GCF_056536565.1). NCBI lineage: Bacteria > Pseudomonadati > Pseudomonadota > Alphaproteobacteria > Rhodobacterales > Roseobacteraceae > Ruegeria > Ruegeria sp. CK3. The sequence continues at coordinate 27,284 of NZ_JBQFPV010000013.1, forward strand.
CGGCGCTTGGGGGCCTCCAACTGCAGGGCATCAGCCATCCAGTTCGAAACAGCTGTGTCATAGGCCGCTGTGCGGGCATAAGCCTTTTGCGCCAGCCATTGGCGGAAGCCATAGGACGTTTTGCCATAGTTCTCTTCCAACTGGTCCAGCAGCGATGAATAGTCTTCGACATCCACAACCACATTCACAAAAGCATGGTTCTTGGACGCCGCGCGGATCATCGCCGGACCGCCGATATCAATATTCTCTATGCAGGTGTCATAGTCGGCCCCTTTGGCCACGGTCGCCTCGAAAGGGTAGAGGTTCACGACCAGCAGGTCGATCGCACCAATTCCATGTTCATCCATGGCCGCGACGTGACTGTCATTGTCGCGCAGCGCCAGAAGGCCGCCATGCACCATCGGGTGCAGCGTTTTCACACGGCCATCCATCATCTCGGGGAAGCCGGTGATCTCGCTGACGTCCCGAACCTCAAGCCCCGCATCACGCAGTGCCTTGGCGGTTCCACCAGTGGACAGCAACTCGATTCCACGCTCGGCCAGCGCCTTTCCCAGCTCGATCAGCCCGGTCTTGTCGGAAACGGAAAGCAACGCGCGGCGCACGGGGTGAAAGTCGGTCATGGGTCCAAAGGTCCTTTTGGCGTCAGTCGAATTCGGGTTCGTCCCGGTGCATGTCGCGCACGGCATAGGCTGTATCCTGCGCCTTGCTCAACGTCCACTGGATGCGCGTCGCATACTCCATTGCGCGGCCAGATAGAACGATCTGTTTTGTCGCGCGCGGCTTTAAACGCCCTTTTTCAAGGTAAACGCTTGGCTCGACGGACAATTTTCCCACGCCATCATGGCGGAAAACCCAGATCTCACCGCTTTTTAGTGCCATCGACACTGCGGAGCCGCCCAAATCCACGGCCGCATCCACATCCGGGTGCAGGTGGAACCGGATGTCGAACCCGACACCTGCAAGGCCCGAGGCATCCATCGCCTTGTCAAACTGCCGCTTGGATTTATCGCTTGTGGTCAGCAGGATATCCTCGCCCGTCAGCTCACGCCCGTCAAAGCGCAGCTCGAACGTGCGGGCGTGGGTCAGGCCGAAAACCCTAGTATAACCATCGTTGCCAACCATAAAGCGGATGCCCTCAAACGCGTCCTCGAAATCCACGGGGACGTCTTGCGGCGCATCCACCAGCGCCTGCCGCTCGCTACCCGTCACAGGTTTGGCGAGACGCGCGCTGGAATATCCATCCAGACAGAGCGTGGAATGAGACGGCGTGGCCCGTCCCGCCCGGCGCCAATCCAGTCCAAAACTGGCCCCGGAGCCGCAATTGACGATCAGTGGACGCCGTCCCGAGGTCAGCTCGAACGCCGTGGTTGAGGCATGCGCGTTCAGCGAGGCCGCGCCGACGGGCGGAGGGCTGGCATCAACGATCACGGTCGTGCGGGCGGCAGACAGCCGGGCAAAGCCCATTGGCAATTCGGTTGCCGCCTTGTGCTTTACCCCGCTTTGAGCCAGCGCTTGTTCCAACCGGCCTTCGATCCCGCGTCCGCCGCCATGGAAACGGGCCAGAGCGCCATCCGCATGGCGCAAACTGCGCAGGGTAGGCGCAATCCGCTTGATCGCTGCGGCCTGCGCCACCGGCGTGCCGCGCCCAAGATCGCTGAGGGCGGCGGAGGTCCAGCCGAGTAGCGTAAACACTTCGAGCAGTTCTTCGGGGTTGCGCGTGGGAATGCCGCCCTGTTTGTCGACTTGCCGTTCGCATTCGCGCGCCAACGCACGCAGGGCGGGATCGGCCATCCCCTCCAGCCCCTGCAGGGCCAGCCCGGCCTGGACCAGACCGGCCAGTGCCTCGAACCTTGGCAAACCCGGCGTTGCGGCATGGGCGCGTTTAGACAGAAACCATGTTTGTTGCGCGAGAGACCGGAAAAACAGTTTAGTCTGCGCCTCGTCAGCGCCGCGCAGCAAGAACGACGCGTGATTGATCCAGCGCATGACACGCCGTCCGGTCAGATCGGGAACCCATCCGGGCCCCTGCCCGCGCCCATGCGCCTCGATCCAGCCCCAGACCCAGCGCTGCGCCTTGTCTCGCGCCCGTATATCGCCGACTGCCGCCAGATCATCCAGCCAGGCAAAGCCGTGTCTCTCGTCGTCAAAGCCCAGACTGGGGGCTGTGACCTCCCACAGGCCAGTATCCTGTGCCTCGACGAGATATCCGGAAAACAGCAGATTGCCCGCCACCAGCTGACGACCACGGGCAAAAGACCCGACGGTGCGCGGTTCAGGCTGCGTGACAAACCCCGTGACCGCCTTTTGCCGTTGGCTCAGGCGCGCATAGAGACGGTTCTGGAACCGCATCCATCGGCTGGTCATGGTGTCCGTATCTGACATGACGCTCGTTACTCTGCCTCTTGCGCTCTGCTGGCGCTTGAGACCCAACGATAGACCGCGCCGATCGTCAAGTCATCGAAAAGCATGCGCTCAGGCGGATTTGTTCAGACAGGCGATGTAGAATCCATCCATCCCGCCGCGATCCGGCCAATAATCGGGCCGTAGACGCAGGCCACCTTCCTCGGTGATCCACTCCCGCTCGACCCCATCGAGGGTCAGCGCGTCGCGATCCGCCGCCATGTCCGGATACATGTCCAGCGCCTCTTCGACCTGTACCTCGCCCTCGTCAGGCAGCAAAGAGCAGGTGCAATAGACCAACCGCCCGGCCGGCTTGAGCAAGCTCCAGGCATGGGCCAGCATCTGGGTCTGCAACTCGATTAAACCGCCGAATTCCGAGCCATCCTTGGCAAAGGGCAGATCCGGGTGGCGACGGATCGTACCGGTCGCCGAACAGGGCGCATCCAGCAAGATCGCATCGTACTGACCCTGATGGTCCAGCGCGTCGCCCGCGATAACGCTTGCCTCCAACCCGGTGCGCGTGAGGTTTTCGCGCACCCGCTCCAACCGCTGCTCCGAGATATCCAGCGCCGTCACCTCGGCACCAGCAGCGGCCAGTTGCAGCGTCTTGCCCCCCGGCGCGGCGCAGAGGTCTAGGATTTTCTCACCGGCCTGTGGGGCCAACACGCGCACCGGCATCGCCGCCGCAGCATCCTGCACCCACCAATCGCCCGATTTGTAGCCCGGCAAACCTGAAACCTGCCCCGCATCCTGCACCCGCATTGACCCGGTCGGCAGGGCCTGGCCCGGCGCATCCGCCCCCGGCTTGACCGTCAGATCCAGCGGGGCGGCTGCGAAATGCGCCTGCTCCATACCAGCGACGGCCTCTACCCCCCAGGCCATGACCAGCGGATCACGCAACCAGTCCGGCAGACGCGGCACGCGCATCTTGGGCCACGCGTCTGGCCCCTCGGCGGCCACCTTGCGCAGCACCGCATTCACCAACCCCTTGAGACGCCCATGCTTGCGTGAGCGGGCAACAATTTCGACCATGGAATTCACCACACCATGGGCGGCCTCGCCATGGCACAGCTCGACCGCGCCCAGACGCAACGCGTTGTGGACGGTCAGCGCGGGGGTGCGATTGAGGTGGTTGTCGAGCAGCCGGTCCGCGCGTTCCAGCCCGCGCAGGGTTTCCAGCGTCAGGCGTTGCGCCCGCGCCCGGTCTTCCGGGGCCAACCGATCCAGCGCGCCTGCGGCCAGACATTCGGACAAAAGCCGCCCTTCGCCCAAAATCTGATCCAGCAGATAGATCGCGCTGCGTCGCGCCGCTGTTGCATTGTCGGACATGGAACCGCCTTTTGATGTGCTTGTGGTCCGCATTGCCTTTGGCGGACGGTGGCGTATATCAAGACCGTGACCGGAAAGGAACCCGATGTCATGAGTGACGATACCAAAGATCTGCCGCCCGCAGCCCAGCGCGCACTGGCCGAGGCCGCCGAGCGCCGCCGCAAGGCCGAAGCCGAGGCAAAAGACATTCCGAAAGAGCTGGGCGGACGTGAAGGACCAGACCCGGCGCGCTATGGCGATTGGGAGAAAAAGGGCATCGCCATCGATTTTTGATGGCTCATCCCCGCAGCGCTTGCAGGAAATCATCCAACAACGCGCGCTGCTTTTTCGATTTGGCCCGATCCTCGGGCCATGTCAGCCAATAGCCATCCTTGGTCCTCAGCTCTGGCAGGTCCAGCCTGCGCAAACGCCCCGACTGTAGGCTTTCTGCAGCGAGGGGCACCGAGCCCAGAACAACCCCCAATCCCTGCCGCGCCGCCTTCATCGCATGCCCGACGGAATCAAAGCTGATCTGGCCTTGCGGCAGGTCCTTGATCCCCGCGCCCTGCGCCCAGTCCTGCCAGCCGGGCCGCTCGCCCCGCAGATCAATCACCGGCGCGTCCCAGGACACACCCGGCGCGGCCATCGGGGCCAGCACCTCGGACGCGATCAGCTTGGCCTTGCGCCCCGGCCAGACACCACGACCGTAACGGATTTGCAGCCATGTCCGCTCCTCCTCTAGCGACGTTCTGCGTGTCACCGAATCCGTCATCACCCGCACCTTGGGCCGCATGGTCAGAAAGGCTGGCAAGGCCGGCAGAACCAGCGCATGGATATGGGAAGAAAGCCCCGCGACCCGTAGCTCTCGGGGGGATTTACCGAACAGGTCTTCGGTGTTGCGTTCCAGCGCCTGCAGGCTGTCTTGCACCAGCGGCAGATAGCTTTCGCCTTCGATGGTCAGCGACACGCCCCGCGCCTCGCGCACAAAAAGCGTGCGCCCTAGCCATGCCTCAAGGTTGCCTATCCGCTGGCTGACGGCGGCCTGCGTCAAACCGAACTCACGCGCAGCGGCCGAGAAACCGCCCAGTCGACCAGCCGCCTCAAACACCCGCAGCCAGTCCAAAGGCGGCAAACCGATCTTTTCCTTAACCATTAGAAAAACCAACCCTCAGACGGAATAAGCATTAATTGCGATAATGCCATAAGGCGCGTATCCCCTTCAAGCAAAGCCCGCGCTGAACAGGAGAGACCCCATGCTGCGCACCGCCACCTTTGACCCTTCGGTTGTGACTGTTGAATTCACCGACGGAACTTCGGCCCGATTTCATGCCATCTGGTTGCGCGACAACGCACTTGACCCGGACACCCGCGCGCCAGGCAACGGACAGCGCCTGATCACCATTGGCGACATCCCCGAAAACACCTCAGTCAGCGCGGCCGAAGTGATCGACGGCGATCTGAGCGTCACCTTCCAGCCAGAGGGTAAAACCGTCACCTTCCCCGCCGAATGGCTGGCCGATCATGTTTACGATCGCGATCAAAGCGCCCCGTTCGGGCGCATCGCCCCCGGCATCACCACATGGGAAAGCGGCATCGCAGCCCCCAGCGGCGACTGGAACGCGGTTCACGCCGACCCCAGCGCCAAACGCAATTGGCTGGCGGCTGTGGCCGAATACGGTTTTGCCAAACTGACCAGTGGCCCGACCGAGCCCGAATCGCTGCTGATGGTGGCCGACCTGTTCGGCTATGTGCGTGAGACCAACTACGGCCCCTATTTCGAGGTCCGGACCGAGGTGAACCCGACCAACCTCGCCTATACCGGGCTCGGGTTGCAGGCCCATACCGACAATCCCTATCGCGATCCGGTGCCGACGCTGCAAATCCTCTACTGCCTTGAAAACAGCGCCGAGGGCGGCGACTCGATCGTGGTTGACGGGTTCCGCGCGGCCGAGAAGCTGCGCGACCAGAATCCCGAGGGCTTTGCCCTGCTGGCCGGCTATCCAGCGCGGTTCGAATACAAAGGCTCGGACGGGGTTTGCCTGCGCTCACGCCGCCCAATGATTGAGCTGTCCCCCGATGGCGAAATCATCGGCATCCGGTTCAACAATCGCTCCTCCGCCCCCTTTGTGGATGTGCCATTTGACAAGATGGAGACCTACTACGCCGCTTACCGCCAGCTGGGGGGTATCATCGACGACCCTGCGATGGGCGTTTCGTTCAAGCTTGAACCGGGCGAGAGCTTCATCGTCGACAACACCCGCGTGCTGCACGCGCGACTTGGCTACTCGGGTGCAGGGTCGCGGTGGCTGCAAGGCTGCTACGCCGACAAGGACGGGCTGCTGTCCACTTTGGCCGCTATGGACATGGCGCAACCAGAGGCCGCAGAATGAAACCCGATTTCACGACCCTGAACCGCGACAACATCGTGGCCTTCATTGGCGATATCTTCGACCGCCGCGGTGGAGAGGAATATCTGGGCGAGCCCGTAACAATGGCCGAGCACATGCTGCAAGGGGCCACCATCGCCGAACAGAACGGCATGCCCGAAGAGATCATCGTGGGTGCCCTGCTGCATGATATCGGCCACTTCACCTCGGAATTCGGAACCTATCACCCGGATGACACCGAGGACCGCCATCACGAAGATGCAGGCGCCGAAGTGCTGGAGCAGTTCTTTCCGTCGGTCATCACCGATTGCTGCCGCTACCATGTGGCGGCCAAACGGTATCTTTGCGCGACAAAGCCGGAGTATTTCAACCGGTTGTCCGCCGCCTCGGTCCACACGCTGGAACTGCAAGGCGGCCCGATGAGCGCCGAGGAGGTGACCGCGTTCGAGGCCAACCCGAATCTGAAAGAGATCATTCAAGTGCGATATCTTGATGAGGCCGGAAAGCGCGCGGATATGGAGACCCCTGACTTTGCACATTTTGCCCCGATGGTGCAGCGTATGGTCGACAAGCATATGGGTACGCCATGAACGCCCCGGAATATATCTTTGAAGCCAGCACCAAACCCTCACTGCCATGGCACGAGGTTCCCCTGATCCGCGCCACGGATACATCGGTCAGAGGCTATGGTTGTCTGGTCGATGACCCTGAAGGGTTCGAGATCGAGATCACCCGCTGGCCGCAGCAAGGCTGGCGGCCCATCGACGAAGGCACCGGAGATGAAGGCGGCTGGGTCGAAGGCACGTTCCATGGGCAGTGGAAAGGCGATGTCCTCTATGGCCGAAACGAAGCCGTGGGCGGCCACTACGTTCTGGGCTGGTCAACTGATCCTCAGCAGGCACAGGTCGAGCGGCAGAGCGCTCCGCGCGATCAAGTCCTTCTGTGGCACATGAACTACCACCCAGACGGTGGACAGATGTTCTGGCCGCTGGACAACAAGCCCTTTATTGTCCCCGTCGCCCTACCGGGCGACAATCTGACACCGGAAAAGGTGGTGGCCTTTTGGTGCGATGGCTCACGCGGCCTCTATATCCATCCCGGCATTTGGCATGAGGGGATTTTCCCGGTCGAAGACAACCAGCGCTTTCTCGACCGGCAAGGCGCGGTTCACGCCCGCGTCAGCGCAGATATCGGCAAAGAATTCGGCGTCTATCTTGCTTGCCCGTTGCGCGCGGACAAGGTTAAGGATCTTTGACGATCACTCGAAGACAAGCTCGGTAATCGCCGTGTCCTGATAGTGCGTGCCGGGGTAGACATCAGTGATCTCGAACACGACCCAGGATACGGCACCATAGTTGGCCAAAGCGCTGGTCTCTTGCCAGTCTGATATGTCGTCGATGGTGAAAGATGTCGTGGAACCATTCGAAAAGCTCAACTTCAGCTCGCGTACACGACTGTTGCGGATGAAGGTCCGTTCCGATTTGGCATAGCCGTTCCGAATCGCCCAGCGGTTGATCCGAGTGGGTGAATCAAAAGCCAGAACGAATGCTTCACCGTATCCATGGCCAGACACACCTTCCACCCAAGCGGTGCGGTGGTCTTGGTCCGTCACATTTCGAGGGCCATAGTTGTTGCTGCCCTGTGCCTTCAAAACTGAACTGAAACACAAATCCGCCCACTGCCCGGCAACAGAAATACCGGTGCAGCTGTTCATAAGCCAACCCGGTGGCGGTGGCACTTCTGGTGCAGGAGGCTCAACCGCTGGTGTTCCAGTGGATGGTGCCTGCCCATTGCGTCGCAGCCATCCGCGCTCAACCGCTGCAAGGCGCTGATGGCGGGGCGGATGGGTCGCTGACCCTTGTGCGGGCAGGGTCTCCCACAGGGACTGAGCCTGCGTCAGGTTGGCCCCAAGTGCGGCAAGAACGAATCCGGCGTATTCATCCGCCTCCAACTCGGTAGGCGGGCGCGACCCTCCTTCGACAATCGTATGTCCCTGAAGATGATGACCGACCTCATGGGCGATCACACCATAAAGCTGCCAATAGGCGTTCGGGTCCGACTCGTACTGCGACAGCCAGTCGGGGTTGAACGCGAGGTACCGCTGTTCTTCAAAGATCACAGCCGCTGCGTTATCGACCTCGGCGGTTTCAAGCACCTCGAAATTCGGCAACAGGCCAGACACGGCCAGGATGCTGTCCACCACACCCCAAACCTGCTGCACCGAAAACGCACTGGACTCGCTGAAGCGGGGCTTTTGCAACGTGATTTCCTTGCAGCCCTCGACCGTGCAAACCACCTGTTGGTCCTCGGCCAAAACGCTACCAGCGGCCAGCGAAAGCAGAAACGCCCCTGCAACAGACTTGACCAAAGCACTCTTCCCCCTTGCCTTACGAGGCAAGCATGGATCGAGTCCCCGCGTCAGGTAAAGCCCACGTTCAAAAAATCTCATTGGTTGTGTTGGTTTAGAGCCCCAGAACATCCACCATGTCATACTGACCCGGTGCCTTGCCCTGCCCCCAGAGCGCAGCTTTCAGCGCGCCACGGGCAAAGATGGCGCGGTCGGTGGCCAGATGGCGCAAAACGATCCGTTCGCCTGGTGCGGCGAACAGGACATCATGTTCGCCCACAATGTCTCCGCCGCGAATGGCGTGAAAGCCTATGTCTCCGCGCTTGCGGGCACCGGTGATACCATCGCGGCCCCGGTCGGCCACATCCGACAGCTTAACGCCACGCCCTTCAGCGGCAGCTTCACCCAGCATAAGCGCCGTGCCCGAAGGCGCATCGACCTTGTGGTGGTGGTGGCCTTCGATCACCTCGATGTCGAAATCCTCATCCAGCGCAGCGGCGACTTTTTTGGTCAGTTGTACCAGTAGGTTGACCCCAAGGCTCATATTCCCCGCCCGCACGATCACCGCATGGCGCGAGGCAGGCTCGAGGGCAGCGATCTGTTCTTCGGTCATGCCGGTGGTGCCGATCACATGCACACACCGCGCCTGCGCAGCCAAAGCAGCAAACTCCAGCGTCGCTTCGGGCGCGGTGAAGTCGATCACGGCCTGCGCCTGCGCGAACGCCTCAAGCGGGTCGTCCGTCACAGTCACGCCCAGCGCGGGGCCGCCCATGGCGGTGCCCACGTCCTGACCGATCCAGTCATGGCCTGCGCGCTCGACTACACCAACCAGACGGGCCTGATCGCTATCCGTCACCGTCTTGATCAGCATCTGCCCCATACGGCCCGAAGCCCCTGTGATGACGATCCCCGGAATATGGGTCATTGCGCTGGTCCTTTTCGCTAAGTCGGCTCAAAGCCTCCTACCCGGTTCGCGCCCGCTTGGCAAAGCCCTGCTTTGCGCTTAGATCGGGGTTTATGGCAAAGAACAAATTCCACGATGGCCCCGGCCCGTCCCAACGACAACTGCGTGTCGGCGAACTGATCCGCCGCACTCTGTCCGAAGTTCTGGCGCGCGGAGATGTCCACGACCCTGACCTGAACCGTATGTCGATCACCGTAGGTGAGGTCCGCACCTCGCCCGATCTCAAGATCGCCACCGCCTATGTGCTGCCGCTTGGCGGCAAGGGCCAAGAAGATGTGATCGACCTGCTCGCCCGTAACAAGGGTGAGCTGCGGCGCATGATCGGCAAAAAGCTGAACCTGAAATTCTCACCCGACCTGCGGTTCCGTCTGGATGACACGTTCGACCGGCTGGATGACACCCGCCGCATGTTCGAACAGGACGCGGTGCGCCGCGATCTGGACGAGTGATCCGTGCGTTTGCGATTCTGGGCGCGATTCTCTGGGCAGCGCAGGCCCATGCGGTCACCTGTGAAAAGCTGACCCATGAGGACAATCGGTATACGGTCTGCGAGGTCGATGCCTCGGAAGACCTGCGCCTGTTTCTGAACGATGACGAAGGCGACTTGCTTGGGCATTTCTCATCGGTGAACGATACGCTCGCGCCCGAAGGCAAACGGCTGGCCTTTGCGATGAATGCGGGCATGTATCACGACGACCGCTCGCCCGTCGGCCACTATGTCGAAAACGGGCAAGAGAAGATGCGGGTGATCCCGAATGCCGGGCCCGGCAATTTCGGATTGTTGCCCAACGGGGTGTTTTGCATTCGCGAGGGCCGCGCTGACGTGTTCGAAACGCTCACTTTCGTGGATCAGGCACCACAGTGCCGTTTTGCTACCCAATCCGGCCCAATGCTGGTGATCGATGGCGAACTGCACCCCCGGTTCCTGCCCGATTCGACCTCGCGCTACATTCGCAATGGTGTGGGCACTAGTGCCGATGGCGACCGCACGGTCTTTGCGATCTCCGATGATTACGTGACCTTCCATGAATTCGGCAGGCTGTTCCGCGACGTGCTGGAAACGCCGAATGCACTGTTCCTCGATGGAAATATCTCGCGCATGTATGAGCGCGCCAGCAACCGGTCGGATATCGGGTTCTCGCTAGGGCCAATCGTAGGCGTCGTCGAAGACGCGCCCTGAGTTTGACAGCGGCAAAACGATCCGCTAACCCGCGCGCCTTAGCAAAAGGCAAGGTGCAAGATGGGACGCAAACGCAAGGGCCGCGACATTTCCGGCTGGCTGGTGGTGGACAAGCCCGCGGGCATGACCTCGACCGCAGTGGTCAACAAGGTGCGTTGGGCGATGGATGCCAAGAAAGCGGGCCATGCGGGTACTCTGGACCCTGAGGCGACCGGTGTTCTGGCCGTGGCTTTGGGGGAGGCGACCAAGACCGTTCCCTACATCACCGATGCTTTGAAAGCCTACAACTTCACCGTGCGTCTGGGACAAGCCACCAACACGGACGATGCCGAGGGCGAAGTAATTGCGCAAAGCGATGCGCGCCCTTCGGACGAGGATATCAAACAGGCGCTCGCTCCGTTTCTTGGGGATATCATGCAGGTCCCACCCAAGTTTTCAGCCGTGAAGATCGACGGGCAACGCGCCTATAAGCTAGCCCGCGACGGCGAAGAGGTGGAGCTGTCCGCCCGCCCCCTCTGGGTCGAGGAACTGATCCTCGTCGACCGTCCCGACGAAGATCACGTGGTGCTAGAGATGACCTGCGGCAAAGGCGGATACGTCCGCTCGATCGCGCGGGATCTGGGTGAGGCTTTGGGATGCCACGGCCACGTCAAGGAACTCCGCCGCATCTGGTCCGGCCCTTTTGAGGCCGAAGATGGGTTGTCCATCGAACAGATCGACGAGATGGCCAAGACCGAGGCGCTGGACGACTACCTACACCCGCTGGAAATCGGCCTCTCCGACCTGCCCGAGTTGAAATGCACTCCCGAAGGCGCCACCCGTCTGCGCAACGGCAATCCGGGCATGGTTCTGGTCTCGGACGTGGAATATGGCGATGAGGCCTGGGCCTCGTTCGACGGCAAGGCCGTGGCGGTGGGCATCTACAAATCCGGCGAGTTACATCCAAGTCGGGTGTTCGTCACCTGAGCCCTGTGCTAGGCGAAGGGCATGATTACCCGAACGCATACCAAGGGCGATGCGCCCTCGACCGCTGTCTACTCGGATTGCGAGAAGTACCGCTACAGCCTGACCCGTGTTTGGGATCCGGCGGGGCGCAAGGCGCTGTTTGTGATGCTGAACCCCTCGACCGCGACCGAGGTACAGAATGACCCCACGGTCGAGCGCTGCGAACGGCGCGCGCGGGCGTTAGGGTTCGGTGCGTTTCAGGTGACCAATATCTTTGCCTGGCGCGACACCGATCCGCGTAAAATGCGCGCCGCCGCTGATCCGGTGGGTCCTGCAAACGACACGGCCATTCTGGATGGCGCCCTATGGGCCGATCAGGTCATTGCCGCCTGGGGCACCCACGGCGCGCATTTGGACCGAGGTCCAGCGGTTGAGGCTCTTCTGCGCGGCACCGGGCAGCCTCTGTTCCATCTGGGCCTGTCCAAAGCGGGGCATCCGAAACATCCGCTTTACATCGCCTATACCCAGCAACCCGAACCCTGGTGACAAAGGGTTAACCACTCGGCCAGCTATGCTTTGACCGATGAACCGTTCGAATGGGACAGTGCCGTCAAGGCGTCTCATTTCTTTCGGAGGGTTCGATATGTTTCTGGCCGGTTTGATCGGATTGGCCGCCGTCGGCGGCGCGGCATACGCCATTGGGGATGTGTTCATCGAAGAAGAGGATGAGCAGGACGAGGGCGCGGAGGACGAAAGCCGGACCGAGATCAGCGAAGGTGAGTTCCTTGACGTGGGCGAGAGCGTCGAGCCAGCGCAGGACAGCGACGCAACCACCACCGGCGGCACCGTGATCTCGGAACATGAAGGCGATCTGGTGATCGCCGGAAGCGATAACGCCGATGTCATAGCCGGGCAGCACGGCACGGACCAGATCAACGGCTATGGCGGTGATGACCACATCATGGGTGGCGATAGCGACGACGTGATGCACGGAGCCGAAGGTGAGGACACACTGTCCGGCGGTCAGGGCGATGACCTTCTACATGGAGAGGCCGATGATGACGCCCTGTTCGGGGATGAGGGCGATGACAGGCTCTACGGTCATTTCGGCGAGGACCATTTGCAGGGTGGAAAAGGCAACGACGCGCTGTATGGCGGGCAGGGCGACGATGATCTGAACGGCGGCGGAGGCAATGATGCCCTGCGCGGCGGCTATGGCAATGACACTCTAACTGGCGGCGCGGGCGAGGATGTCCTCTTCGGCGGCGATGGCGACGACCTGCTGCTGGGCGATGAGGATAACGGCGAGACCGATTATCTGAACGGCGGCGCAGGAGAGGACACGATACTGGCCAAAGACGGCGACGTCGCGACCGGAGGCGCGGGCGCGGATGACATCATCGCCGACACGGAGACATCCGAAGTCACCGTGATGGGCTTTCAACCCGGTGAGGACCGCCTGCTGATCACCTGGGAAGATCAGGACCCACCCGAGATCGAAATCGAACAGGACCCCGAGAATGAGAACCTGACCCGCGTCAGCCTCAACGGCAACGAGGTCGCGCATCTGTTCGGGGCCGACGGGTTGACATTGGACGATGTCCAGTTACTGACTGAGGCCGAATTGGCGGAATACCTGCCCACTGGCTGAGTCGTCAGAATCCCTTTGCCATTCACGCCAAAAGCGCCTATACGCGCCCATCCGCATCGGAATCGGTGCGGTTTTCTCCATGGGCCTGTGCTGGACGACATCCCGGCCTGCGCCATTAACTCTAACCTTTGAAGGAGACCCCGATGTCGATTACTGCCGCTGAAAAAGCACGCGTCATGAAAGAATTCGGCACCAAAGAGGGCGACACCGGTTCGCCTGAAGTCCAGGTTGCCATCCTGACCTCGCGCATCACCACCCTGACCGAGCACTTCAAGACCCACAAGAAAGACAACCACGGTCGTCGCGGTCTGCTGAAAATGGTCGCCCAGCGCCGTAAGCTGCTGGACTACCTGAAGGGTAAGGAAGAAGCACGCTATCAGGACCTGATCAAAAAGCTGGGCATCCGCCGCTAAGATCAGAGCTGATCAAGCTGATATCATAACGCCCGCCGAAACAGCGGGCGTTTTTTTTGGCCTTGCCATGTAGCCAGGGCTGGAAGGCACTGCATGTCTGATACTTGGCTACATCTTGGCTTTTTCCGATTTAAGCGCCAGCCACAGGCAGTAGCACATCATCAGAACCACCAATGTGAACGGGATGCCCGTTGACACCGCTGCGCCTTGTAGAGCCGCAAGACCGCCGCCCAAGAGCAAAGCGATCGCGACCAAACCCTCAAGCGTGCACCAGAACACCCGTTGGATCACCGGTGCATCCATCTTGCCTCCGGCGGTAATCGTATCAATCACCAACGAGCCTGAATCCGACGAGGTCACAAAGAACACGACGATCAATATCAGGGCGATCGGCGCGATGATGCCGTAGAGCGGCAGTTCCTTTAGGAAGCCGAACAGGGCGCCCTCGGGGGCATAGCTGTCGATCACGGTGGCGCGCACGCCTTCGGCTCCGCCTGCGTTCAGCATGTCGATAGCGGCGCCGCCGAAGGTCGACATCCACAGGGCGCAAACCGCCGTGGGGGCCAGTAGCGCGCAGAGGATGAACTCACGCACTGTGCGGCCCTTGGAAATGCGGGCGATGAACATGCCCACAAAGGGCGACCATGCGATCCACCAGGCCCAGTAGAAGGTCGTCCAGCCATGGAAATAGCTGGTGTCTTCTCGCCCAAATGGATTGGATAGTGCCGGTAGATGGGTCACGTAATCCACCATCACGTTGAAATACCGCGAAATGGCTGTACCCACTCCGGTGACAATGATGACGAAAAGGAACAGACCAACGGCCATGATCATGTTGATCTCACTTAGCCGTTTCACGCCCGCATCCATACCCAGCAGGACTGAACCAAGCGCGATCAGCGTAATGCCGATGATCAGCAGGACAGTGACGGTTGGACTGGGTTCGATGCCGAATACCTCGTACAATCCAGCAGCAACTTGCTGCGCCCCTAGACCCAGAGAGGTGGTAAGACCGAACAGCGTGGCAAACACCGCCAGCGTGTCGATGAGATGACCCCACCAGCCCCACACACGCTCACCCAGAAGCGGATAGAAAGCCGAGCGCAAAGTTAGAGGCAGGTCAAGGTTGTAGGCAAAGATCGCAAGGCTTAAACCAACCGCGGCATAAACCGCCCAGCCTTCAAGGCCCCAATGATGGATCGTGCCAACAATACCAATATACTCATTGCCGGGCACTGCGATGTCGATACCCAGGGGCCGGGCGTTCCCTCCTTCGGCAAAGTTGTAGTAAACCGGCTCCATCACGCCGAAAAACAGCAGACCGATACCAATACCGGCGGCGAACATCATCGCGATCCATCCGGCATAGGAATAGTCAGGCTTGGCGTCCTTGCCGCCGATCCTGACTTTGCCGACAGGTAGAACGATCAGAACCAGACAGAACAGGGTGATGGCATTAACTGACAGGACGAGGAACCAGTCAAACGTGCTGGTGAGCCATGGTCTGAGCCAGCCAAAAAAGGCGGCCGCAGCCTCTTGATTGGCCAATGCGATCAAAACGAAAGCAAAGATCAAAATACTCGAGATCAGGAAGACCGGGTTGTGGATATCCAAACCGAATGGCCGGACATTGTCCTGACCCAGTTCATACTCGGTTTCGAAATCGTAGATCCGCGGATCCGGATCCAGCATTTTCTTGGTTTGAGCCATACTTTGCCCCTTTGCTCGCAAGCTGCAAACGCCAAGGTAGTCGGCCGGCTGACGGATATGAGTATGTTACCCCCTTGGCGTATTCCCGTCTCTTCGACCGTGGGTTCAGTGTTAACAGTCTACACTGCATACAGTTTTTTCAAAACTCATTCATTTTTTTGAATCTTACGCCCCTTGGGAACTGACATCTCGCAGCCCCAAAAAAAGCGCTGCGCAGGGTGCTTAAATTCCAGTCTGCACGTTTCTGCCAATCGCAGCGGTTCCCCTTTCCTTTCAACGCATTCTCATGTATGCGCGCGGGTATCTGAGACGTTGTGCCCTGACCCCGGCACTCGAATGGAAGATAAAGTGGGGTCGGCGGCAATGGGGCCGCCATGCAAACCGGAGACCCGCAGGGGCGGGAGTGCTCCGTTCTAGGATACGCATATGTTTGATGTAACTAAGAAATCTATGCAGTGGGGCGAAGAGACGCTGACACTGGAAACAGGCAAGGTTGCCCGTCAGGCGGACGGCACCGTGATTGCCACGCTGGGCGAAACCAGCGTCATGGCCAACGTGACCTTTGCCAAGCAGCAAAAGCCCGGTCAGGACTTTTTCCCGCTGACCGTCCACTATCAAGAGAAATACTATGCCGCCGGTAAGGTTCCGGGTGGCTTCTTCAAGCGCGAGGCGCGCCCGACCGAGAAAGAGACGCTGACCGCGCGTCTGATCGACCGTCCGATCCGCCCGCTGTTTGTTGATGGCTTCAAAAACGAAGTTCTGGTGATGTGCACCGTGCTGAGCCATGATCTGGTCAACGACCCCGACATCGTTGCAATGATCGCGGCATCCGCTGCCCTGACCATTTCCGGCGCGCCGTTCATGGGCCCGATCGCCGGTGCCCGTGTTGGTTTCGTGGATGGCGAATACGTCCTGAACCCGACCGTGGACGACATGCAGGACCTGCGCCTGAACCCCGAACAGCGTCTGGACCTCGTTGTTGCCGGTACCAAGAACGCCGTGATGATGGTGGAATCGGAAGCTTACGAGCTGTCCGAGGCTGAAATGCTGGGTGCCGTGAACTTCGCGCATGAGCAAATCCAGCCGGTTCTGGACCTGATCATTGATCTGGCCGAAGAAACCGCGAAAGAGCCGTTTGAATTCGTCGCCCCCGATTACTCGGAGCTGTACGCCGCTGTTTCGGCCGCCGGTGAAGAGCAGATGCGCGCCGCTTTCGCGATCACTGACAAGCAAGAGCGCACCGCCGCTGTTGCCGCGGCCCGTGAAGCGATCAAAGAAGCGCTGACCGAGGAACAGCTGGAAGACGCGAACCTCGGCTCGGCAATGAAAAAGCTGGAAGCTGGCATCCTGCGCGGTGACGTCGTCAAGGGCGGCAAGCGCATCGACGGTCGTTCGACCACCGATGTGCGTGCCATCGAAGCCGAAACTTCGCTGCTGCCGCGTACACACGGTTCCGCCCTGTTCACCCGTGGTGAAACTCAGGCGCTGGCCGTGACCACGCTGGGCACCGGTGACGATGAGCAGTTCATCGACGCGCTGCATGGCAACTTCAAATCGAACTTCCTGCTGCATTACAACTTCCCTCCCTATTCGGTGGGTGAAGTGGGCCGCGTTGGGTCGCCTGGTCGTCGTGAAATCGGTCACGGCAAGCTGGCATGGCGCGCACTTCAGGCGGTTCTGCCTGCGCCGACCGACTTCCCCTACACTGTTCGCGTGGTGTCGGAGATCACAGAATCCAACGGCTCGTCATCGATGGCTTCTGTCTGCGGCGGTTCGCTGTCGATGATGGATGCGGGTGTTCCGCTGAAAGCACCGGTTGCCGGTGTTGCCATGGGTCTTATCCTGGAAGATGACGGCGAATATGCTGTTCTGACCGACATTCTGGGTGACGAAGACCACCTGGGCGACATGGACTTCAAAGTGGCGGGTACCGAAAACGGCATCACCTCGCTGCAGATGGACATCAAGGTCGCTGGTATCACGCCGCAGATCATGGAAACCGCTTTGGCACAGGCCAAAGAGGGCCGGATGCACATTCTGGGTGAGATGGGCAAAGCCCTGTCCGAGACCAACGAATTCTCGGTCCACGCTCCGCGCATCGAGACCATGAACATCCCGACCGACAAGATCCGCGAAGTGATCGGCTCGGGCGGTAAGGTCATCCGCGAAATCGTTGAGGTTTCGGGTGCCAAGGTCGACATCAACGACGACGGCGTCATCAAGATCGCCTCGCCGGATGGTGAATCGATCCAGAAGGCCTATGACATGATCTATTCGATCGTGGCCGAGCCGGAAGAAGGTCAGATCTACACCGGTAAAGTGGTCAAGATCGTCGACTTCGGTGCCTTCGTGAACTTCTTTGGCAAGCGCGACGGTCTGGTCCACGTGTCCCAGATCGAAAACCGCCGCCTGAACCATCCGTCGGATGTTCTGAAAGAAGGTCAGGAAGTTAAGGTCAAACTGCTGGGCTTTGATGATCGCGGCAAGGTCCGCCTGTCGATGAAAGTCGTCGATCAGGAAACCGGCGAAGAGATCGTTCCCGAGAAGAAAGAAAAGAAAGAAGACGCAGAGTAATCTGTTCCTCTTTCAAATGATTAGGGCCCCGGTGAAACCACCGGGGCCTTTTTTGTGCTACAGTGCCGCCCAGGAGGAGGGTTGGCGATGTCTAACAAGGACCAGATGGATGAACTGGCGCGGCTGTACCTACAAGCCATCGAAAGCGGCGACCTGCCCGCGATGCTGAACCTGTTCGCCGAGGACGCGACGGCAACCTCTCCGATATCGGGCAAGCAACCGGCGCGGGACTTCTATACCAACGTGATGAACATCACGAGCGATCGGTCCACCCTTCACAAGAACACCTTTGCCGACACATCCGGTGCGCCGCAAATGGCGGTTCATTTCAACTACACGCGCACCATCCGAAACGGGCACCCTGAAACGATTGAATGCGTAGACCTGTTTGAACTGACCGAGGATCAAACCCGGTTCCAATCGGTGCGGATCATCTACGACACCGCCCCGGTTCTTGTGGATTTTGGTGAAGCCTGATCCTTAGTGCGCCACCCCAGACGGACCGTGCTTCATGACATGCCACTGACCATAGCTGTCGTTCAAATCCAACTTGATCGCCGCGTCGGCCTTGGTCGAGGCACTGCCGATCTCGGCTAAGGTAAATTCAATCCCGCCTGGAATGTCGATCCGCACGCGATGTGGGCCACCACCATGCGGCGCTTCAATGGGACGGCCGGTCGAGTTCAACACATCACCGATGGACACCTTGGCGGTACGCTCCTCCATATCCATATCGAAATCTATCGGCAGAAACAGAGTCTCATGCACGGTTTTGCACATCGCACGGAAGACGAACCAATGGGTCGCCATCTCTTCGGTCTCTTCCCCGTGAAAGACCTTTTCTAGTGCGGCCCTCTGCGCATCTGACGCGCTTGGATCGATGATCACCTGCATCTCGCCGCCGCCCTCAAAGATCGGCCCCGGCCAGGCATAGATCAAAGCGGCCTTAGCACCCGTTAAGTCGGTATCTCCAAAATGGCCTTTCGAGACTTCAAGCACTTCGAACCCACGGCAATTGCCCTGTGTTGGAAGTTCCTCGAACTGGCAAGGGCACGCGTAACCGCAATTACAGTTCCCAAAAGCATCACCTTCAACATACCAATCTGTAAAAGCCATCGCCTTCTCCTGTGTTTCACAGTGTGATCGCCCGATGGTGCGGATGCCTGGTTTGTCTGCCTATCGCACCGTAGCATATTTCTGTCCTTTCAAGAACCGGTCGCCAAAACCGCTCGCACTAGTTCAGCTTGAAAAAAATGAACGCCCATTTCTCTCGCGTTGCTCTTCCCCCTCACGCGCCCGTGTTCTATTCACGCATCATGCGATCCTTTGTCATCCATATGTCTACCAGCACGGCCCGCCGCGCCAACGCAGACCAGCTGTGCAAGGACCTGCCGAATGCCGAACTCTTCGAGGCTACCAATGGGCGCGACCCGGACCAGATCGCAGATGTGCGCCTGCATCCAGGTACTTTGCACAAACCGCACTACCCGTTCGACCTCCGCCCGGCAGAAATCGGCGTGTTCCAAAGCCACCGACGTCTCTGGCAGAAACTGGTGGATGAAGAGATCGACCTGGCCATCATCACCGAAGATGACCTGCGCGTCGATCCTGACAAAATGGCCCAAGCAATCAAAATGCTGCACGCCATCGCCACCCCGGATCACTATATCCGCATCCCCGTCAAACAACGCGAAGTCGCGGCCCACACACTGGCCGAGCAAGACGGCCTAAGCCTGATCCTGCCCAAAGTGATCGGCCTGCAATGCGTCTGTCAGATGGTCGGCCGCAATGCCGCCAAACGGCTCTTGAAAGCGACCGATCAAATCGACCGCCCCGTGGATACATTCCTGCAAATGCACTGGATCACCGGCCAGCCAATCCATGCCCTTCTAGGCACCGGAAACCGCGAAGTGGCTCGCGATATCGGCGGCTCGACCATCCAGACGAAACCACCCTTCTCAGACAAACTGACCCGCGAAGTCAAACGCGCCGCTTACCGAGCACAGCTCCACCTGCACCCGCAGCGCCCGCCTGCTTCATCTGGCTGAAAATATCCTCGGGGGGAATCGCGCTCAAGCGCGATGGGGGGCAGACAGCCCCCCTGACCCGACCTAAATCAGGACGGAGCCTTGGTCTTGCGCAGATACGGGAAGATCGTCTCGAACTCACCAAACTTCGCCTTGGCGTCTTCGTTCGAAACGGTCGGCGGGATGATCACGTCCTCACCCGGTACCCAGTTCGCGGGTGTCGCAACACCCTTCGACGACATCTGCAATCCGTCCAGCGCCCGCAGGATCTCAGCAAAGTTCCGACCAACAGTCATCGGATAGGTCATCGACAGTTTCAACTGCTTGTCGGGCCCGATAATGAAAACCGAACGTACGGTGGCGCTATCCGCAGGGGTGCGGCCGTCGGGCAGATAGGCCTCGGCGGGCAGCATGTCAAAGGCCTTGGACACCGCCAGCCCGTCATCTGCAATGATCGGGAAACCGGGGTTTGCCTTACCATAGGCTTCGATGTCTTTCTTCCACTTCTTGTGGTCCTCGACCCCGTCGACCGAAACACCGATCACCTTGGTATTGCGCGCCGCCCATTCGTCGTTCAGCTGGGCCACAGCCGAAAACTCGGTGGTGCAGACCGGGGTGAAGTCCTTGGGATGCGAGAACAGGATCGCCCAGCTGTCACCAATCCAATCGTGAAACTGAATGGTGCCCTGATCCGTCTCTGCGGTGAAATTCGGGACCGTGTCGTTGATACGCAAACCCATGGTGCAACTCCTTCTTTGGTTACTGACCGAGTCGAATGCAGTGAACCTAACCACTTTGCGCCAGAGTTAAACCTTCCGCAAAAGTCTTTTTCCGGGACGTCGCCAAACAAATTTGATCAAATTACCCCCTTGCCGCGCCTAAGAACGAATGACAGACTGCGCGGCAAAACCAGTCTTTGACATCACGGCCCGGAGGAAACGCCATGATCGAAAAACGCGATTTCTACATTAACGGTCAATGGGTTGCCCCATCTGAGGCGAATGATTTCGAGGTAATCAACCCCTCGACCGAGGAACCCTGCGCGGTGATCTCCCTCGGCTCTCAGGCCGACACTGACGCCGCCGTTGCCGCGGCCAAGGCGGCCTTGCCCGGCTGGATGGCAACGCCGGTCCAAGAGCGTATCGCCATGGTTGAAAAGCTGGCCGACCTCTACATGACCCGGTCTGAGGACCTGGCGCAGGCCATGTCGCTTGAGATGGGCGCGCCGATCGACATGTCGCGCACGGCTCAATCCGGTGCCGGGATCTATCACCTCAAGAACTTCATCCGCGCCGCCAAGGCGTTTGAATTCGAGCGTCCCTTGGGCGATCACGCCCCCAATGATCGCATCATCTATGAGGCAGTAGGCGTCGCCGGTCTGATCACCCCGTGGAACTGGCCGATGAACCAGATCACCCTAAAGGTCGGCGCGGCGGCGATTGCTGGCTGTACGATGGTTCTGAAACCGTCGGAGCAGAGCCCCCTGAACGCAATGATCTTTGCCGAGCTGATGGACGAGGCCGGTTTCCCACCCGGAGTATTCAATCTGGTGAACGGCGATGGCGCGGGTGTCGGTTCGCAACTCTCTGCGCATCCGGATGTGGACATGATCAGCTTCACCGGCTCGACCCGCGCGGGCACTGCGATCTCAAAAAGCGCTGCCGATACCCTGAAGAAGGTGCATCTGGAGCTGGGCGGCAAAGGCGCCAACGTGATCTTTGAGGATGCGGATGAAAAGGCCGTGAAACGCGGCGTACTGCACATGATGAACAACACCGGCCAAAGCTGCAACGCCCCCAGCCGGATGCTGGTGCAGCGCCCGATCTATGACAAGGCCGTTGAGACCGCAGCCGAAGTAGCCAACAATGTCACGGTCGGCCCGGCCACAGAGGAAGGCCGCCATATCGGCCCCGTTGTGAATGAGCTTCAGTGGACCAAGATTCAGGATCTGATCCAAGCCGGTATCGATGAAGGCGCGCGGCTGGTCGCAGGTGGCACCGGACGGCCCGAGGGGCTGAACAAGGGCTACTATGTGCGCCCGACGGTGTTTGCCGATGCCAACAACCAGATGACCATTGCGCGGCAGGAGATCTTCGGCCCGGTCCTGACCATGATCCCCTTCGACACCGAGGAAGAAGCCGTCGAGATCGCCAATGACACGCCCTATGGCCTGACCAACTATGTCCAGACACAAGACGGCGCGCGCGCCAACCGCATGGCGCGGGTGTTGCGGTCCGGGATGGTTGAGATGAACGGTCAGTCGCGCAGCGCGGGATCTCCGTTCGGCGGGATGAAGCAATCCGGCAACGGCCGCGAAGGCGGCGTCTTCGGCCTTGAGGATTTTCTTGAGATCAAAGCCGTCGGCGGCTGGGCAGCAGAATAGCCATATGGCCTGATCCAGAAAGTTTGGTGAGGCTCGGGCAGAGCCTCACCCTTTTTTAGGCTGGACGTACAACCAGTTGAGGTTGCCCGTCCGACGTCCTTTGCGCTGAGCGCCCATCCCAACCGATCACCCCGGTTACACGTTGGCGGTAGGCGGAAAAGCTCTCGAACTGCACCACATCGACGGGCGTTTCAAAATGCAGCGTAACCCTGCGGTTAGATCCATCACCCAACAGGGTCATGCCGCGTATTTCGGCTGAGAACGGCTGCCCCAGATATCGCCCTTCGACCCGATCTCCGACACGCAAGTGCATGCGGTTTCCAGCTTTGGCGTGCAGTGTATTCCAATCCCGAACGCCATATTGATGGGCCAGCATCTCCATCGCTTCGCTGTGTGACAGGGTCACCTCTTTGGCGCGCAGGTCTTCACGCAAGCGCTTGGCCTGCGCTTTCAACTCGTCCACAGGTGGGATCGTCTTTTGTATCGTCATCATGTGCCTCGTTTCCTTGAACGGGCGCGAAATCAGGACGGGGTTCGCATTGCCATCCGCGCGCCGTGAAAGTGGCAACAGATGTTCATATTCAGGGTTTCACCATAGCCAAAGGCCGCGAACGGCAGGGGACCCAAACCTTGCTCGTCCTTTGGCACTGCTTGGTTGGAGAGTCAATCAGGCATCCGCCTGCGCAGCCTCATAGGCCAGCATCGCGCGCTTCACCGGCAGACCCCAATGGTATCCGCCCAGACCGCCCGACTTGCGCAAGGCCCGGTGACAGGGGATCAGCCAGCTAACCGGATTGCGCCCAACCGCTGTCCCCACCGCGCGCACCGCCTGGGGCGACCCCACCCGCTGCGCGATCTCTGAATAGGTTGTGACCTGACCCGAGGGGATGTGCATCAGCGCCTCCCACACCTTGATCTGCAGGGGCGAGCCGATCAGATGCAGTGGTGTCTCGGACCGGTCCGCGCCAAAGGAGGCCTCGACCCAAGGACGCAGCTTTTCGGTATCCTCAACGAAATTGGCCTTGGGCCAGCGCGCGGTCATGTCCTCCATCGCGGCGGCCTCGCCGGTTTCTGCACCGAAGGCAATTCCACAGATGCCCTTATCAGTTCCCATGACCAACGCCGGACCAAAGGGGCAATCGAACCATCCCCAGTAGACCGTCAGCCCCGCGCCTTTGCGGGCGTACTCACCGGGGCTCATGGATTCCCATTTCAGGAACAAATCATGCAGGCGGCCGCTGCCGGACAGGCCGACATTATGGGCGGTCTCCAACGTGGTGAACCGTTCCCGCAGCAGCGCCTTGGCATGGCCCAGCGTGAGATATTGCTGGTACCGCTTCGGCGACACCCCGGTCCAGCGCGAGAACAGGCGCTGGAAATGGGCGGGACTCATGCCCATCTGGCGGGCCAGTTCTTCAAGGCTGAGGGTTTCACCGCCCTGATCAATTAACTCGATCGCGCGGCGCATGACGTTGTAGTGATATCCGCTTTCGGGGGTCTGGACGTTCATGGCTTTCACCTCATCTGTTGATCCAAACCATAACGCGCAGCTCACGCCCCCGCGACCCGGAACTTGCGCATTGGCTTTGGGCTTGTGTCATTGGCCCTTGGGCGGCATTAAGGCTCGGATGGCAAAGCAACTCGACTACCACACGATCCGCGAGATCTTTACGCGCTTTCAAGAGGCCGACCCGGAACCCAAGGGCGAGCTGGAGCATGTGAACGTCTACACTCTGGTCGTGGCAGTGGCGCTTTCGGCGCAGGCGACCGATGCAGGCGTCAACAAAGCCACGCGCGAGCTGTTCAAGATCGCGGACACCCCGCAAAAGATGCTGGATCTGGGCGAAGAGGGCCTGATCGAGCACATCAAAACCATCGGACTGTTCCGCCAGAAGGCCAAGAACGTCATCAAGCTCAGCCGCATTTTGGTCGAGGATTATGGCGGCGAGGTTCCCAATTCTCGCGCTGCGCTGCAATCCCTGCCCGGTGTCGGGCGCAAGACAGCCAATGTGGTTCTGAACATGTGGTGGCGGCAACCAGCGCAAGCGGTGGACACGCATATCTTCCGTGTCGGCAACCGCACTGGTATTTGCCCCGGCAAGGACGTAGACGCCGTCGAACGCGCCATCGAGGACAATATTCCAGCCGACTTTCAACTCCATGCACATCACTGGCTGATCCTGCACGGGCGTTATCACTGTAAAGCACGCAAACCGATGTGCGGAACCTGCATCATCCGCGATCTCTGCCAATTCGAGGACAAGAATCTATGAAAACCTACCAGCTCACTGGCATCGGAAATGCCGTTGTGGACGTGATTTCCCAGGCTGATGACAGCTTCCTTGAACTGATGGGCATCGAGAAAGGCATCATGCAACTGATCGAGCAGGAGCGCGGCGAAGTGCTCTATGCCTCGATGGAAGGTCGGGTGCAGACGCCGGGTGGGTCTGTCGCGAACACCATTGCGGGCGCGGGTGCGCTGGGTCTGGATGCGGCCTTTATCGGACGGGTACACGATGACGCGCTGGGTCGCTTCTACGCCGACGCGATGAACGAAGACGGCGTGGATTTCGTGAACCCGCCTGTGCCGGGCGGCGAGCTGCCTACCTCACGCTCGATGATCTTTGTCTCGCCCGATGGCGAGCGGTCGATGAACACCTATCTGGGAATTTCCTCGGAACTGTCGTCTCAAGACGTTTCGGACGAGGTTGCAGGAAACAGCCAGATCATGTTCCTCGAGGGGTATCTGTTTGACAAAGAGAAGGGCAAGGCCGCGTTTCTTGAGGCCGCGCGTGCCTGTCACAAAGGCGGCGGCAAGGCCGGTATCGCCATTTCAGATCCTTTCTGCGTCGAGCGTCACCGGGTTGATTTCCTGCTGCTGATCGAGAACGAACTGGACTTCGTGATTGGCAACGAGGCTGAGATCAAATCGCTGTTCGAGACCTACGATCTTGAGGACGCACTGGCCAAAACCGCCGCAATCTGTCCTCTGGTCGTCTGCACCCGCTCGGGCGACGGCGTGACGGTTTTGAACGGCGACACCCGTCACGATGTTGCCGTCGAAAAAGTAGTGCCCGTGGATGCGACCGGCGCAGGCGATCAATTCGCCGCCGGTTTCCTGTACGGCATGGCCACTGGCCGCGACTATGAGACCTGCGCCAAGATCGGCAATGTCTGCGCGCGCGAAGTGATCAGCCATATCGGTCCGCGCCCTGAAGCCAACTTGCAAGAATTGCTGCGAGAAGAAGGATTGCTGTAAAGCGCTAAGCCGGAACAGCGCCGACCCGCGGGGAGGCGCATCCGGCCTCCGATATTAAGAGCTTTATCGCGGCCAGATTCTGATAGGCTCAAGCTGCGCCCAACGCTGCAAAAGCGCCGCCCCGAGGGGGCGGGTCGGTGCTGGCGCGGCGGCCTGCGGCCTTTGCTCCGCGCCGTTAGGAGCCAGCCCCTGCGTCATTCAACGCCCAATCATATTCATAAACATTCACACGTCGGGCTTGTTTGAGGCGCTGTTGCAACTCCGGGTCGGCTGCTGTTCCGAGATAGGCAATTACTGCCTGTTCATTCGGCCCAAAATCCTCGCGGAACCAGATGTAGATTTTCGACAGGATCAGCTGCCCCCGATCATCGAACCGCGCCCCGCGCGGGTCGTTGACATAGGCGCGCTCGGCGGCGGCAAGATCGCGTTCCAAGGTCTTGGCCTCCCAGGCGCGGGCCATCAGGTTCGGGCACCCGACCGCTGCACAATTCAGCGCGTAGTGAATGCGCGGCTCATTGAAAGTTGGTCGGATGATGCGGTGTTCAATGTCGTTGAGGGTCAGACTCTGACCCGACACCACAGTCAACGGGCGACCCCAAGGGCCGATCGACAACGGCCCATCCTTGATGTCGCGGATCGACGCGACCGGGTACGCCTCAAGCACCACATCCACCGTCAGCGCGTTGTAGAGGTTGATCCAATAGGCCAATTGGTGATCGCGGGTCAGATCAGCCGGGTCCACGGCCTGCAGCTCGGTCAGATAGTCATCCAGCAGCGCATTGTCAGCCGCGCTCACCAGTCCATAAGCCACCCGGTTCACACCGCGCGCATCGCGGGCCACATAGCGGGTCAGAAAGCGGGTCCAATCTCCATGATCCACCCTCTCACCCGGAGGGGGCGCGGCGCGGGTCAGGGCCGAGTCGGGCAAGGGCGTCGCGGCGGGCAATGCCAGCCGCTCAACACTGGCACAGGCGGCCAAAAGCGGCAGCAGCATCAAGATGAGAACCTGTCTCATGAAGCGTCCTTTCGGCTTTGACGGGCGGCGCGCAATTGCCCTTTGAGGCGTTTCAGCGGAGCCACCTCGGGGTCTTTCAGCGCGGGCAAGTCCGGACGAGCCGACAGGCCGCGCGTCGCCGCGTTCCACCAATAGGTGCCCATCGGGCTGTCCACCCGATCCGGCGCGGCCAGATGCTGATCGCGCTGTGCGTTGTGGACGCACATGGAGAGCGGCCCATTGGCTGTCGCAACGATGAACACGCAAGAGGCGCAGCGGTCTTCCTCTAACGCATCCGCAGCCATGAAATTGTGGATGAACACGGCCTGCCGCCGCACCGGGCCGCGGAGCACCCCCGACCCCAGCCGCAGAAGGCAGCCCGCCAGATGGCTAAGCGCCCAAAGGGCCAGGAGTGGATTGCGGCGGATCAGGCGTCCCACGCTGGGGCGGATGCGGATATGGGCGTCCTGCCCTGTATCAACCTCCTCAAGCGCCGCAATAACCCTCTGAACCAAGCGCTGGTTCGACAGTAACGACACGGCCTTACCCCCCACTGACAGCACGCTGCTGTACCGGTTGCAGCTGGAATGCGCGACGGCCGCCGAGTCGAAATATAAAGACGTGCCATAACCCTGCTCGACCGCGCGGATGACGCTGTTTTGTGTGATTGCATCGGGTCGCGCCCGCAACACACCGCGCCCGGTATCCGCCTGCATCTGGAACGAGACAAAACCCACCTCGGGCTGGCCCCGCAAGAACCGAGCCAAAGCAGGGATTTCAGCAAAGTTGCCGCCAAAAACGGTTGTGTTGAAGAGAATACGCAGCCCCAAACCGCGCGCCCGGTCGATATAGGTTTTGCGCACGCGGTTAAGCTCCATTTCGGAGGCGAACCCGTTGCGCTCTTGCGTCATGTCCACGTGAAAAGCCACGTCATCCAGCCCCGCCGCGGCCAACCGTGTCAGCATCGCCCGGCTGGCGCGGATACCGTTGGTCATCAGGCAGGAGCGCATGCCCAGCCGCCTGATCTCGCGGCAGAGTGCCTCAAGATCGTCAACCTTACGCAGGGTCGGGTCGCCGCCGGTCAATTGAACGGAAATACCCCGGCCATAGTGGCTGCGGATCGTGGCAATCCGCGCAAACAGGACCGAAAGCGGAGGATCATAGGTCATCTCGGCCCGGTCCGAGAGGTAGCAGAGCGTGCAGTCCAGATTGCAGCGCTGCGTCACCTCAAGCGCGACACAGGCCATCGGGTAGAACCGTCCTGCCGTCTGAGAGGGACCGAACTCTCCGCACCCGCGCAATCCCTCACGCAGAGGCGCACGCCGGTCCAAGCCCTGAAATCGCCGTCCGGCGGGTTTGATTGTGATGGGGTCTGGCAGGGTGTATCTCATGCCTCCAAGCTAGAGGCACGCCTTGACCCGAACCACGCCCCCTCACGGCAACGTGCAGGCTGGTGATCAGCTCAGATGATCCGCAAAACCCGCAATCACCTGCTCGTAGACCGCGCGCTTAAACGGAACGATTTCTTCGACCAGTTGATCCGGGGCCTGCCATTTCCAGCTGGTGAATTCGGGATGATCCGTTGCAATATTGATCTGGTCGTCATGGCCGTTGAAGCGCAGCAGAAACCATTTCTGCTCTTGCCCGCGATAACGGCCTTTCCAGATTTTTGGGACGATGTCGTGGGGCAGATCATAGGGCAACCAGCCGTCAGTCTCGGCCACGACCTCGACCAGATCAGCAGTCACGCCAGTTTCTTCCCACAGCTCGCGCAGCGCTGCGTCGCGGGGGTCTTCGCCCTTGTCCACCCCGCCCTGAGGCATCTGCCACGCGTCCTTGTGGAGGTCATTGCGCTGCCCCACGAAAATCTTGCCCTCGGCATTCATCAGCATCAGACCGACACAGGGGCGATAGGGCAGTTTGGCGATCTCTTCCGGGGTCATGCGAGGCCTCTTGGATAGGGTTCGCGACCTCTCTATCAAGCCGCGCGACGGGCGCAAAGGGGATGACGTTAGGTTTCGCGTGACAATGTTTACGCGAACGTCAATCTATTCCTCAACTTCGGAAGGGAGAGTTCGCCATGACTGCGTACCCAAACATGCTGGCCCCGCTGGACCTGGGCTTTACCACGTTGAAGAACCGCGTGCTGATGGGCTCGATGCATACCGGGTTGGAAGAAACCGGCGACTGGAACCGCGTGGCCGAGTTCTATGCGGATCGCGCACGCGGGGGCGTGGCTCTGATGGTGACGGGCGGGATTGGCCCGAACCTCGAAGGTTCGGTCCTGCCGGGTGCAGCGATGATGACCACAGACAAGGACGTGACGAACCATTCTATTGTGACCGACCGCGTGCATGAGGCGGGCGGCAAGATCGCGATGCAAATTCTGCATGCAGGGCGCTATGCCTACGGCCCAAAATGCGTGGCACCCAGCCCGGTGAAATCCCCGATTTCTCCGTTCCCGCCCAGTGAGTTGGACGAAGAGGGGATCGAGAAGCAGATCAGCGACATTGTGAACGCTGCGATCCTCGCCCAGAAGGCGGGCTATGATGGGGTCGAGATCATGGGCTCTGAGGGGTATTTCCTGAACCAGTTCCTCGTGACCCACACCAACAAACGCGAGGATCGCTGGGGCGGCTCATACGAAAACCGGATGCGCCTGCCGATCGAGGTCGTGCGGCGCACGCGTGAGGCTGTGGGTACAGATTTCATCATCATCTATCGCCTGTCGATGATCGATCTGGTCCCGAATGGCTCGACCCACGAAGAGGTGGTCGAACTTGCACAGCGGATCGAACAAGCCGGCGCCACGATCATCAACACCGGCATCGGCTGGCACGAGGCGCGGATTCCCACCATCGCAACCAGCGTTCCGCGTGCCGCCTTTGCCTGGGTGACCAAAAAGCTGATGGGTAAGGTTGGCATCCCGGTGATCACCTCGAACCGGATCAATACGCCCGAGGTCGCAGAAGAGGTTCTGTCGACCGGCTGCGCCGACATGGTTTCGCTGGCGCGTCCGATGCTGGCGGATGCGGATTTTGTCAACAAGGCGATTGCCGGTCAGTCCGCGCAGATCGCGCCGTGTATCGCCTGCAACCAGGCCTGCCTGGACCACACGTTCGGCGGAAAGCTGACCTCCTGTCTGGTCAACCCGCGTGCCTGCCATGAAACCGAACTGGTCATTGGCAAGGCCGAGACGCGCAAGACCGTTGCCATTGTGGGCGCTGGGCCGGCCGGCCTGTCTACCGCCATGACCGCCGCCCAGCGCGGCCATGACGTCACGCTGTTCGATCGCGCGTCGGAGATCGGTGGACAGTTGAACATGGCGAAACAGGTGCCGGGGAAAGAGGAATTCTGGGGGCTGGTCGACTGGTACCGCACCATGATGGATGATCTGGGCGTGAAGGTGGAACTGAACCGCGAGGTTAGCGCCGACGACCTGACCGGCTTTGACGAAGTCGTCATTGCCACCGGCGTTATCCCACGTGATCCGGAAATCCCCGGTCAGGACCGCGACAACGTCATCAGCTATATCGACGTGCTGCGCGAGAAAGCAGAGGTCGGCAAATCCGTCGCCGTGATCGGCGCTGGCGGTATCGGCTTTGACGTATCCGAGTTCCTGCTGGAGGACGGTCACAGCATCACCACCGACCTGCCTGCCTGGATGAAGGAATGGGGCGTAACCGACCCGGAACGGCACCGCTCGGGCCTCGCACCGGAAGGCCCTCAGCCTGCAGCCCCAGCACGTCAGGTGACTCTGCTGCAGCGCAAGAAACAGGCGCATGGTAAAGGCTTGGGCAAGACCACCGGTTGGATTCACCGCGCGACGCTCAAGATGAAAAACGTCAACTTCGTCGGCGGCGTGAACTACGAGCATATCGACGATGACGGCCTGCATATCAGCTTTGGCGAAGAACGCGCTGACCCGACGCTGATTGCTGCGGACACCATCGTTCTGTGTTCCGGTCAACTGTCCGAGCGCAGCCTTGCAGACGCCCTGATCGAACGCGGGATCACGCCGCATGTGATTGGTGGCGCAGATGTTGCGGCGGAATTGGATGCGAAACGGGCGATCAATCAGGGCACCCGTCTGGCCGCCGCAATGTAGGGGCTCTGAGGTCTACATGGTATAGGTCAGGCCTGTCTCTTTCTCGAATCGGGCCATGTAGGTTTCGTAGTCGCGGTAGGCGCGATGGAACAGCAGGCGCGCCATTCGCGTCGCGCGCCAAGGTTTTTTGCCACCGACATAGTGCCAGATTTTCGGAGTTCTGTTTGCATCACTCAGATGTTTGCGGAACGTCTTAGACATTTTCCGGTATTTCGGACTGTGCGCGTCAAACCAGATCTGAGGCCGCGTGTTCCACTGAATAGGCAAGCGAAACCAGCGACCGTGAAACAATTGGTTCATTCTGTCCTGTTCGGGCAGGTAGGGAATGTGCGGAACCAGCTTCTCGAAATCGCTAATTTCACGTAATTCACGATCGCCATGAATGGCCGAACAGTCCATCACCATGATACCGGCATTGAAATACCCTTCGCCCGGTATGAACCCCAACCTAATGCTCTTGCTCACACGGCTGAGTGACTTTTTATGCTCGCGTCCCGGTCTGAAAATCTGCTGCAGGGAGGGGCGCAGAAAATCCCCTCCGCCAAGCGTCACCAACCCCATATCCACACAAGCGGCAAAGGGCTGCCCTTCAAGGTCCATGTCCAGCAATTCCCAAACATCCGAAACAACCAGAGTGTCCGCATCCACAAAAACGCAGCGCTTTTCGCAAAGCTGGGGCAGAAACAAAGGCAGCATCGTGATCGCAGGGAACTTCGTCTTATACTCGGAAAAGCCTGGCAGATTTTCCAGATCGAATTTCTGGTAAGAAATCGTCCCTCCCGTGAGGGATTGATTGACCTGCTCAACAATCGCAATGTCTTCGTCTGTGAAATCCTGCCCGAAGATTGTCACATCCAAAGGCTTGCTGGCGTTTTTGACAGCGGAATATGCGGAAAGCAGAGCCGGGAACAGAAAAGACCTGTTCACGCCATAGACCACCTGCATCGCGCCCCCCCTTGATCACGTCAATGTGATGAGAAGGAATAGCAGCGAATAGCAGGCACTTCAAACCCTTAGCGGCCCTCAAAACTCGTGCTTTGCGGCGTTACCCGGCGCCCCCTTATTCGACCGAAATCGTAATCACTTCGGATACAATGGGCGGGTTGTGCGGCACGTGTCCAGCATCGCCCAGAACCAGTTGTAGCGTGTGCTGACCTGCGGGCAGATCCAGAGTGACCTCGGTCTGGCCACCGCCGAAATGCATGTGGTTGTCGTCTGCGGGCAACCCGTAAAGCAACTCATCCGCGCCGTCTTCGCCCTGACCCAGCGGCGGGCGGTTGATCAGCAGGTGGTGGTGGCCGGTATTGTCCGCTTCGGTCCCGGCAGGCGCAACGCCCATGCCGCTGAGGCCAAAGACCACCGTGACCGGTGATTGCACTGTGTCGCCATCCGCAAGGTTCGCGAAATAGACCTGCGCGCCCGGCGCGGATGGCGTTTGTTCCTGCGCCCCGACAGCTGTGGCAAACAGAGCAACTGAAATGGCTGTAAAAATGGCTTTCATGATCTCCTCCCTCGTCACAAAAATGCCATTCTAAACCTAGCACATCTTGAATATTTTCCAGAAAACGCCCGTTTGCAGGGCGATCACCATCGCGGGAAACAACTGTTTCCGCGTTTCTGATACGCAAACGATCCGATTCAAAACCCTGATATTATCCCATGTCCGCCCCGATTCCGCCCAGATTGAAGGGCAAAGTCGTTGCAAGTAGCAAGACCTGGGGAACGAGAATGGATCGACTGACGGAAATGGAAGCCTTTGCCAACGTGGTGGACCAAGGTGGCTTCACCGATGCGGCCAAGAAGATGGGTATCTCCAAATCAGCCGTTTCCAAGCACGTGTCCAGCCTCGAATCGCGGCTGGGGGCACGACTGCTCAACCGGACCACACGCCGCGTTTCTCCGACCGAGATTGGGTTGGCCTATTATGACCGCGCCCGTCGGGTGTTGAACGACGCGGGTGAGGCGGATTCGCTGGTCACCGCGATGCAATCGGCCCCTTCTGGCCTGCTGCGGATCAGCGTGGCGACGGATTTCGGGGTCAATCACCTGTCGCCCGTGCTGTCAGATTTTCTGGCCACTTATCCCGACATTACGGTGAACATGGTGCTCAATAACCGCTACGTGGAACTGATCTCCGAGGGTTTTGACGTCGCCGTTCGCATCGGAGAGCTGGAAGACAGCACCCTACGCGCTCGTAAGCTTACCGAGACGATCAAGCGCATGGTCGCAGCCCCTAGCTATATCGAGAAATACGGACGGCCGCAGAAGATCGACGATCTGAACGAACACAAGCTGCTGCACTATTCCAGCCAATCCTCGGGCAATGTCTGGCGCCTGACTGCCCCGTCGGGCGAGAAACGTCAGGTGCGCACGGCCGGTTGGCTCAGCGTGAATGACGGCCAATCGCTGTTGAACGCGGCGGTCTCGGGCCTCGGGATCGCCTATCTGCCCAGTTACCTCTATGCCGATGCGCTGAAATCAGGTGAGGTTGTGGATGCAATGCCATCCTTGCCGGACGAAGTGCAAGGCATCTACGCGGTCTATCCTCCAGGCCGCTTCACTCAGCCCAAGGTACGGGCCTTCATAGACTTCCTCGTTGACGCTTATTCCGAAAAAGGCGCGATGGACTGGTAATTCTCCCGGTGAACTGGATTGGCCCGTGCGTTCTTCGTGCGGGTCTTTTTTTGTGCAGACACGTCAATTGACCAGCAAGACAGCCTCAACCCTACGGTTCAGATCGCGCCCTTCTGGTGTCGCGTTCGAGGTCAGCGGAGCAAGATATCCCACACCCTGTGCCTCGATCCGATCCGCCGCGACGCCATGCGTGTCGATCAGGCGGGCGCGCACGGCCTGCGCCCGTTCGGTGCTGACCTTTGTATTGGCCTGCAACGTGCCGGTATCATCAGTATGCCCGACCAACGCCAACCGGGTTGACGGATTGTCGGCCAAGAACTGCGCCAGCAACGACAATGAGGCGAACGGGCCGTCGCCCAGCGCCACCTCGCCGGTGCGGAAATGCAAATCGTCCAGAATCACGTGGCCCGACTGCTGCAAAGCATCCAAAAGGCCTTCGGTTCCGCTGGCGGATTGCTCAACGACCACAGGCGTTGGGTCCGGCGCATCAACGGGTGCGACGCGGATCAGTTGCACGTAGCCATCCGGCGGGTTGCGGCTGACCAGCAGGCTGAGCGCTTCATCGCCTTTGGTGGCGGACAGAAAACGATAGTCGCGAATAGCGACATACATATCCGGCGTTGGCACCACCTCGGTTCCGAAGCGGAAATCGAACCCGCCACAGGTCCGGGCCTCACATTCAAACAGGATGTCAAAGCCTTGCGCCACGAGCTGATCCCGTAGCGGAGCAAGCAATTGCAGAGTCGTGCTAGAGCCAGCCTGCAAGCGCCATGTCAGCCGCTCGACCCGCCCCTCAACCGTGCGGGACGGGACTATTCCATCTGCAACGGGCCCTGTGGGCAGCTCATAGCTGTCCAGCGGCGAGGTCCTCTCGCTGATCTGACGCGCGCTGGCGGGCAGGGTCAGATCTTGCGCCAGAACCGGCCCGGCCGTCAGACAAAAGGAAAGGGCGAGGCGTCGGATCATCGGGCTTGCGCGTGATATTCGGGGTTGGGCGCCATGGCGGTGGCACTGGCCACCCGATTGGACATGTTGAAGAACCCGGTGACGTTGGCGATGTCCCAGATATCCCGGTCACTGAAACCCTGATCGCGCAAGTGCTGGCGATCAGCTTCTTCAATCTCGGCGCTTGCGGTGGTCATCTTGGCCGCAAAATCCAACATCGCACGCTGCCGCGCATCCAGAGGGGCGGTGCGGTAGTTCATCACCAGCATCTCGCCCAATTGCGGATCACCGGACATCTGCCTGACGGCAGCACCATGAGCAACAAGGCAGTAGAAGCACTTGTTGATCGAGGACACGACCACCGCGATCATCTCACGTTCGAGCTTGGACAGCCCGCTATCTGCCAGCATCAGGTCGTTATACATGGCCGTGAAGGCGTTCAGCTTGTCGATATCGAACGCGTAGGCCTTCAGCACATTCGGCACCATGCCCAGCTTTTCGAGGCAGACATCAAAGTATTTCTGCGTCTCGGGCGGCAATGGGTCGGCCATGGGCAGGTTCAGCGCGGTGGGTAGATCAGTCTGGGTCACGGGCTTTCTTAACTCCTTAGACACGTTGACGATAATGGTATTCCCCGACAATCTCCATCCCGAGCGCGCGGTAAAGGCCATTCGCCCCGTCGTTGGCCTTTGTACAGATCACGCTGAGCGTTTTCGTCCCATTGTCCCGCGCCCAGAAGGCTGCTGCCCGCATGGCCCATTGGCCCAGACCCTGGCGGCGGTGATCGGGCAAGATTTCAAGCGCATGCACCATGGCCACATCGCCCTGCATCGCCATGAACACCGTTCCTGCCGGGCGATCAGAATGCCGCAATAGGAACGCGGTCTTGGGGCCCGCAGCACGCTCCATCACTGCCAGACGTTCAGGGCCGATACCGCCCTTGGCCCAGATCTCCTCCATGACTGCAAGCGGGGGCCAAATGTCGAACGCGGTCACGCGGGGCAGAGGCTGATCAGTCAGCTGTTCCGGCGGGCAAGCGTAGATGTTGACCGGGTCCAGTACCTCATAGCCGCGCGCTTCCAGTTGGGCGTCGAGCTTGTGGTCATCGGGCCAAAGGCAAAAGATGCGTTTCTGGCCCATGGTCCGCATGGCACCCTCGGCCGCGAGAATATCGACCTCGGTCGCGTCACCCAGCGCATTGGCGGCAGACACGCGCGAACCACCCCCCTGCCCTTCGCGCAGGCGGAAGGGGCCAAGGGCCTCATAGCGCGCAGCGGGCCATGTTCCGTCAACAATGTCGGGCCAGTTGATGCTCACAACTCGAGCTCTTTTGCCAGTTGGGTCATGGCCGCGTCGATGCGCGCACCCTCGGTGCCCCGGATCACCACGTTCGCGCCGAAGACCCCGTTGATTTGAAACGGATAGCAGCCGATGGACAGGTCCGAGAACGCCTCGGCCAGTGCAGACAGCGTGGCAGCAATGTCGCCTTCGCCCCGATCCACCCGCAAGGTCTGCGACAATAGCGGGTTGCCGCCCGTCAGACCCGGCAAGACACTGGCTACCATGGCTTGGAATACTGAGGGCACCCCGGCCATCACATGCACATTTTCGATGGTGAATCCGGGCGCGGTTGAGACCGGATTGTCGATCAGCGCGGCCCCATCAGGAATGCGGGCCATACGCAGGCGGGCCTCATTCAACTCCAGCCCTGACTTTTCGTAATGCGCCTGCAACAGCGCGCGCGCATCGTCGCGCACGTCAATCGGGGTGTCAAAAGCGCGGGCGATGCAATCGGCGGTGATATCGTCATGTGTCGGCCCGATGCCCCCGCTGGTGAAGACATTGTCGTAGGACCCCGACAGCGCCTTGACCGCCGCCTCGATCGCCGGGGCGTCATCGCTTACAATACGCACTTCTTTCAGGTCGATGCCATGCTTGGTCAGTTCACCCGCAAGGTAATGCATATTCGCATCGCGCGTCCGGCCCGAGAGGATTTCATCCCCGATGACAAGCATTGCAGCGGTTGGATTGGCCATGGCGCGCGCCCCCTCTTGATCGGCTGTTGGGGCAGGTATAGGCCGTGGGGCATGAGATTTGAAACCCCCCTTGTCCCCGCCCGCCTGATCCGCCGCTATAAACGCTTTCTGGCCGATTGCACGCTAGAGGATGGGCGCGAGGTGACAGCCCATTGCGCCAATCCGGGCTCGATGATGGGATTGGCTGAACCGGGTGAGAAAATCTGGTTGGAACCCAATGACGATCCGAAGAAAAAGCTGAAATACGGCTGGCGGCTGGTTGATCACAAGAATGGCCATTTCACAGGCGTCGACACTTCGGTGCCGAACCGGGCACTGCGCGCGGCGTTGGAGGGCGGCGAAATCCCCGAACTGGCCGCTTATGAAACCGTCCGGGCCGAAGTCAAATACGGCCAGAACAGCCGCATTGATTTCCTGCTGACCCAGCCCGGCCTGCCGGTTGCCTATGTCGAGGTCAAAAGCGTCACCCTCTCTCGCCAGCCCGGTCTTGCCGAGTTCCCCGACAGCGTCACCGCCCGCGGCACCAAACATCTGCATGAACTGGCCGCCATGGCCGAACAGGGCCACCGCGCGATCATGCTGTATCTGGTGCAACGCACCGATTGCGACCGCTTCGCGCTGGCCGCCGGTATCGACCCGGCCTATTCGGTGGCCTTTGAGGCAGCGCAAGCGCAGGGGGTTGAGCGGTTGGTGGTCGGCACCGCCATCTCGCCACAGGGGATCGATGTCGATGCGACAAAGGTGTGGTCTATCGGTTAAGGCAGGATCGTAAACTTTCCTAGATAAGAGCCTCGCCCCGGTGTGTAACCGCGGTAGGTACCATCCTCAACCTGCCCCACCACAGCGCAGAGGTCTTGATCTTTGCGGAACGTCTTCCAGTGACTGCAGATCCTGTCGCCCTCCAACCACCAAACACCGGTGTCCCGGCCCAGGCGAGGAATCTCAGCGACAAAGCTTTGGTCGGCGTTCACGCTTGCGGTGCCAGTGACGCCCGCGCGGTTCAGGGCAATCTTGCGATCCTGTACCAAAAGCGCCGTAAGCTGATCCTGCGTCAGCATCGTCACCTCTTCGCGGCAACCGCAGGTCAGAACGACCAGAAGAGCAGTAATCGCTCTGACCATCTCAGCCCCTGATCCCGCTGATGTATTCTACTTTGCACCGTGCCGCAAAGCGGCGCGGATGGCCACGCGCGGGCGGGATGATCAACGAGATTTGAACTTCTACTTGTGAATTTCAGGCCAAAGATCGGCGTCCAACCCCTTCACAAACGGTGCCAAGTGATCGGCCACAACCTGCCACCCCCCGACCGAAGCCGTGTTGACGGGTTTACGGGCCTGAAGGTTGCTGGCCGTTCTGATCGCATCCGAGGATTTGTCGGGCGACAGCATCGCCTGTTCAAAAGGCAAGTCGCAGAGCCGGGCCAGCTCCTTGGCACCGTCCTCCAGATTATTCACCAGATGCTCGTAGCTTATGTCATGGACCCGCCCCGGAAGCACGGCATGCCAGTGCTGAATATAGCGGCGATAGCGGTTGGCTTCGGCTGCCATCCAGCTCAGATCATGCGTGTAATACAGGCCACCCGCTCCGAAATGCGTCCGCCACATCGACAGCGCCACATCGCGCGGATCGCGCATGACGTTCAGGATTACCGCGTTCGGGAAGGCCTGCGCAATCGGCCCCAGAAACGCATAATTCCCCGGAGCCTTATCGATAAAGGCGCGTGTTCCTTCCGCCGTCTGGGGCAAATTACCCGCGTAGTAATCGGCCAGCTCCTGTGCGTCACTTCCAGCACCCGGTTGGCTTTCAGTCTTGCGGGCCCAGTGGTGCACGCCCGCCAACTCTCCCAACCCCTGAACGGTGGAGTGTGAGGCCAGAATCCGCTCGATCAGAGTGGTGCCGGAGCGTGGCAATCCGACCACAAACACCGGGAGCGGTATATCGGTGCGCGGCGCTGAGGCGGGGGCGGGCAGAGGCGCGCTCAGCCGCTGGCGGCAGGCTTTCTCGGCCCGGGTTTCCCAGCTTTTAAACCCATGCTGTAACTGATCATGCGCCTTGCGCAGCTGAAGCATCTCGGTCGCGGTATCGCCATCCTTTTTCGCAAGGCTGGCGGCGGCAAAATGCACCGTGGCTGCGGCCTCGCGGTTGGCATTGCCCGCCTCAAGCAGTTTGGAGGTCCGAGCCTGCAAATCGGCCCGATCCTCAGCTGACAAGTTCGGCAGAGTTGCAACAAATTCCAGCGTTTCGGGATCCTCGGGCGCCAGCGCAAGGGCGGCGCGGCCATAGGTCAGCGCCTCAGACATACGCCCCAAACCGACCAGACCCTTGGCCAGTCGTAGCTGACCGTAGTGGAATTTCGGATGCTTCTCGGCCACGGCCAATAGGACGTCGATGGCCTGATCCCATTGGTGCATCTCATCCAGAATATCGGCCTTCAGGCAATGGGCCTGTAGATTGCCGTTTTGGTGGCGCAGAACCTCATCAACATCCACCAGCGCCTCGCTCAGCTGACGCTCCTGCAACAGGGCCATGGAGCGCACATAGCGTTGCGGCGGGGTCAGAGGGGCCTTGGCCGCAACTTTATTCATCAGGGTCAATGCCTTGCCAGCATCGCCGCCCTGAACAAGGCTCAGCCCGAAATTCTGGATCAGGTCGGGGTTCTCCGGCTCCATCTTCCAGGCGCGCTCCAGATGGGTCTGTGCCTGTTTGAAGTCCCCTTGGTGAATGCATGCAAGACCTGCCATCTGCGGAAACGCTGGCATTTTGGGCCATTTCTTCCCGGCCTTGACCGCACGCTTCAGTGCCCGGTCAGCACGGCCGGTCTTGAGCATTTCACTAATGGTGGCAATCTCGGCCCTCAGCTGGTCGGCTTTCTGCATCTGACTGCCCTTCTTCTATTTAAGCGCCCGCGAACTATCTTACCCGTGCTAGTTTATATCGCTGTACGCGTCCACCTGGGATCGGATCGTCAAGCATCCTAGGTTCAGCCCTGCGACGCTGCACCCTCTGGAACTTTCTGCACAAGCAGCGTAAATAGAACACTGCGCGAAACATTTGGAGCCTTGCATCCATGAAAGAACACCGTGGCCGCCTGACCAAGGACGGTATCCGCATTTACGAACAAGGTGACTTTGCCGGCATGCATGCGGCAGGGGCTTTGGCCGCGCGGATACTGGATGACATCGCGCAACATGTCTTCCCCGGCCAAACCACCGGTGCGATCGACGGGATCATCACCCAGATGGTCGAGGACGCGGGCGCGACTTCGGCCACGATTGGCTATAAGGGCTACCAGCACGCCAGCTGTATCAGTGTGAACCACGTGGTCTGCCACGGCATTCCCGGTGAGAAAAAGCTCAAGGACGGGGATATCCTGAACATCGACGTCACCGTCATCGTGGACGGCTGGTTCGGCGATACCTCGCGGATGTATGTCGCAGGCAAACTGCCGCGCAAGGCGGAGCGTCTGATTCAGGTCACCCATGATGCACTGTTCAAAGGCATCGAGATGGTCAAGCCGGGCAACACGTTCGGCGATATCGGCCACGCGATTCAGTCCTATGTGGAAGCACACCGCATGAGTGTAGTCCGCGATTTCTGCGGTCACGGGCTTGGCCGGGTGTTCCACGCGCCGCCAAACGTGCTGCACTATGGCCGCCCCGGAACCGGTTCCGTACTGGAAGAAGGGATGTTCTTTACCATCGAACCGATGGTCAATTTGGGGCGTCCCGAGACCAAAACGCTGGCCGATGACTGGACAGCTGTGACCCGCGACAAGTCGCTCTCGGCACAGTTCGAACATTCGGTCGGTGTAACCGCAAATGGGGTTGAGCTCTTTACCCTGTCACCCGGCGGCAAGTTCCATCCGACCTATTCTTCGTGATCGGCAGCCTGATCCCGTAGCACTTTCAACAGCATCGTCTCAGCCCCCCACGGCGTGATCGCGTCGTGGATTAACACCGGCGCGCGTGCAGGTTTGCGCGGCGGGCCGGTTTCTGTGTCAGTGTCCTGAGCCAAACCCCAGAACAAGGGCGGTAGGGCGCGGTCCATACCAGAAGCCTAGCACAAACCGGTCCGCGCCTCAAAACCGGATCACGATGGCGTGCAGCTGCCCCTGTCAAATCGCTGTGAAGTGCCTTTGATCATCATGTCATATTCGAGGCTCACAAGATCAACGGCAAAGTTGACGACCTGACCATCCTGAATCAGCAAAAACGTCAGGTTGTCCAAACCCGGCAGAATGTCCGCCTCGCCCTGCAGCTCTCCGGCCATGATGTAGCCCTTATTGGACCCGCCCGAACGGGCCAGAGTCACGCTCGACTGATCCACGGACGAGGTGCAATTGACCATAAAGTCATTCGCATCGAGTTTTGTTTGCCCTGCAACAACAGGGGAGGAGCTCAGCAAGATGGCCGAGGTCAGGGCAGCTCTGAAAAGCATAGAGAGTCCTTTAAGGGTTGTTCCGCGTTTCTACGGCGCGTAGAGGCGAATTTGGCCGCAATTTTGGCGGAGATGCGTCAAATTGCTGGCCACCCCAATTCAATTTAAAAACGAATTAGGACGGTCAGGATCAACCCACATGATCAAGTGATTGAAGCATCAGTGAGATATGCGTGTCGCCGTATTTTCGACTGTCCAACAACTGGAATCCATCCGGTGCCTGCATCGGGGCGTTTTCTTCCCACACGATAAACGCCCCCTCAGCGATCCATCCTGCCTCGGACGCCTTGGCCAGCGCTTTTTGGCCCAGAGACTTGCCGTAAGGCGGGTCCAGAAAGATCAGGTCGTAGGGCGCATTGGGGTTTTCACCCAAACGCGTCGCATCCCGGCGGATCAGATCGGTCCGGTCAGCGCTGCGGGTCAGGTCGATATTCTTGCGGATCAGGCCCTGCGCCACACGCCCGTCATCCACAAAGGTGATGTGGTCAGCCCCGCGCGATAGCGCCTCAAGCCCCAGCGCGCCGGTGCCTGCGAACAGGTCCAATACACGCAGACCGTCAAAATCGATCTGATGGCTCAGGACGTTGAACAGGCTTTCACGCACTCGGTCGGTGGTGGGACGCAAATGGGCACCCGCATCCCCTTTGCCGACCGAGGCCAAGGCATGACCCCGGAACTCTCCGGCGATGATCCTCACGCTTTGAGCAGCGGTTTCAGATCCGCAGCCGGATCGGCCACCACAGCGGGATCCGCGGTTTTGCCCGCGTCGATCAGGCGCTTGCCAACCATATAGGCGCGCGGGTCGTTCATCGCGTCGACCGCAATCAGCTGGTCACCCTTGTAGTACCAGAACGACACGGTCTGACCTTCGCCCCGGCGGGTCACAACCCGATCATAGCCGGTGTTCAGGCCTGCAATCTGCAGCTTGACATCATACTGATCCGACCAGAACCACGGCGTCGCAGTGTAGTCCTTGGCCCCCCCCAGCATGTTCTGAGCAACGATCTCAGCCTGATCGATTGCGTTGGGCACGCTTTCCAAACGAATACGCCCCTCGCCATGCGGGAAAGAGGCGCAATCCCCCGCCGCCCAGATCGACGGATCAGAGGTGCGGCCATGCGTGTCGGTTTTGATGCCGTTGTCCAGCTCAAGCCCGGCCATCTCGGCCAGTTGGCTGGACGGCGCGATGCCAACGCCGACGACCACAAAATCAACCTCGATTTCGGTTCCATCCGTCAGAACCGCGCC
Source organism: Ruegeria sp. CK3 (assembly GCF_056536565.1). NCBI lineage: Bacteria > Pseudomonadati > Pseudomonadota > Alphaproteobacteria > Rhodobacterales > Roseobacteraceae > Ruegeria > Ruegeria sp. CK3. The sequence continues at coordinate 69,234 of NZ_JBQFPV010000013.1, forward strand.
GACCACCTTGCCGTTTTCACCGACCAGGCGATCAAGGCCCACACCCTCGCGGATGTCCGCGCCGTGACCCGTATGCAGCGCGCGGAAATAGTCGCTGGTTTCCTTGGCGGCGACGCGTTGCAGGATACGCTCGGCCATTTCTACCAGCGTTACCTTAACCCCGCGCTTGGCACACACGGCTGCGGCCTCAAGCCCGATATAACCACCGCCCACGATCAGAGCGCGCGCGCCTTCAGTGACCCGAGGCTCCATCTCGTCGATATGAGCCAGATCACGTACCACATGAACGCCCTGAAGATCTCCTCCGATAGAGGCAGGTAGGTAGCGCGGATCCGACCCGGTGGTAAGCGCCAGTTCGTCATAGGAGATGACCTCATCCCCCACGGTTACGGTCTTGGCCTTGGGGTCAATCGCAGTGACACGCTGCCCCAGACGCAGGGTGATGTTGTTGTCGGCGTAGAAGCTTTCGGGGCGCAGGAACAGACGCTCCAGCTCCATCTCGCCCAGCAGATAGGCCTTGGACAAGGGTGGGCGCTGGTAGGGCAGATGCGGCTCGGCCCCGATGAGGGTGATATCACCTTCAAACCCATCCTTGCGCAGCTTTGCAACAAGCGACGATCCGGCCTGCCCGGCGCCGATCACGACAATATGGCTCATGTTCATCACACCCTGTCGAATTCTAATGGTTACTTCTGTCCGACCACCTATATTGCGGCATAGCCCGACTCTGCAAATCCAAACGACAGGAGCTGATAAATGATTACGACAGGTGAGATGCTGCCCGACGCCACGCTGACCCAAATGGGTGCGGAAGGCCCCGAAGAGGTTCGGATTTCCGACAAAACCGCGGGCCGCAAAGTGGTGATCTTTGCCGTTCCCGGCGCGTTCACGCCAACCTGTCATTCGGCCCATGTGCCCAGCTTCATGCGCACCAAGGATCAGTTCGAAGCCAAGGGCGTGGATGAGATCATCTGCATTTCCGTGAACGACCCGTTCGTGATGAAAGCCTGGGGCGAAGCGACCGGCGCAACCGAGGCCGGCCTGACCCTGCTGGGCGACGCCGCGTCCGAGTTCACAAAGGCCATCGGCATGGATTTCGACGCCCCACCAGCCGGGCTGCTGGCGCGTTCGCAGCGTTATGCGATGCTGGTCGAAGACGGCAAGGTCACTGCGCTAAACTTGGAAGAAAGCCCCGGCGCTTGCGAGATTTCCGCCGGTGAAGGCTTGCTCGAAGTAATCTGACGCTGTTCGGCACCGGCTAAGCCGGGCCGTCCGAACCCAATTTGACTTGATACAACTCCCCAGTGTGCGATTATCAAAGGCACATAGCTGGGGAGTATGTTTATGTATCTCAAAGCCATTTCACTCATTATGGGCGGCGCAAGCCTTCTTGCAGCTTGCGGCCCGGCCCCGACACCACAGCAACAAGCGGCACGGCAACATGAAATCGCCTGCCTGAGCGGTACCTTGGGTGGCGCGTTGATCGGAGGTGCAATCGGCAATCAGTTCGGAGGCGGTTCAGGCAAGTCCATTCTGACGGGTGCAGGTGCGGCTACCGGAAGTATCAGTGGCGCAAGATTCGCATGTTGAGGGGGACGGCTATGAAAAGAATATTCTGTATCACCGCGCTTGTGATGGCCAGTGCCGCAGCTTCGGACGACGTGGCAGAGTTGAATGAAAAAGAGCTGACAGCCATCGATGCGAACAATGATGGCTTCCTGTCCAAGGACGAGTTCAATGCCTTTTCAGACTACGCCTTTCAGGCGATGGACGAAGACAAGAACGGCACGCTCGGCCTGTCCGAGGCCAAACCCTTCCTGGACATAAAGCAATTTCAGGACGTTGACCGGAACGGCGACAGCCTTATCTCAAGGACGGAATACGATGCGCAGATGAGCAACGATTTCGACTCTGCGGACAAGGATGGAAACGGCCGGTTGGACTAACCCCGGAGGGTGAGATGAACAGATGGATCTGGATCGGCGCGCTGGCCGTATTGGCCGCTTGTGACGTACCGCAGGCCCCGGTTGTGACCGGTCCCGACGGGCAGGCCCGTATTCAGATCAACACCAGCGGGCTGACCTGCTATGAGAGGCGGTGTCTGGACATCAACCCAGCGGCGCGCAGTGTCCGGTCTATCGGCAACAAAACGACCCGCATTCCGGGCAATATCGACGTAAGTAGTGGCACGGTCACGCCGGATGAGTTCCGCCAGATGGCGATCACGGCATCCTTGGCTGGCGGCATCGGGTCCGGACAGGATCGCGACTAGACCAGTCCGTCCATCTTGCGCGCCAGTTTCGCATCCAGCGAAGACAACCCGCCGACGTCATGGGTGGACAGCACGACCTCAACCGTGCGGTAGACGTTGGACCATTCGGGATGGTGGTTCCATTTTTCGGCCCAGATCGCCACTTGGGTCATCCATCCAAAGGCCGCGACGAAATTATCAAAGATGAACGTTTTGGTGATCGCATCCCGGCCTTCAACCATCGTCCAGCCATTGTTGAACAGCGGATCAAGAAGGGGGCCACGGGTCTCGGTCGACAAAAGCTCGGTCATTGCTGTTCCTCCGGGTTCGATTTTCTGAACGGACCGTAATCCGTCAGAATCTCAATCTCTTCTCCCACCGCGCGGCCTTCGGCGTCCAGAAATTTTTTGACGGCATCGGCGAATCCCGGATCGGCAATCCAATGAAGGCTGTGCGTGCGTGTTGGCAGGTAGCCACGTGCAAGCTTGTGTTCACCTTGCGCTCCGGCTTCGACCCTTTGCATGCCATGCGCGATGGCAAAGTCGATCGCCCTATAATAGCACAGCTCGAAATGCAGGCAGGCATGATGTTCCACACAGCCCCAATAGCGACCATAGAGCGTCTCACGCCCGATGAAATTCAGTGCCCCCGCAATGGGATACCCATCGCGTTCTGCCAGCACCAAAGCCATATCACCGGCCATCGTTTCCTGCGCGATATCAAAGAACTGGCGCGTCAGGTAAGGTGATCCCCATTTGCGCGCGCCGGTGTCCTGATAGAACCGCCAGAAGGCATCCCAATGCTCGGGCCGCAGGTCATCACCGGACAAGGTACGGATCTCACCACCGAAGCCATTGGCCTGAGCACGCTCCTTGCGGATATTCTTGCGCTTGCGCGAGGACAACGCCGCCAGAAAGCCGTCGAAATCCGCGTAATCGTCATTCAACCAATGAAACTGCTGTGAGCTGCGCAGCATCAGGCCCATCTGCTCACCCGCCAGCGCCTCATCCTCAGTGCAGAAGGTCGCGTGAAGCGACGAGACCTGATTGTCTGCCGCCAGTTGCACAGCGCCCTGCACCAGCGCAGACATCCCAATCCCTTCATATCCCGGGCGCACCAGAAAGCGCCGCCCGGTGGCGGGCGTGAAAGGGGCCGCAATCTGTAGTTTGGGATAGTACCGCCCGCCCGCGTTTTCGTACGCATGGGCCCAGCTGTGGTCGAAGATATACTCACCCTGACTGTGCGATTTGGCATACATCGGCGCCGCCGCGATCAACATCCCATCCAGGTAGGCCGTCAGATATTGAGGCTGCCACCCGGTGCCCCGCCCAACCGAGCTGCTATTTTCCAGAGCCAGCAAAAACCGGTGCGTGGTAAAGGGATCCAGCGGATGCCCGCCATCTGCTGTTTCGGGGCAAGCGCAGGCATCCCACTCGGCCGCAGAGATTTGCGAGAGTGATCCAAGTACCTGAATTTCGATCTGCGCCTGATCCATGTGCCCTCCGCGTCTGGTCTTTATCTGTGACGAGGTGCGACAGGTTCAACCCGGATGCTTGGCCAGATACCCCTCAAAGGTCACATTGTCGGCAACGGCGCGGGCCTCTGCCTCTTGTTCATGCGACTTTACCGTCCAACACAGAATCGGCACACCGCGCGCTTTCAGCTCGGCCACGCGCGGGCGGTCCAGATCATGAACCTCATGGCTGATGAAACTGGCCCCAACCCGGTCGAAATCGGGAATATCGCGCAGGTGATCGCACACCGATTGCGGCAACAGTTCGACCTTGGGCTTGTAGGAACAAGTCACGATCCCACGTGGCACACGCGGGGCCAGGCGGGCAAGCTCGGCCACGCTGTTGGGGTTGAATGACATCAACGCCACTGGACCGTCGTAGCCTTCTAGCGCCCGCACAGCGTCCGCCTCAAGCGGGCCGACATTGGTGCCCATGGCTCCGTCCTGATCCTTGAGCTCAATCAGCAGCGGGACTTTGCCCGCGACCATCTCAAGCACAGCGTCGAGGGTGGGAATGCCATCCTCGGCATGCAGCAGCTGCGTGGCCTGCGCCCGCGCGGCCGAGACCTGCTGGATCGGTCCAGACTGCCCGGTCAGACGCGCCATGTCGTAGTCATGAAACACCATCGCACGGTTGTCCGAGGTCCGCTGCAGGTCAATCTCGATCCCGTAACCGGCATCGATCGCGGCACGAATGGCCGCCCGGCTGTTTTCCGGGCGGTTATTTGTTTTGTCATGCAGCGCCCGGTGCGAGATCGGGGCCTCAAGGAACACAGGCGGCAGAGCAGGTGTCATTGGACTTCGAAAATACCTTCGATTTCGACAGCAACACCCAGCGGCAGTGATGCAGCGCTAACCGCCGAGCGGGAATGACGACCCGCCTCGCCCAGCGCCTCAACCAGGAAATCGGACGCACCGTTGATCACCTGCGGCTGCGCGGTGAAATCAGCAGTCGAGTTCACAAAACCGGTCAGCTTGATCACCCGTACCAGCTTCTCGATATCCCCATCGCAGGCCGCTTTGACCTGAGCCAGCAGGTTGATCGCACAGACCTTTGCCGCCGCTGCACCCGCGTCGACATCCATGTCATCGCCCAGTTTGCCGGTGATCAGGTCGTCCGCTTTGGAAATCTGACCCGAGACATAGACGATATTGCCCACGCGCACGAAAGGCACATAGTTTGCGGCCGGGGCCGGTGCGTCTGGCAGCGATACGCCCAGGCTTTGCAGTTTTTCCGAGATGCTCATGTGATTGTCCTCACCCAAAATCGACTCGGGCGGACGCTAACCGGGATGATGCCGCTGGGAAAGCCGGAAACCGATTTTTCTGACCGTCGCGTTCAGTGGGCATATCCTGTCCTATTTCGAACTGTTGAAGTCGTGTCACTTTACCTTCGTTGATTTACCGGGTTTAACGCTATGTGTTTCATTCAAGCTCTGAAACCTCTATGTGACAACAACTTGTGTCGGTTGGACACGCAGGTATTGATTGATCGCCCAAGAGTCGTGCCGGGCCGTATTGGAGTAGCTAAGACCGTGTTGAGCAAATTTGGCTTCAAACATCTTGTTGTTCTGTCACTTATGGCTGTGTTGTCGGCCTGTGCGACGCAACCCCCGGAACAGGCTGCTCGGGGAGAGATTTTCGACCCCTATGAAAACGCCAACAGGGGCATTCACAAGTTCAACCTTGGCGTCGACCGGTTTCTGTTTCGCCCGGCCTCGAAAGGCTATGTGAAGATCGTCCCTGATCCGATGGTGACCAGCTTCAGTACCTTTGCGGAAAACATCTCTCTGCCCGGTCAAGCGGTGGATTACCTGCTGCAGGGAAACCCCAAGCAAATGGGCAACGCCTTGTTGCGGTTCGTGATTAACATGACCGTCGGTGGCTTTGGCCTGTCGGCACCCGCAGATGAGCTGAACCTGCCCCCTGTCGATACGGATTTCGGCGAAACCTTGCACGTCTGGGGTGTTGGGGAAGGCGCCTATGTTGAGCTGCCTTTCTATGGCCCATCGACCACCCGCGACGCTGTAGGCGTTATAATCAATCTGTTCTCGAACCCTATCAACTTCACGCCGGTACGCCCTGCGGACAACCTGGGGGTTTATGCCGAAGTCGTACGTCGGATGGGGGATCGGGGTCGTTTTTCTGATACAGTGGACTCGATTCTCTACGAAAGTGCCGACAGCTATGCGCAGGCCCGACTGATCTACCTGCAAAACCGCCGCTTCGAATTGGCACGCGACGACGAGGACGCCTTCTTGGATCTCTACAACGATCCATATGCCGACGCCGGAACCGACCCTGTTAGTGACCCCCTTCTCGACCCCTACGAGGACCCTTATGCTGAGTAACGCTTTAAACCGAAGACATTTCCTGAAAACCTCTGTGGCCGGAGCAGCTATTGTTGCCCTGCCCTTGCCCGCTCTGGCCCTGACCGAGGCGGGCGCCAAACAGCTGGTCAACAGTGTTGTCGCGGATATCAACCGCGTGATCGCCTCGGGCAAGTCGGAAAAAGCCATGCTGCGCGATTTCGAAAAGATTTTCGTGCAATACGCTGATGTTCCGATCATGGCGCGCTATGCGCTTGGGGCGGACGCCCGTTCTGCCTCTCCGGCGCAGTTGAGACAATTCACCAAGGCGTTCCAAGGCTATATCTCGCGCAAATACGGACGCCGATTCCGCGAATTCATTGGCGGCCAGGTGGATGTACGAAACGCGCGCCGAATCAAAGCCGGCTATGAAGTGCGCACCTCGGTCAAGCTGCGGGGATCGTCGCCCTTTGACGTGACCTTCCTGGTTTCTGACAAATCCGGTCGCGATAAGTTCTACAACATGTTCATTGAGGGAGTGAACTTGCTGCTGACCGAACGCACCGAAATCGGGGCGATGCTGGATGCGCGTAAAGGCAACTTGAACCAGCTGATCAAAGACCTCAACAGAACCGGGTAGCACCGCCTTTTTGTGTGCTTAAACGCCTCCGCGCTCTGTACGTCGGAGGCGTCTTCGTTTCTATACCCACAAGAAAGTTATTTTACCTTGTGACCTAACACGCGCAGAAGTTGATGCGCCGCTTTCCAAAGCTCTCACTAAAACTAAGCTTGTACCCCGCTCCACGCCCAGCCCGCGGACCCTCTAGGGCATGTAACTTCGGACCAAAGCGCTGGCGATCAAAGCCCATCCATCTGCGATCACGAAAAACGCCAGCTTGAACGGCAGCGAGACGATTGCAGGCGGCACCATCATCATGCCCATCGACATCAAGACGGCGGCCACAACTAGGTCAATGATCAGAAAAGGCAGGAAAATCAGGAACCCGATCTGAAACGCCCGAGCGATTTCAGACAACATGAAGGATGGCATCAGAACAGAAAGTGGAGCATCCGGAGACAGGACCATCCCCTCACCTCCGGGGCGCAGAGCGGCCATGGATTGAAACGTCTCCACATCCAGTCGCGCGGCCATGAACTCTCGGAACGGGTTCAGGGCACGTTCCAGCGCCGTTTCAACCTCAAGCGTTTCGGTGATCAGAGGCTCAATACCCACGGTCCAGGCTTCGGTAAAAACCGGCTCCATGATGAAATAGGTCAGGAAGAGAGCAAGGCTGACGATCAGCATATTCGGCGGAGATTGCTGTAACCCAATACCCTGCCGCAGGATCGCGAGAACCGTGATCAGAAATGGAAAACAGGTGATCATGATCGCCAGCCCCGGAGCGACGCTGAGAACGGTGATCAGCAAAATCAACTGGATCGTCCGGGCCGAGATGGACCCACCTTCCCCAAGCGACAGGGTCACGTCTTGAGCCGCAGCCAGCGAGGGCAGCGTAGCCACCACCGCCACAATCAGCCAGAGCCACAGGCGCATCAGCCGATCCCGTTCTGCAAATCCGCGATTTCGGTCAGACGTACGGCCAGTTGACCGGCCTGATCGCCATCCATCTCTTCCAGAAGACCGCGAGCAACCAGTTGATCCCCGACATATAGGTCCACGGGGTCTTCGATCCGTTTGTCCAGCGTCAACACCGCATTTTCACCCATATTCAGCAGGTCCCGGATCAGCGGGCGGGCGCGGCCGACAGAAACGGTGACTTCGATCGGGACAGCATCAAAAGGGTTGGTTTTCTGGGATTGGGTATCAGTCATGGGTCAAAGCCTCTTTCGCCTCAAACATGTAGGAGTCAAATGCCTGCTGCACCGAGGTCAGCAGATCCACGCAATCCACCTCGCGTCGCGAGATACCGACCTGCAGCCGCGCTTGTCCGGGTTGCAGCGAGGAATCCTCAATCACGCGCGGGGGCTGTGGCATATCCGATGACAGCAAATCTTCGACCTCGGCTGCGCGCCCTCCTGGCACAAGTATCTGGATGGGTTGGTCGATCTGGGTTCGTGCCATGTCTTGCAGCTGTTCCGACAGGCGGTGAGCAAAGCTGCGGTCGATACAATCTGGCAGCACCAAGTTCACTAGGCTTTGGAACATCGGCTCCAGCGACAGGGTCATACGTGTCAGCGCTTCGTGATAGGTAAAGGACATGTCTTCCAACGCCTTGGCCAGTTCTGCCGAGACCTGGCCCCGGTTCTGCTCCTGCGCTTGAACAGCGTCTTCCCATCCGGCCCCGTAGCCTTGTTCGAAGGCGGCCAGGCGCTGTTCCTCCAGCGCGTCTTCATCCAGAAGATGCAGCTTGCCGCCTTCGACCTGCGCGGTGAAATCCTCAAGAAGGTGAGCAATCGACATCAGACCCGCTCCTCACCTTCTTCAAGCCAACTGCGCAGGATTTCGACCGTTTCTTCCTGTTTGTCGCCAATCATCGCCCGCAACCGATCCACGGGATCTGCGTTGCTGTCCGACCCAAGCACCGGCACGCCGGACGACTGCGCCTGCCCCGGCAGAGCCGTGAACTCAGCCGACTCATCTGGCGCGATCTCACCGACCAAAACCTGGGTACCTTGAGTTTCACCACCACCTGCAGGCAACAAAGCTGAGGCTACCGCCGGTTTCATCAGGATCGGGCGAATGACGAACAAGGCCAGAACCAGCGAAACCGCCGCGAGCACAGCCATCTGGATCAGAGACATCGCGTCCAGATGAATATTCTGCCACAGGGAGGACGAAACAAGCGTTCCCTGCGGCTCTACCACCGGCAGATCAAGCGATTTCAACGTGATCACATCGCCCCGAGCTGCATCGAAGCCAACGGCTGAAGCCACCAGCTCCTCAAGCGCGTCAAGCTCGGTCTGAGGCAGGGGCTCAAAGCTTTCCGCCCCGTTTTCATCTACCGACCGGAGGCCATTGACCAACACTGCGACTGTCAGGCGCTTGATGGCTCCGGGTATGTTGTGAACCTCAAGCTCCGTTTCTGAGACCTCATAGTTCACGCGCTCGCGGGTTTGCGTCGCGTTTGAGTTCGATTCGTCCCCGCCCGCGCCGTCACCATCCGGCAGGTTGGAGGCAACCGTCACATCGCTAGACTGATTGCGCGCACTGTCCGAGCGTTCCTCGACATCCGTGCTGATCGCGACCCGCCCTTTGGGGTCAAAGCGGCGTTCGCGGATGGATTCGGTCTTGGTTACCGTGTCGACACTGACCTCAACCACAGCGTTTCCGGTGCCCACGCGCGCCTCGACAAGGCGCAGCACGCGTTCACGCAACTGACGGGATTTGTCATCCGCCGAGTCAGCTGCAACCGCCGTGTCCGTTCCGCCAATCACGGCGCCGTTCGAATCCACAACCGTCACGTTTTCCGGCGCTAGCCCGCTGACCGCCGAGGCGACCAGAAAGCGAATCGCCTTGGCCTGATCGCCAGTTATCTGCGCGCCCGATGGAACCAGATAGACCGAGGCCGTGGGCGCAACGCTACGCTGAAACGGGTTGGCCGAGCCATTCGCGACATGCACCCGCGCCTGATTGACATGAGGACCCCCGACGATGGTGCGCGCCAGCTCACCTTCTTTTGCGCGCCAATAGGCGGCATCGAACATCTGCGACGTGGTGCCAAACCCGCTCAGCGAATCGAGCAGCTCATAGCCACGATTGCCATTTGCTGGCAGGCCTTCGCTGGCCAGGGTCATGCGCAGCTCGTCCCGCTGCGAACCGGGCACGAAGATTGAGCCGCCCCTGATCTCATATGTGACGCCGCGCTGATCGAGTGCACGCACGATATCGCCCGCAGCTCCGCTTTCCAGCCCTGCATAAAGAAGGGTCATAGAGGGTGCCGTCACAAGACGGGACATCCCGAGAACACCCAGAAACACCAGCGCAACCGCGCCGACGACTATGATTTGCTTTCGCCTGTCAAAACTTGCCCAGACAGTTCCGATCTGCTGCACGCTCACCTCCGACTCGCCGACATTCTGCCCGGCGCAACCCTTGTTTGAACGATTGCCCTTAACAATCGGTTAGTCCTTGCCGGGTTATGACAGCTTCAGATCGAATGAATGAGGACGTCATGACTGACGCTACAGCGGAAGAGGCAGAAGCCCCTAAGAAATCAGGGAAAATGGGTCTGATCGTCGGGGTGGTTCTGGCGCTCGTCGGGGCGGGAGGCGGCTATTACGCGACCACGTCCGGGCTGTTGCCCTTTGGGGCAAAACCCGAAAAGGCGGAATCTCTGGACGCAGACAAAGACAAACCGGCCAAGGCCCTGCCGGATGTGGGATTCGTCGATCTTCCGCCGGTGATTCTGTCGGTAAATGCGGGTGAGTCGCGGCATCTGAAATTCCACGCGCAGCTCGAAGTTAACTCGGCCTACATCAGTGATGTGGAAAAAATGCAGCCGCGAATCATGGATGTGCTGAACGGATATCTTCGGGCGCTAGAGGTTTCGGACCTCGAAGACTCCTTAGCGCTGGTACGTATCCGGGGGCATCTGCTGCGGCGCATTGACATCGTCGTCGGAGAGGGTCGTGTGCGCGACGTTCTGGTGATGGAATTTGTTCTGAATTAGGAGGCAAAATTGGAACTTATTGCAGATATTTTGCTGGTCGCGGGCGCGCTGGGTGCCGGTCTGTACTGCTTTGTTCTGTCACGCCGCCTGAAACGGTTCACGGATCTGGAGCAAGGCGTGGGCGGGGCCGTCGCGGTGCTGTCCACCCAGGCGGAAGAGTTGAAAAAGTCGCTGGACAGCGCGCGGGCTGCCTCGGACCAGTCCGGGAATGAGCTGAAAGAGCTGACGGAACGCGCGCAATCAGTTGCGCAGCGGCTCGAACTGATGATGGCATCAATGCATGACGTCATCCCGAAGGAAAAGGCAGCACCTGAACCGCCCGCGCCGGAAGTATCGTCAGAGCCGGATGAAGAGGCTGAGGGCAAGGCCGAGCCTGAAGAGGCACCTGACACTCAGGAATCGGATGTGGTCGACACGCCCGCCGACGAGAGCAAGGCCAACCAACCAAACAAGACACCTGAAGGTTTGATGTTCTTCCGGCACAAACGGCAGGGTGTGGAGGCCGCGGAATGAAACGCTCTGTCACGCAGAAAGGCAGGGCGCGACCCCGTGGCGGCGTGTTGGCGGTGATTGCTCTGCTGATGATGGGTTCCGCCGCGATTCGCCTTGGGCTGGAAGCCGGGCCCGCATTGGCCAAGACAGTTGAGCCAACAAAGTCCGAAGAGCCGCCTATGTCAAAACCCGCTCCGGATCTGCAGGTGCTTTTGAACGAACTTCTGCGCCGTGAAAAACGCCTGAAACAGCGGGAAGACGCCTTGGAAGAAAAGGAAAAGGCGCTGGAGATTGCCCATGAGGCCATCGAAACGCGCTTGGCTGCACTACAACAAGCCGAGGAAGGCCTGCGGGAAACACTGGCACTGGCGAACAAGGCCGCTGAAACGGACCTGACCCGGCTGACGGACGTCTACCAAAACATGAAACCCAAAGATGCCGCCGCCCTGTTCGAGACGATGCATCCCAGCTTTGCGGCCGGTTTCCTGTCGCGCATGCCCGCCGATGCCGCAGCGGGCGTGCTGGCCGGCCTCAGCCCCGAAGCTGCCTATACGATCAGTGTCGTCATGGCGGGTCGAAATGCCAATGCGCCACAGGAATAATCGCATGCTTATCAAGGCTATTTGGATACTTGTCGGAGATCTCAAATGATTGGAATTGTTGGAATTGTTGTCATCTTTGTGATGGTGTTCGGCGGCTATCTGGCTGCGGGCGGCAAGATGACGATTATCATGAAATCCCTGCCGTTTGAGATGATGATGATCGGCGGCTCCGCTGTTGGTGCCTTTTTGATCAGCAACGATATGGGTGGGATCAAACATACGATCAAAGACATGGGCAAGGTCTTCAAGGGGGCAAAATGGAAACCCGAAGACTACCGTGACCTTCTGTGCCTTCTATTCTCTTTGATCCGCATCGCACGCGCAAACCCGGTCGAGGTTGAACAGCACATTGAAGACCCCGAGAACTCGAGTCTGTTTTCCGTCTACCCGAAAATCCAGTCCGACAAGGAAGCCGTGGACCTGATCTGCGACACGATGCGCTCGGCTGCGCTGAACTATGATGACCCCCATCAGGTCGAAGAAGTTCTGGATAAACGGATGGAGGCCAATTTTCATCACGCCATGCATTCCAGCCATGCGCTGCAAACCGTCGCCGACGGCTTGCCCGCCCTCGGGATTGTCGCCGCCGTTCTGGGCGTGATCAAAACGATGGGGTCAATCGACCAGCCGCCTGAGGTTCTGGGCAAGCTGATCGGGGGAGCTCTGGTCGGGACATTCCTGGGAGTATTTCTGGCTTATGGCCTGGTGGGTCCCTTTGCAGGCAAACTGAAAACCGTCGTGGAAGAAGACAATCACTTCTACCAGTTGATCAAAGAGGTTTTGGTCGCCAACCTGCACAACCACAATGCCGCCATGTGCATCGAAGTCGGCCGCCAGAACACACCAACCCACAACCGGCCCGGTTTCTCGGAACTTGAGGATGCTCTCAAGGAACTCAAACAGGCGGCGGCATGAAAGGCCTAGCTCTCTTCACGTCGATCCTGATCGCAGTGGCAACATCGGCCACTGCTGAAACGCTGGTTGTCCGGTCAGGAGAACATGACAGCCATACCCGCCTCGTCGTAAAGGTTCCGCCGGGCACCGGATGGGTTCTTGCGCGCCGAAAAAACGGGGCGAGGCTGACCGTTTTAATCGACGACGTCCTCTTTCAGACAGAAGGCGTTTTTGGAAGGCTGACATCAAATCGCTTGTCAGCCCTTTCTCAATCGGAACCAGGTGCCGCACTTGATTTAGAGTTTGGCTGCGACTGCGTGGCCACGGCCTTTCTGTTTCAACAATCAATGATCGTCGTGGATATTTCGCAAGGCACTTTGCTTCCGCCTTTGACTGCCAACATCCCTTTGCCACCGTCTCTGCCGCCGTCGGGAGTAGAAGATCCGCCTGAACCCTTAGTCTTGCCGCTTTTGACGCTGAACCAACAGGGCTTCAAAGATCAACTCTCAGCCAGGCTACTGCAAGGTGCCGACCGAGAGGTCCTTGACCTGGACCTGGCCGCCATTGGCCCCCGCACATCAACACCTCCGAACAACACGAACGTGCTGCCGAATTTTGCAGCGAATATGAAAGTCTCAACGATTGTGGACGAGTTGGAAGGTCTACTTGGCCCCAATATCCCTCAAATTGAAAAACGTCCCGCTTGCATCAGCAGCGCTCGGCTGGGGTTCGACACATGGTCCGACGCGCGCCCGTTTGACGAACAGATCGCCGATCTGCGCTCTGGCTTGTATCAGGAGTTTGACCGCGTGGACACCAATCTGGCGTTCAAGCTAGCGAAACTCTACGCTTATTTCGGGTTCGGAGCAGAAGCTGTCTCCACGCTTGCTCTGGTTGAAGACCATCCCGAAGAGCAAAGCTGGGTGCAAGCCATAGCTGGGCTTGTGGATCACCGTAAGCCCGCAGAAGATAGTCCGTTTCGGGGCCTTCAGCGCTGTAGTAGCGATGCGGCTCTCTGGTCACTACTCAGCATGCAAACGCTGAGCCCGGATGCCGATCTGGGCGCGATCGAGCAATCTTTCTACAGCCTTCCCCGACATTTGCGCCGCAGTTTGGGCCCAAGACTGTCATCGATTTTGGTCGAAGCAGATAAGTTGGAGGCGGCGCGGCGGGTGATGCGTTCCGTTGACCGCGTTGAAACGGAGGAACAACCCAGCGTTGCCAAGGCTCAGATCGCTCAGGCCGCAGGCGACTCTGAGGTGGCCGATGCCATCTTGGAAGAGGTGATTTCTACGCCGGAAACCGCAACAGATTCCCCTCTGGCCTTGGCGCGCTTGATCGAGAAACGCTGGGCAGAGCGGGGGGCGGTATCCCCGCAGGACGTTGCCCTCGCCGCAGCCTACGCGTTGGAGTTTCGTGGATCTGAAACCGGACCAATGATGCAGCACGCACATATTGTCGCGTTGAGTTTGAACACTGAATTCGATGCAGCCTACGATCTGATCCAAGGCCTGCCCGAGGGTGTTGATCGGGCGGATGTCCTAAACCGTCACATACATCTTCTGAAAGAAAGGTCAAACGATGTAGCCTTTCTGAAACAGGTACTGACCCTGTCCGAAAGCGACTCGAAGGCTTTGACAACGCAAGCCGCTATTGCGGTGTCAGATCGGTTGGGCGCTTTAGGATTTGCGGCTCAAAGCTCTGCCTTTGCAAACCGGACGCATGACACGACGGATCGATCCCAACGCGCCCGATTGCGCGCGCGCGCGGCACTGTTGGACCAAAAACCGCACAAAGCGATGCTGGAACTTTCCGATGATGCTTCAGCGGCCGCCGATACCCTGCGCGTTCAGGCCCTGGCGGCGATCGGTGATCTGAGCGCGACAGCAGACTTGTACCGAGACCTCGGTGAAACCAAGGTTGCGAACCGGTATTTCTGGTTGGCTGGATTGCCCGAAAATATTGAGCCTGAAAGTCGATTTGCGGACCTAGCCGAGATATCAGAGAAACTCGCCTCACCGCCTCGTCGCCTTCTTGGGACGCCTCTGGCAGACGCCAATAGCTTACTGGCCGACAGTGAGGAGACCCGAACGCATATTGCCGACCTTTTCGGTTTGCTCTCCGATCCTGAGCACGCGCCCAATGAGGGGGCAGATCCCAACCAATGACACCAAAAGTCTAGCGCACATTCCGATAATTTATTTTCACTCTATTAGCTTAGTTCCCCTTAGTGCGACGCTGAATAAATATCTTGATGAAAATTCTGACGGGACTTCGCGCGTTCCTTCGACCGTTTGCCACAAAGAAACATGACCGACTTTACACCGCCGTCCAAGGAAGTGGGCGACGTGCTGAGACGTTCCGAAAACAAGACTTTCCCAAAAGCGCCTCGGCACAAGACATTTTGCTTTCCGAGCCTGTGCATGGTTCACGGCTTGGAAAATGAGGTAAAGACCGATGTCTAAACTTGTTTATCTCTGAGCCGTTGCTCTCGCCGTGACCGGCATCTACTGGGTTGGAACCCTGAGCCTACATCTTGTGCGATTTGGGATATGGGTCTCAGGCGCGCTTAGTCGTTCTGAAAAAGAATGAACATCGGCGGTCTGCGAAACCTACGAAAAACGCAATTGCACCCCATGACGATACTCAGCGAAAACAAGATTCCAGATCACGATAGAAAAGCGCTCTGCCCCTCAAGTATTGCGAAGGATAGAGCGCCAACAAGACACCTGATCAGTAAGGCGCCTCGACATCGTTCATCGAGACGTAGACGGTTTTCATCTCGCTGAAATGGTTGATGGCGAGCTTCGAGTTCTCGCGACCGACACCCGACATCTTGGAGCCGCCAAACGGCGCCTCAACCGGGGCGAGGTTGTAGGTGTTGATGTAGCAAGTCCCGGCCTCGAACTCGGCGACGATGCGATGGGCGCGGGTCAGGTCGTTGGTGAAGACCCCAGCCGCGAGACCGAATTCAGTGTCATTGGCGCGGGCCAAGACTTCTTCTTCGGTGTCGAAATCCAGAACGGACATGACCGGGCCAAAGATCTCTTCGCGGGCGATGGTCATGTCGTCGGTGACATCGGCGAACACGGTGGGTTGCATATAGAACCCCTCGCCCTCGATCCGTTCTCCTCCATAAACCAGACGCGCGCCTTCGGCTTTGCCCTTTTCCACATAGCCCAGCGCGATGTTCATCTGATTTTCGCTGACCATGGGGCCAAAGTTGACCTCTTCATCCAGCGGATCGCCGATCTTGGTGGTGGCCAGACGTTCGGACAGGCGGGTCAGAAACGCCTCTTTGATACCTTTTTGCACGAACACGCGTGTGCCGTTCGAACAGACCTGACCCGAGGAATAGAAATTGCCCAGAATCGCGCCCGAGACCGCGTTTTCGATATCGGCGTCATCAAACACGATCATGGGGGATTTGCCGCCCAACTCCATGGTCACGTGCTTCATGCCTTCGGCGGCTGCGGCATAAACCTTGCGGCCGGTCGGCACCGAGCCGGTCAGCGACACTTTGGCGGCGCGCGCATCAGTCACCAGCGATGCGCCTACATCGCCATAGCCCTGAATCACGTTGTAAATGCCTTTGGGTGCGCCTGCCTCGATCAGGATCTCGGCCACTTTTAACGCAGAGAGCGGGGTCGTTTCAGACGGTTTGAACACCATCGTATTTCCGCAGGCCAACGCCGGCGCGCCCTTCCAACAGGCGATCTGGGTTGGGTAGTTCCACGCGCCGATCCCGACGCAAACGCCCAGCGCCTCGCGGATGGTGTAGACGAAATCGCCACCGCCTAGAGGGATGTGTTCACCGGTCAGGGATGCGGCCAGCCCTCCGAAATACTCCAGCGCATCCGCGCCCGAGGTCGCGTCGGCCACCAGCGTCTCTTGCAGGGGTTTGCCGGTGTCATGTGTTTCCAGAACCGAGAGGTCGTGATTGCGGTCGCGCATGATGTCTGCGGCGCGGCGCAGAACGCGGCCTCTTTCGGTGCCCGACATGGCCGCCCATTCCGCTTGCGCCGCCTTTGCACTGTTCAGAGCCTGATCAACGATCTCGGGCGTGGCTGAATACAGCCGGGCAATGACCTCACCCGTTGCGGGGTAGATCACATCAATCGGCGCGCCGTTGGTGTCTTCGACATATGCGCCATTGATGAAATGGCTCGCCTTGGGCTGAAATTTCATGCCGGGTTCCTTTTCCGAAGCAATTTCCCAAGCGTGTATCTTTTGTTGATTGGTCAGTCAATGAAACTGAATCACGGCAAACTCCCGCTGATGTGAATCGCCGTGCCCTTGAAAAAAACAGTTAATGTTCTATTTATGTTCCACATAGTCAGAGGAACATTCCGATGTCTTATCACGCCCGAAATCAGGCCCTGAACGGCCCTTCGAACGACTACCACCTGCTGCCCGTGACTGACCGGCAGATGCGCTATGCCCGCGCCATCGCCGAGCAGACCGCACTGGAAATCCCGGTTGAGGCGCAGCGGGACCGCAAGTCCATGTCGGCTTGGATATCGGCCCACAAGCCCGAGGATCCATCGCCCTTTGCCAACTACCCGACCGGCAAACAGGTCGCCTTTGCTGAACGGATATCGCGCAGCAAACGTCGCCCGATCCCGTCCGATTGCTTTCGCGACAAGCAGTTGATGTCGCTTTGGATCGACCAGAATAAATAGAGCCAAGATCGTTTTGCGTTTGATTTGAATCGCAATGCGCTGCCTCTCCCGGCGGTCGAATGCGCATTTCGATGGCTAAGCCTTAGGTAAAACGCAAAACGATTTAATGCGCGTGGTTTCGCGAATAGAGCGACACGGCTGCCGCAACGAACATGCCCAAGAGAATATAGCCTGTTACGGCCTCGGACACGGCCAAGCCGCGGCAAAGGCCTGTGGGGCTCATGTCGCCATACCCAACCGTCGTGAAGGTGACATATGAGAAATACAGGATATCGGCAGGGCCTTCCGCCCCGAGAACGCAATTGTCGTTGTAGCCAAAGGCCCCATAGACGGCAGCAAACAGGAACGGCACGACCTGAATGAAAGAAACACCCATCAGGAACAACAACCTGCGCGGCGATTTCACCTGGGTCATGTAGTACCACGACTGCGACACCAACCAGATCAGCAACGCGACCGAGGCAATGGTGCCGATCGTGTCCCCAGCGGTGGTCTCACTCAACCGCGACAGGCCGAACCATGCCAGGAAACTGGCCAGCACCAACCCAGCAGCGGCTAGAAAGGTCGATTTCCATTCCGCCAGAGTTGTCGGTTTGCGGGTCATTGAAACTCCATCACAGCAATCCGGCGACAATCATCGGGATTCCCCGCCGACCTGCAAGCGGAATTCAGACGCTGCCCAGATGTTCATCGCCACGCGCGCGGGCCAGGAGGATCTGTTTCTGCCGCTCGCGGAACCGCATCTTGTCGGCCTCCGACGTCTCATCCACGCAGAGATGGCAAGACACGCCATGTTCATATTCCGGGCGCTTCACATCTTCGGGCAGGATCGGGCGGCGGCACCCGTGGCACAAGTTATGCGGCCCCTCGACCAGACCGTGGCCAACCGACACACGATTGTCGAAGACGAAACACTCGCCCTGCCAGGTGCTGTCCTCAGCGGGCATTTCTTCGAGATAGCGTAGGATGCCACCTTTAAGGTGATAGACATCCTCGACCCCCTGCCCCAGCAGAAAATTGGTGGATTTCTCGCAGCGGATACCACCAGTGCAGAACATCGCGACACGCTTATTGTGGAATCGGTCCTTGTTCTGCTCCCACCAGTCGGGAAATTCGCGGAAGCTGGCAGTTTCAGGGTCTATTGCGCCCTCAAACGTGCCAATCGCCACCTCATAGTCGTTGCGCGTGTCGATCACGACCACATCGTCCGAGCGGATCAGATCATTCCATTCCTCGGGTTCGACATAGTTGCCGACGCGGGCGCGCGGATCGACATCCGGCTGGCCCATGGTCACGATCTCTTTCTTCAGACGCACCTTCATCTTGCCAAAAGGCGGATGGTCGGCGGTGGCCTCTTTCCACTCCAGATCGGCACAGCCCGGCAGGGCCTTGATATGCGCCAGAACGGCGTCGATCCCGGAGCGCGGGCCAGCAATCGTGCCGTTGATCCCCTCTTGCGCCAGCAACAGGGTGCCTTTGACCGATTGCGCGCGGCACAGGTCCAACAGCGGCGCGCGCAGGGCGGCGTGATCAGCGAAACGGGTGAAGTGGTAGAGGGCAGCGATCGTATACATGCGCGCGGTCTAAACCTGACAGCGCAGAGTCGCAAGGGATCGGATTGACGCCCCCGGAACCGCGCCGTACCGATAAACCAAAGGAGAGATTGCCATGACCCATGCCCTGCTTGTCATCGACGTCCAGAACGATTTCTGCCCCGGCGGCGCGCTGGCCGTGGCCGGAGGGGATCAGATCGTTGCCCCGATCAACGCAATGATGGACAGGTTCGACGCCGTCATCTTGACGCAGGACTGGCACCCGGCGGGGCATTCTTCATTCGCCAGTTCGCATGCGGGCAAGGCCCCCTTTGAAATGACCCAGATGCCTTATGGCCCGCAGGTTCTGTGGCCCGACCATTGCGTGCAAGGCACCGATGGCGCGGGTTTTCACCCGGATTTGCGCACGGATGGAGACCTGATCATCCGCAAAGGGTTTCGCAGCGCCATCGACAGTTATTCGGCGTTTTTCGAGAATGATCAGGCGACGCCGACCGGGTTGAAAGGGTATCTGGACACGCGCGGCATTTCGAAACTGACCCTCGTGGGGCTCGCGACCGATTTCTGTGTTCACTATTCGGCCGTTGATGCCGCGAAGCTCGGCTTCGACGTCACGGTTGTGCAAAGCGCCTGCCGTGCGATTGACATGGATGGTTCACTGGCTGCTGCGCAACAGGCTATGCAGGCCGCCGGAGTTACTCTGGCCGACTAAGGCGCGGCACCCGTTTCTGCGAGATACTTAAGCACCGCGAACAGAATCACCGCCACTCCAAGACCAACACCAATCCGCCCTTTTGCGGTCATGCGTTTGGGCCCGTCAGGCTGTGGCACCGGAGGACGCTGAACGGGAATAACCCGGACAAGCCCATCAACCGCCTCGGCGCGGCGAATGTGCCCGAGGAATTGCCGAAGATCGAACTCACCACAATATTCCCCCCGCACACCGCGGCTTTTGATGTTGTCGAACAGGGTGCGCAGTATCCGGGTTCGGTCGGGCAGGTCTTCGGTTGGAAACTTGTCCGGTACGATACCACTGACATGGGAATCGAGATCAAACCCCGCGTCCTGGAACATCATACGAATCCCTGGGGAAGCCCCTCGCAACGCGTCAGAGGTCTTCACATCTCTGAACCGCGCACAGACCTGAGCCGGAACATCCCCTTCCGCCGGTCTTACAACCATATCAAAATCGTACAGCAAACTCATTAACAACCATCAGTTTTGTCTTTCCATCCCACCCCATCACTAATTGGTGAAAACAACGGACAATAAGCCCGCATTGTGACGCCAAACGGGCATTGTCACCGAATCAGCGACTCTTGCCATTCACCGTGCTGATTGATCTAACAACGGAAATTGCAGGAGTTCCCCATGGTCGACATCGCGACCCGTGTCTACAATCACAAATGGAAGATCGACCCGATTGTGCGGTCTTTGATCGACACGGATTTCTACAAACTGCTGATGTGCCAGTCAGTGTTTCGCAACAAGCCCCAAACAGATGTCGCGTTTTCCCTGATCAACCGCTCGAATCACGTGCCGCTGGCCCATTTGATTGACGAAGGTGAGCTGCGGGAACAGCTGGATCACATCCGTTCGCTCAGCCTCAGCCGGGGGGAAAGCACGTGGCTGCGGGGCAATATGTTCTATGGCAAAAGGCAGATGTTCCGTTCGGATTTCATGGAGTGGTTCGAGAATATGCGCCTGCCACCCTACCATCTGGAACGTAAAGGCGACCAATACGAACTGACCTTCGAAGGCAAATGGCATGAGGTCATGCTGTGGGAGATCCCGGCGCTCGCGGTGCTGATGGAGCTACGCTCGCGCGCGGTGCTGAACCACATGCGTCGGTTCGAACTTCAGGTGCTCTATGCCCGTGCGATGACGCGTGTGTGGGAAAAGATCGAACAGCTGGGTTCTATCGACGGGCTTGGGATCGCAGATTTTGGCACCCGGAGGCGGCATTCCTTCTTATGGCAGGATTGGTGCGTGCAAGCCATGATCGAGGGGCTGGGCAAGTCGTTCACCGGCACCTCGAACTGCCTGATCGCCATGCGGCGCGAGGTTGAGGCTATTGGCACCAACGCGCATGAACTGCCCATGGTCTATTCTGCCCTTGCAGACTCAGATGAGGCGCTAGCGCAGGCCCCCTACGACGTCCTCAGCGACTGGCATGACGAACATGAAGGCAATCTGCGCATCATCCTGCCTGACACCTATGGCACCAAAGGGTTTCTGGATCACGCCCCGGACTGGCTGGCCGGATGGACGGGCATCCGCATCGACAGCGGCGATCCCGCCGCCGGTGCCGAGATTGCGATCGACTGGTGGACGTCTCGTGGCGAGGACCCTAAGCAGAAGCGAATCATCTTCTCGGACGGTTTGGACGTCGACAAGATCAAAGAGCTGCACAGTCAGTTCTCAGAGCGCACCAATATCTCTTTTGGCTGGGGCACGCTGCTGACCAACGACTTCCGCGGCCTTGTTCCAGATGACGCGCTGGCGCCGTTCTCGCTGGTTTGCAAGGCGGTTTCGGCGAATGGGCGTCCGACGGTCAAACTGTCGGACAACCCGGAAAAGGCCATGGGACCCGCCGACGAAATTGAGCGCTACAAGCGGGTGTTCGGCGTTGGCGCGCAGAAACCGATCGAGGTGATCGTCTAGCCGTGTAAGGCAGCCACCGTCTTGAGTTGCGAAAAGCCATAGAGCGACTCGAACCCTTTTTCGCGACCGTGTCCGGATTTCCCGACCCCTCCGAACGGCAGCTCTACGCCTCCGCCGGCGCCGTAATTGTTAATGAACACCTGCCCCGAACGGAGGCGCTTGGCCAATCGCATCTGCCGCGCCCCGTCGCGCGTCCAGATGCTGGCGACCAATCCATAGTCGGTGCTATTGGCTATGGTTAGAGCCTGTTCTTCGGTCTCAAACGGGATCAAGACCTGCACTGGACCAAAGATCTCTTCCCGGGCCAGAGCGTGATCGGCAGGCACTTCAGCGAAGAGCGTCGGGCGCACATAAGCGCCTGCCTCGGGTGCGTCGGGTTCGATCTGTCCCTGCCCGGCAATCGCTAAATCCGCGCCTTTGGACAAGAACCCGGAAACAATTGCCTTCTGCCGGTCCGAGATCAGCGGCCCCACGCGCAGGTCATCCAACGCAGGCCCAACGGTCAGTTGCGCGTAGGCCTCGGCCATTTGCTCCTTGACCTTCTCATACAAACCACGCTGCACCAGAATGCGTGACGAGGCCGAACAGGTTTGTCCCGCGTTCTGAATGCCCGCATTGACTAAGAACGGCAGCGCCGCCTCTAGATCAGCGTCGTCGAACACCAATTGCGGAGACTTTCCGCCCAACTCCAGCGTCACCGGAACCACATTTTTCCCAGCCGCCTGCTGCACCAAGGCCCCCGTCGCAACCGACCCGGTGAACGAGATATGGTCAACGCCTGCGTGCCCGGACAACGCCGCGCCAGCCTCTGCCCCCAGACCGGGAACGACGTTCAGCGCCCCGGCGGGCAATCCGGCCTCAACTGCCAGATGCGCGAAGGCGAGGGCGGTCAAGCAGGCCTCTTCTGCAGGTTTCAAAACGCATGCATTTCCCATGGCCAGCGCCGCCCCGACCGAGCGTCCAATGATCTGCATCGGGTAATTCCAAGGCACGATATGCCCTGTGACGCCATGCGGCTCGCGCAGGGTGTAGACAGTGTAGCCGTCAAGATAGGGAATGGTCTCACCCATCACTTTATCCGCCGCACCTCCGTAGAATTCGCAATACCGCGCCAAAGCGATGGCATCGGCACGGGCCTGGGTCAGCGGTTTGCCCACATCCATGGCCTCAAGCCGTGCAAGGTCGTCCACCCGGTCCAGAACCAATTGTCCCAGTCTGCTCAGGATGCGCCCCCTCTCGAACGCGGGCATCCGACCCCAGTCTCCATCCAAGGCTAGTCGCGCGGCAGCGACACCCGCGTCGATATCGGCCTGTTGACCACGTGCAATCTGGCAGAGTTCCGACCCGTCCGAAGGGTTCACAAGCGGCAAGTATTCCCCCGCTTCTGGCGTTTTCCACTCCCCGCCGATCAGGCATTGGCTGGGGTCGAACCAAATCGGGTTGGTCATTGGGAACTCCTGTATTTAGGCTCTAAAATAGAGAATATCATGCGATTTTGCGCCCGATCTCGGGCAATTGCGGCGCGGCAGAGATCAGCTTGCGGGTATAGGGGTGACCGGGATTGGCAAAGACATCCTCGGTCTCGCCCTGTTCGACGATTTTCCCGGCCTGCATCACCATCACCCGATCCGTGATCGTGCGCACAACGCTCAGATCGTGGCTGATGAACAAATAGGTCAGATCGTAGGCCGCGCACAATTCCGCCAAAAGATCGAGGATCTGCGCCCGGACCGACACATCGAGGGCCGAGACCGCCTCATCAAACAGGATCAGTTCTGGGCGAATGATCAACGCGCGGGCGATAGCAATGCGTTGCCGCTGCCCACCCGAGAATTCGTGGATGTATTTCCCGGCATCATCCGGGCTGAGGCCGACAGCGCGCAGCATTTCGGCGATCCTGTCCTGACGCTCGGATCCGGTCGGAGGGGCTTCCAGCAGGTGAAACGGCTCTGTGATCAACCGCGCGACGCGGTGGCGCGGGTTGAAGCTGCCATAGGGGTCTTGGAACACGACCTGCATCTTCCGACGGACGTCGAGATTTGGCTTGTGGCCCGAGAAAACGGGCACGCCATCCAGCCGGATTTCGCCGGATTGGACCTCCTCTAGGCCCAAAATAGCCCGTGTTAGGGTCGATTTTCCACATCCTGACTCTCCGACCAGACCCAGACGCTCTCCGCGGTTGAGGGTGAAGCTGACCGTGTCTACCGCCCGCATGTAGGCGGGCTTTGTGAACAGTCCCGTGCGCGGTAGGCGATAGTCACGGACCACGTCGGTGACCTCAAGCAAGGGCTTTTGTTCCGGCGTCTCAGGCAGAGCAACTTGATGGTTCGAGGCGTCAAACAGCATCCGTGTATAGGGGTGCTGCATGTTTTGAAGCAGATGGTCGGTTGCGCCGCTTTCGACAACTTCGCCCCGGCGCATGACCACGATCTGATCCGCCATATCGGCCACCACGGCCAGATCATGAGTGATCATCAGAAGCCCCATGTCATATTCGCGCACCAGCCCCTCCAGCAGGTCCATTATTTGGGCCTGGGTGGTCACGTCTAGGGCTGTCGTGGGCTCATCCGCGATTAGCAACCTGGGCCTGAGTGCAATCGCCATCGCGATGACCACACGCTGACGCTGGCCACCCGACAGCTCATGCGGGTAGCGGGACAGAGGGAAACGCTCAGGAGGCAAGCCAACACGACTCAGAACCTCTTGCGCGCGGGCCTCAGCTTGCGCGCGGGGCATTGCTTTGTGGATCAGGATGGTCTCCATCACCTGATCGCCGATGGTTTTGACCGGGTTCAGGGCGGTCATCGGTTCCTGAAACACCATTCCGATCGACGCGCCACGAAGGGCGCACATTTCTGTCTCGGGCAGATGCAGAACCTCCTGCCCGTCCAGATGTATCGATCCGTCGGTGCGCGCTCCGTTTGGCATCAGTTGCATGACGGCCAACGCAGTCATGGACTTGCCCGAGCCGCTCTCACCCGTGACCGCCACGATCTGACCGGGCGCGATGGTCAGACTGACTTGCTTCAGGATCTCGGCCCCGTGAATGGCCAGAGACAGATTTTCGATCCGCAACAGGTTCATGCCCGCGCCACCCGAATGCGGGGGTCCAGCCAGTCGCGCAGACCGTCACCCAGCAAGTTTAATCCCAGCACCGTCACAATGATTGCCAAACCCGGAATTAGAGCCAAATGCGGGGCAAAACTGACCATTGTCTGAGCATCAGCCAGCATCCGGCCCCAGCTTGGCGTGGGTGGTTGCGCGCCGAGACCGACGTAACTCAGCCCCGCCTCGGCCAAGATTCCGAGGCTGAACTGGATGGTTCCCTGAACGATCAGCAGGTTTGCGACATTGGGCAGGATATGCTCCGCCGAGATCCGTGCAGCTCCCTTACCCGAGACACGGGCGGCGAGGATGAACTCACGCTCCCACAGGGACAGGGCCGCGCCGCGCGTGATGCGGGCGAAGACGGGGATGTTGAAGATGCCGATTGCGATGATCGCGTTGATCGCACCCGCGCCGAAGACGGCGGTGATCAGGATTGCGATGACCAGCGAGGGGAAGGCAAATACCAGATCGTTGCCGCGCATGATCACTTCATCCTGCCAAGCCCCCTTGCGCGCAGCCGCCGTCAGGCCCAGGGGCACGCCCAACGCCATACCGATCCCCACCGCCACCAACGCAACGGCGATGGACGTGCGCGCGCCGACCATGATCATCGAGAACATGTCGCGCCCGAAGTGATCGGTGCCTAACCAATGCTGCGCGTTGGGCGGTTGCAGTTTCGCGGGAATGTCCAGAACAGCGTGGTCATAGGGCGTCCAGACAAAGGACACCAATGCGGCCAGCAGAATCAATGACGACAGCGCCGCCCCAAGGATCAGGTTGCGGCTCATGTCCGGCTCCTCAGCCGTGGGTCCACGGCGGCATAAGCCAGATCGACCAGAAAGTTCACGGTGATAACGGCGAAGACGAGTAGCATCACCACGGATTCCACCACGATCAGGTCACGGGCTGAGATTGCCTGAAACACCAACCGCCCGAGGCCGGGCAAGTAGAAGACCTGCTCGATAATGATCGACCCGGCCAGCAGGAACGAAAATTGCAGCCCGATGATCGTCAGCACCGGAATCAGCGCGTTGCGCACTCCGTGTCTCCACAGCGCCTGACGGCGGGAAAGCCCCTTAGCACGGGCTGTGCGCATGAAATCCTCACCAAGTATGTCGAGCAGCGACGACCGCATCACCCGCGCCAGAATGGCCGCTTGCGGCAGCGCCAAAGCGATGGCGGGCAGGGTCAGGGAATGCAGCCCGGTCCAGAACCCTTTGTCCCAACCGGCGAACCCTCCGGCGTTGAACCAGCGGAGGTTGATGGCGAAGATCAGCACCAACATCATCGCGAACCAGAAATTCGGCACCGCAATGCCCAGTTGCGTAGCCCCCATGACCGTCAGATCGCCCGGTTTACCGCGACGGGCGGCGGCGTAGATGCCTGCTGGAAAGGCGATCAGGGTGGACAGGGTCAGCGCATATAGCGCCAGCGGCAATGACACCCATAGCCGATCCGCGATCATCTGCGACACCGGCGTGCGATAGGTGTAGGAGGTACCAAAATCGCCGACCAGCATGCCACCAATCCAATTAAAGTACCGATCAAGTTTGGACATATCCAACCCCAACTCGGCCCTCAGAGCGGCCAGCGTATCGGGCTGCGCGTTGACGCCCAGCATGAATGAGGCTGGATCGCCCGGTGCGATCTCGATCACGGCGAAGATCACCACCGAGGCAACCGCCAGGCTGATCACCAGCGAAATCAGACGTTTGAGGGCATAGCGAAGCATCAGCGCCACGTTAGGCCGGGCCGCGCTTTGGGTCCAGCACCAGTTCCATTGTCGAGAATCAGTGCGGGTCCTATCCTGAGACCATTGTTTGAAAGGAAATTGATGATGAGAATACCTGTACTTGCGGCTTTGTTTTTAGCCGCAGCGGGCGCGGCGCCCGCTCAGCAACTAGATGTGGATTTCGTGATCACCGAAGACGGGCAAGCCGCAGGATGCGCGGCCAGTATCGTCTCGGGTCTGGATCCAAACGGTGATGGCTTTCTGGCTGTGCGCACTGGACCGGGGTCAAACTATTTCCAGGTCGACCAACTGCGCAACGGCGACACAGTCCGCACTTGTGCACAACAAGGGGAATGGATCGGCGTCTACTATGGCCAGCCCCGACGCAAGGGCTGGGTTCATAGCAATTGGTTGATTGACGGGGCGGGATAGCCTCGACAGTTACTCAGCCCAGCTGATCGCGGTCAGATCAATAGCGGCTGTTGGCGCATTCTGCCACAGCCCCTGCACGCCTGCCTTGGCCACGCCGAGCTTGGCCAATTGGAACAAGTATCCGTTGACGTAGTCGCTGGAAATCAGCCGTTGTGCCTCACCCATCAGGCGGGTGCGCTCATCCGGGTCGGTTGTGGTGTTCAGCAACTCCATCAGCGCCTGAAAATCCGAGCTTTCATACTGGAAATAGTATTCGGGCCGGGCGTAGATGCCGATATCCATCGGCTCGGTGTGGCTGACGATGGTCAGGCCGAAATCCTTGCCCTTGAAGACCGACTCCAACCACTGCGCCCATTCGACATTGATGATCTCGGCCGTGATCCCGACCTCGGCCAATTGGGCGGCGATGATCTCGCCACCCCGGCGCGCATAGGACGGGGGCGGCAGATGCAGGGTGGTTTCGAACCCGTTTGCCAGACCGGCCTTGGAAAGCAGAGATTTGGCTTTTTCCGGATCATAGGCGGATTGCCCGGTCAGATCGACATAGGCCGGGTGATGCGGCGCGAAATGGGTGCCGATGGGGGTGCCATAGCCGAACATGGCTCCGTCAATGATCGCCTGACGGTCGATCGCGTGGGCCAGCGCCTGCCGAACGAGGATATCGTCAAACGGCGCCTGCTTGTTGTTCGTGGACAGGATCGTCTCTCCCTCGGTGGAGCCGACAAGCACCTGAAAGCGTGGATCGGCCTCGAACTGAGGCAGGTTCTCGGGCGCGGGGAAATTGTCGAACACATCCACATCCTCGGCCATCATGGCGGCAAAAGCGGCTGTCGGGTCTGAAATGAATTTAAACGTAGCCGTCTCTAACGCTGGCTGATCGCCCCAATAATCGGGATTGCGGTTCAGCGTAATGCTGTCGCCCTGCACCCACTCGCCAAAGGTGAAAGCCCCGGTTCCGACCGGGTTGGTCTTGATGTCGTCGATGCTGTCTGAGGCCACGATCACAGCGTCGCCCCAGGCCAAGTTGAACAGGAAGTTCCCGTTTGGCTCGGACAAGGTCACCTTAACGGTCGTCGGGTCCAACGCTTCAACGCTTTCGATGCCGGCGAACAGCGCCTTCTGCGCATTCGCACTGTCCTCGGCCATAGCGCGATCCAGGCTGAACTTGACGTCCTCGGCATCCATCGTAGTGCCATCGTGGAAGGTCACTCCATCGCGCAGCTTAAAGGTATAGACGGTGCCGTCATCGGAAATCTCCCAGCTTTCCGCCAGACCCGGCACGACCGAGCCGTCGCCCATGAAACGGGTCAGACCTTCGAAAATATTGGTGTAAACAACCGAATCAATGGCCTGCGCGGCGGCACTGGTCGGGTCCAGATGCGGTGGCTCCAGCTGCATGGCGATGGTGATGTCGGATTTCGCCAATGCCTGCGTCGCCAGCACACTGGCGCTGAGCGCCAAGACCGATCCGAAGGTTCGAAACATCTGCTTTGTCATGAAAATCTCTCCCCGTTGATGTCAACGTAGCCGCGTATTTCGGGCCTACCGGAGGCCAGTGTTCCCTTAAACCTAGGGTCATTCAAGGAAATGTTCGCGCAACCGGGGTTTCGCGGGCCCGGTCCGATCTGTTATGCCGCGCTGCAACATGAACCGTGCCGGAGCCGAGCATGAGCGCCACAGCCCGCAAAAAAACCCCGAACGCCGAGGATATCCGCGCGCGTAAAGGCGGCGATCCTTTGGTCAGTCTGACGGCCTACACCACGCCGATGGCCCGACTGATGGACGCCCATTGCGACTTTGTCCTTGTTGGCGACAGCGTCGGAATGGTGCTGCACGGGTTGGAATCGACCCTTGGCGTAACGATGGAGATGATGATCCTGCACGGTCAGGCCGTCGCCCGCGGGCTGGAAGGCGCGATGATGGTGATCGACATGCCCTTCGGCAGCTACGAGGAAAGCCCCGCGCAAGCCTTCCGCAACGCCGCCCGCCTGATGGCGGAAACCGGGGCCGGCGCGGTCAAACTGGAAGGCGGGGTCGAGATGGCCGAAACCATCCGCTTTCTGGTCAAGCGCGGCATCCCGGTGATGGCCCATATCGGCCTGACGCCGCAATCCATCAACACGCTGGGCGGCTATAAGGTGCAAGGCCGCGACGAACAGGCCGACGCGGTGCTGGCTGATGCCGCCGCCGTGGCACAGGCAGGTGCGTTTTCGGTCGTGTTAGAGAAGGTTCCGCAAGGTCTAGCCGATCGGATCACGGCTGAGGTGGAAATCCCGACCATCGGCATCGGGGCCTCGGCCGGCTGTGATGGGCAGATCCTTGTGGTCGACGACATGGTAGGCTTTTTCACTGCGTTCAAACCGAAATTCGTCAAACGCTACGCCGAACTTGGCCCCTTGGCCGAAGCCGCCATTGCTGAATACGCAGCCGAAGTACGCGCCCGCACCTTCCCGGCGGATGAGCATGTTTTTGCGGATCAGGCCCCCAAGGGCACCGACACATGACCGCGCCTATTCTGCGCCGATTGGCGGACCTGCGGGCCTTGACCACGCAATGGCACCGTGACGGAGAGATAGTCGGCGTCGTCCCCACAATGGGCGCGCTGCATCAGGGCCATTTGTCACTGGTCGAGGCGGCCAAAGCCGGATGCGACCGCGTGATTGTCACGATCTTTGTGAACCCCAAACAGTTCAACAACCCCGAGGACCTGGCCAACTACCCGCGCACCGAGCATGAGGATGCCGAAAAGCTCGCCCCCTTTGGTGTTGACGCCATCTATGTGCCGGACCCGGATCAGATCTACCCCGAGGGGTTCTCGACAACGGTTTCGGTCGCGGGCCTGACCGATGTGATGGAGGGGCCCTTCCGCCCCGGTCACTTCGAAGGCGTCGCCACGGTGGTCGCCAAACTGTTCCTGCAAACGCAAGCGGATCGAGCCTATTTCGGCGAAAAAGACTATCAACAGCTGTTGGTCGTGCGGCGCATGGCCCGCGATCTGGATATCCCGATCGAGGTCATTGGCTGCCCCACCGTGCGTGAGCCGTCGGGCTTGGCGATGTCCTCGCGCAATCTGCGCCTCTCAGCCGAAGGGCTGCAGATCGCGGCGCAGAAGAACCAGATCATGCGCGAAATGGCAGAGGCGCTGTCACAAGGCGCGGATTTCGCGCCGCTTGCGCAATCTGCACGGGATTCTCTGATTGCGGCAGGCTTCACCGAGGTCGAATATATCGACCTGCGTTGTGCAGAAACGCTACAGGCCCTGCCTCGTGCCGACCGCCCGGCCCGCCTGTTCGTCACCGCCTGGGCGGATGGCGTGCGGCTGATCGACAATATCCCGGTCGCTGCGGCCTGATTTCTGCTCTGGCCCCTGCGCGAGTGTTTGCGCTAAAGTCCCGCAAAACACCACCGGGGGAGGAACGCGGGCATGACATATATTCTGGCTATTGATCAGGGCACGACATCATCGCGCGCCATTTTGTTTGACGCTCAGATGCAGCGTGTGGGCACGGCACAGCAGGAATTTCCCCAGCATTTCCCGCAGGAAGGCTGGGTCGAACATGATGTCGAGGATATATGGAACAGCGTTCTGAGCGTTTGTCAGGAGGTGGTGGACTCCACGGGCACAACGCCTGCACAGATCGCCGGGATTGGCATCACCAACCAGCGTGAAACCACTGTGGTCTGGGACAAGACCACCGGCAAAGCGATCCACAATGCCATCGTCTGGCAGGACCGCCGCACCGCCGATATCTGCGCCCGCTACAAACAGGCCGGGTGCGAGGATGATGTGACCCTGCAAACCGGGCTGCTGTTGGACCCGTATTTCTCGGGCACCAAGGTGAAATGGCTGCTGGATACTGTCCCCGGCGCGCGCGAAAGGGCCGAAGCCGGAGAGCTGCTGTTCGGCACCATCGACAGTTTCCTGATCTGGCGGCTGACCGAAGGGCGCAAGCACGTCACCGATGCCACCAACGCCGCCCGAACCCTGTTGTTCGACATCCACAAAGGCGCATGGAGCGCTGAGATCTGCGATCTGCTGGACGTCCCGATGGCGATGCTACCAGAGGTGCTGGATTGCGCCGCTGATTTCGGCGCGACAACGCTGCTTGGCGGCAATGTCCCTATTCTGGGCGTGGCCGGGGACCAGCAGGCCGCCACTATCGGACAGGCTTGCTTCCAGCCCGGCATGATGAAATCGACCTATGGCACTGGCTGCTTTGCCCTGTTGAACACCGGCACGCAGCCGGTTGCCTCGAAGAACCGTCTACTCACCACGATCGGGTATCAGCTGGATGGGCAACGGACCTATGCGCTAGAAGGCTCGATCTTTATTGCCGGGGCCGCCGTGCAGTGGCTGCGCGACGCACTTCAGATCATCGACTCGGCCCCGCAGAGCGGCGATCTGGCCGCGCAGGCCGATCCGAACCAGCATGTGGTGCTGGTGCCCGCCTTCACCGGCTTGGGTGCGCCCTACTGGAAACCGGATTGCCGTGGCGCAGTGTTCGGACTGACCCGCAACTCGGGCCGGGCCGAAATCACCCGCGCCACACTGGAAAGCATCGCCTTCCAGACCCGAGACCTGTGGCACGCCATGCAGGGCGACTGGGGGGCTGAGGCAGAGGTGATCCTGCGCGTCGATGGCGGTATGAGCGCATCTGACTGGGCCATGCAGGGCCTCTCGAACATTCTGGGCGCACCGGTCGATCGGCCCGTGATGCAGGAAACAACCGCCTTGGGGGCTGCATGGTTGGCGGGCATGAAGGCCGGGATCTATCCCGATCAGAACGGTTTCGCCGAGACATGGCAGTTGGACCAGAGATTCGAGCCTGACATGCCGCAACAGGACCGCGACGCGGCCTATGCCCGTTGGCAACGCGCCGTTCAGGCGGCCATGGCGTTCTGACGGGTCTCCAAACACCAAGTAGGCCGGGCTTCAGCCCGGCACCACCCTCAACAGCGTTTCGGGTTAGCTGTGATCTTTCATCAGCCGCTGCTTCTGCCGCGACCAATCCCGCTTGGCCTGGGTTTCGCGCTTGTCATGCAGCTTTTTACCCTTGGCGATCCCGATCTTCAGCTTCGCCCGGCCCTTGTGGTTGAAATACAGCACCAACGGCACCAGCGTCATGCCCTTGCGCTGGGTTGCATTCCAAAGGTTCGACAGCTCTTTGCGCGACACAAGCAGCTTGCGGCGGCGGCGCTCTTCATGCTTGAACACCTTGGCTTGCTCATAGGGGGCAATGTAGCTGTTGATCAGCCATAGCTCACCGTCATCGACCGAGGCATAGCTTTCGGCGATGTTCGAACCACCTGCCCGCAGGGATTTGACCTCGGACCCCTCCAGCATGATGCCGCACTCGATATCCTCTTCGATTGCGTAATCGAAGCGGGCGCGCCGGTTCTCGGCGATGACTTTGTAATTCGGGTCTGTCTTCTGCTTGGCCATGACGCGATGATGTAGGCGGCTTGGGCCGTCCTTGCAAGGCGCAGCGCCTACCTCTTGGCCGAGATGATCAGATCTGGGCCAAAAATCGTGTCGGCATGGTTGGCAAGGTAGATCTTGAGCCACGGCGTAAAACGGGTGGGATGGCGGCGTACTTCGGCCAGCAGATCGTGATAGTCGATCCAGCGGATATCCATCACTTCGTCCGGATTAGGCTCGATTTTCAACGGTCCGCGAACATGGGCGAGGAAAACATCAACGACCTCATGTTCCACCATGCTGTTGCCGACATCAGCGTGATATTCCAGCCGGTGGCGGTATTCCGGGTAGAGGCCGGTGATCCCCAATTCCTCACGCAAGCGGCGCACAGAACAGGCCGAGGCGCTTTCGTTCCAGTCGGGATGCGTACAGCAGGTATTCGCCCAAAGACCCGGCGTGTGATATTTGCCCATGGCGCGGCGCTGCAACAGAATTTCGGTACCCCGTACGACAAAGACAGACACGGCCTTGTGCTTGAGGCCCTTTTCATGCGCCTCCAGCTTGTCGACGGGGGTCAATTGGCCATCAACCCAGGCCGGAATCATCAATCCCATCTGTCTTCTCCTGATGCCGATCCGCCGGAAAGGCGGGAATTTGGGGTTATGCAATGGCCAGATCGGCGTGGCGGTTCGGTGTCATTGGGCTAAGCACGGTCACCGCATGAAACGAAGGTGGCAATGATATGTCATGTAATCAATCGCACGAAAGGCCGCAGGTGTGCGGCCTTTCGTCATGTCCAACAGGATTTTCGGCCGATTTTACTCGCCAGAGACGCTCACGATGTAGGCATAGACATCCTCGCCGCCTTTTTTCAGACGGAACGACATCTTGGATTTGGCCGAGGTCTCGCCCAGGTAATCCTTCAGGAACGCTTTGGGGTCCTGCGAATAGGCGACGAAAGTCTCTTCGTCCCAGACCAGACCGTTTTCGCCAGCAGCAACGATGCTGTCGCCGTATTTGAACCCCTCATAGGTGCCCGCAGTCCGTCCTGCGATGCCATAGAGGTTCGGCCCGGTCTTGCCGCCCTTGACGATCACTTCGCCCTCGGGGTCCGCGATCATGTGGCAGGATTTGCACTTGTTAAAGGCTTTCTTGCCTGCTTCGGCATCGCCTTCCGCATAGGCTGGCAGGGCCAGCAGGCCGATGATTGCTGTAGCTAGGATGCGATTCATATTTTGGCTCCGATACTTGGTGGCTTGCGCAGATGGTGCTTTTGAACGGCCCAGAGTCAACGCGCAGATTGCCGCGCATACGCGCCTCTCGGCGTTTGTACGGGCGTTTCTAACCTGTTGCGTTTAGCGTGGACCAGCAAGGTAGCAAATCGTCGTAGACGGGTGTCGCAAGATAAACCGCCCGCGCGATCGCCCGCGCGAGGCAGAGAGAGGCCGCATGGCCGATCTGCCCAAGCTCAGCCTCTGAGGTCATCGGCCTTGCCCCGGTGCTGACGCCAAACACCAGATCGCCATCGCCCGGCGTATGCGCGGGAAGAATTGCGCGCGCTATCCCATCATGGGCGGCGACCGCAAGTCTCTGACATTGAGGTTTGGACAAAGCCGCGTCGGTGGCGACGATGGCAATCGTCGTGTTGGCCCTCTGCGGGTCGGCGCGCATGGCCTGCGACTTGCGGCTGATTTGCGGTTGGCCCAGTCCTGCGCTGGGATCAGGCCCTAAACCGCCGAATTCATCGCCAATCTCAAACGGCGCCGCCCAGAAATGCCGATCACCCGGCGTTGTGACGCTGCCCAGGGGGTTCGCCGCCACCAAAGCTCCAACCTTCACACCGCTGTCCAAGACAAATGAGGCCGAACCCAGCCCGCCTTTGTGCATCGCCGCCAAGGCTCCGGTGCCTGCGCCAGTTGTGCCAAGGGTGAAATCCTCGCTGGCGGATTCGAAAGCCTTGCGCCCCAAAGCGCGGTAGGGGTTTTCGTTCCATGACTTGTCACTGCCATTCAACAGGTCGAACAGGATTGCGCCGGGAACGATTGGGACCCGGATGTCCCCAACAGGAAATCCCCGGTCTTGTGCCCGCAGCGCGTCCGAGACGCCCGAGCAGGCATCCAGACCAAAGGCCGACCCGCCGGACAAAGCAATGGCGTCGACATGGGTGACGGATTTGTCGGGGGCCAGCAAGTCGGTTTCGCGCGTGCCGGGGGCCCCGCCCATCACGTGGACCGAGGCTGTGAATGGCGTGTCGGCGGTCAGGACCGTTGTGCCAGACTTCAGCGCAGTGTCCTGCGCATTGCCGACCTTCAGGCCGGGGACATCGGTGATAAGGTTTCGGGCTCCGGGGGTCATGTTCGCCTTTTGTGTTGGGCCGAAAGCGCGCTGGTGCGCGCTGCCTCCGGCGGAGGTATTTTTGGCCAGATGAAGAGCGGATCAGATACAGCGGCCACCGTCGACCTCGAGCGCTGTGCCGGTGATCATGCTGGCCTCGTCCGAGCAGAGAAACAGGGCCGCGTTGGCCATGTCCTGTGGGGTTGAAAAGCGACCAAGCGGGATGGTTGAGAGGAACTTGGCGCGAATCTCGGGCGTGTCTTCGCCCATGAAGGATTTCAGCAGCGGCGTTTCCCCCGCGACCGGGCAGATCGCGTTGACGCGTACGCCAGAGGGGGCCAGTTCGACCGCCATTGTTTTCGTCGCGGTGATCATCCAGCCCTTGGAGGCGTTGTACCAGTTCAGATTGGGGCGCGGCGACAGCCCGGCGGTTGAGGCGACGTTGAGGATCGCCCCGGCGCCGCGTGCCTTCATCGCCGGGACAAAGGCGCGGGCGGTCAGGTAGACGGATTTCATGTTCACGTTGAAGACGCGGTCAAAATCCTCTTCGCTCACGTCTTCCAGCGGGGTGGGCAGATGGGTGACGCCCGCGTTGTTGACCAGAATATCGAGCTGTCCAAAGGCGGCCTCGACCGCGTCGGCCATGGCCTGAACCGACGCGCCGTCGCTGACATCCACCTGTTGCGCCATGGCGGCGGAGCCCAGTTGCGCCGCCAGGTCCTGCGCCGCGTCGCCGTTGATGTCAGCGATCATCACGCGCGCGCCTTCGATCAGGAATTTCTGTACAATTCCCGCCCCGAATCCGGATGCACCGCCGGTGACGATTGCGGTTTTACCGTTCAGCCTCACGTCGTTACCCCTCCTGCCAGTCAGGGGCAGAGTAGCAACGCATCCCAAAGATACCAGATCATTCTTCCGAGACTTTGCCGCGCAGGGCCTTGACGTCGCCACGGGCTTTTTTCGCCGCCAGCCGCCGTTTGACCGACCCATAGGTCGGCTTCGTCGCGACCCGCCGTTTGGGTTTGACCAGCGCTCGGGCGATCAGTTCCGCCAATCGGGTGCGCGCAAGTTCGCGGTTGCGGGCCTGAGAACGGGTTTCTTCGCATTGAATGAGGATCGCACCATCCTTGGTCCAGCGCCGCCCGGCCAGACGTTTCAGGCGGTTCTTCACCGGCTCCGGCAGGGATGGCGAGCGCGCGGCCTCAAACCGAAGCTCGACAGCGGTTGAGACCTTGTTGACGTTCTGGCCGCCGGGACCGGAGGAGCGGACAAAGCTCTCGGTCAATTCCCAATCCTGCAGGGTGATATCGTCAGTGATGCGCAACATGGTTCAGACCTTACAAGGCGCGGGTGGAAACAGAAAGGGCCGCCCCGGTGGGACGGCCCTTCGAAAGTACAAGGAGGTCGGGTCGGTTAGATCAATCGACCAGCCGGAGCGAGCGCTCCGCCAAGGGCTGCCCTAGCAGGCTTTCCCCCCGGTTGTTCCGACACCTCTCTCCAATCTCTTTCTTGACACTGGATCACCTCCTTTTCTATCTGTTGCGGTTAACTTTGAGCCTGACACAAGATGCGCCATTCTCAAAGCACTTTTTTACGCAGGCTGTGCGGCAGTCAGACGGGAGACGATCACCTTGAACGGGATCAGGGCGATCAGGGCCAGTGACAGCTTCACCAACCAGTCCGCAAAAGCCAGCGTGACCCAGAGCGGAGCCATCGGGCCGGACAGCATGAACGGCACAGGTTCCCACGCCCAGTTGATCGCGGCGTCAGCGTTTGCGCCGAAGAAGGTGACCGACGCCGAGAAGGCCAGCGTAAAGAAGATCGCGGTGTCCAGCGCCGATCCGACCAGAGTCGAAACCAGCGGCGCGCGCCACCAACGGCCGCCGCGCATGGCGTTAAAAACAGTGACATCGGTCAACTGTGCGATCAGGAAGGCGGTGCCCGAGGCAACAGCGATCCGCAGCGGCACGGCGGCATATTCGAAGCCGTCGCCCTGCAGCATGATCTGGCTACCGATCAGCGAGCAGATGATACCGGTGACAAAACCGGCGAACACGACCTTGCGGGCCGGACCCACGCCATAGACGCGGTTCATGATGTCAGTGACCAAGAAGGCCAGCGGATAGGTGAAAGCACCCCAGGTCAGCAATCCGTCAAGGATCAGGAACTGAACCAGAATGTTCGAGGCCACAACAATGGCGGCCATGGCAAGGATGCCGGGAATATAAGAGCGTTGCATTTTCAGATGCCCGTTTTGACAAGGTAGCGGCGACTTGGCCAAGGGCTCATCCCAAGGCAAGCCGTGCGTTTAGACCCTTGGTCTGGTCCTGTCAATCGGGCAGCAGGTATTCCACCAACTCGGTCCGCTGCAGCGCCAGAAAGTTATCGTCCGAGATCATCGTTGCGCGCAGGCGGTTCTGATCGTCGCGCCAGACCGACAGACCTTCGAGGTTGTCATGTGTACCGGTTTCGGTTTCCAGCAGAACCTCCTCGGCGCGTGGTGAATTGTTTGAGACGTCCCATCGGCGCAGGCGGGTCCGAAATCCGATGAATGCGACCGAGCGCTCAAGTACATAGAAGCGCCCATCTGGGCCGAAATCAGCCGCAACGGGCAGGAAGCGATCCCGCGGTGGAAGGGTAAAAGGGGTCGACCAGGTGGTCCCGTCCCAGCGAAAAACCGGAATATCGCCGCTCGCCGTGCGGGTTTTCTCTGGCAGGGTATAGAGGTGCCCTTGCCCGTCGATCGCCAGCCCTTCGAAAGAACCGTTGCGATTCAGCGCGCTGAAGGCGTGAGGGCGCGGCAGAACCAACGCGTTAGCCTCCGAAGAGCTATAATAGGCCACGCGATGAACACCTTCGAAGGACACGAAAAAGCCGCCACCTGGCGCAAGGGCGATTCCTTCGGAGTCCCCCGCCCGGCCGCTCAGCTTACGCCCCATGCTGGACAAAAGCGGCCCGCGGTTTTGCACTTCGACACCCGATATCGCATCTCCATCGCGCGTGATCCGTGCCGTGACCAAGGTAGCTCGGTCACTCAGGAGGGTGACGTAGGATCCGTCGTCGCTCAGGTGTATGGCCGAGAAGCCACCGAACCAATCGGTGGCCTCGACCCATGTGTAGCTGCCCAGAAATGTGGCGCTCTTGATCTCAACCGCTGCGACCTGACCGGCCCACAAAGCAGCGGCAATCAGTTGGACGACAAAACGGCAGCGCATTGCTGGGGCAGATCGGCCAAAACATATTCGCGACGTTTCTTTGGCGCAGGCGCGTTCGGATCGGGTGGCGGAGGGTTGAGGATATTGTTGACCCATTCCTGCGCTTGTGCGCAGCCATCACCCTTTGGCGGCGGGTCCTGATTGACGCAGCCTTTAGACCCGCGCGGGCATTTCAGGCGCACATGGAAGTGGTAGTGATGGCCCCACCAAGGCCGGATCTTGCGCAGATAAGCCCGGTTGCCCTTTTCTTCCTTGCACATCTGAACTTTGGCACCGGGGAACACAAAAATCCGCGCGACGCGCTTGTCCTTTGCGGCTGCTCGCAGAACGGCGTGGTGCTGTTTGGTCCAGTTGCCGTTCACGAACGCTCCGTTCGCGCGACGCAGGGAAATGGACGAGATATTCTCACGCGCGTTGCGCGACAGCCGCATGTTGTCTCCGGGCAGCATCCAGATATCGATATCCAGCCCCAACTGGTGCGAGCGATGGCCTGAGGTCATCGGCCCGCCCCGCGGCTGGCTGATATCCCCGACATAGAGACCATTCCAGCCCGGCTGCTTGGCCGCAAACCGGCTGAGGTCTTGCACGTAATCTATTGCCTCGGGGTGGCCCCAGTTGCGATTGCGCGACAGGCGCATAGCCTGCCATGTGGGCCCGGTTTCAGGCAGCTGCACCGAACCGGCGGCGCATCCGCGCGAATAACTGCCGAAAGCGGCTGGTTTTTGTTGTGAGCTTTGCTTTTGCGCCCCGAACAATTGCTTGGCCAGAGGCTGCGCCCCCGCTGTGCCTGCCCATGTGATCGTGGCTAATAGTGCCAAAAAACGTAGTAAAATCATCTGCTCTGATCCCCTTCCGGCTTTACCCAGCGCATCAGGAATAGACCCAGAATAAACAACAGAATGATCGGTGACACCCCTAGTCTTGCACTACCGGTCACAGTTGTTGCCACTCCGATCAGCAATGGCGCGGCAAAGGCGGTCGCACGGCCGGACAAGCCATAAAGCCCAAAGCTTTCTACCGGAGCCGCGGGATCGGTATGGCGCACCATCATTGAGCGGCTGGCGGATTGCAAAACCCCTCCCATCCCGCCGATCAGGATACCACAGCCGAAAAACACCATGTCGGGCAGTCCGGACCCTTCAGGTAGCGCTATGCCATAGATCTGCGTCCGGTCCATCGAAACGACGGTGATACAAACAAAGATCAGCACCCAGATTGCAACCAGAATGACCGGTTTAGGGCCGTATTTCCGATCCAACTTGCCCCCGATCCACGCAAAGATGGCAGAGGCCAGAACGCTGACAATCCCGAAGACACCGATCTTGATCAGGTCCCACTCTAGAACCAACCGCGCATAAACCCCGCCAAAGCTATACAGCCCGTTCAACGCGTCGCGGTAAAACATCGACGACCCGAGATAAGTCGCCAGACTGACCCGATGGCGCAGGTCCGAGATGGAGTGCCCCAGCAGGTTCAGCGCCTCGACGAAACTGCCGGTTTTTTTGGTTTTTGGATCGTCACGCACCCACAGGAAATAGGGCGCCATGAACAAAACGAACCACGCGGCGGTGAAAGGCCCGACAAAGCGCGTACCCTCGCTAGTCGCAGCATCCAGACCCAAAGCAGGTTCTATCCCGATCAACGTCTTGCCGTTGGGCTGTTCGACAAATAACGCCAGCATGATCGCCAGCGATATCAACC
Organism: Ruegeria sp. CK3; assembly: GCF_056536565.1. NCBI lineage: Bacteria > Pseudomonadati > Pseudomonadota > Alphaproteobacteria > Rhodobacterales > Roseobacteraceae > Ruegeria > Ruegeria sp. CK3. Next base: position 108,766 of record NZ_JBQFPV010000013.1, read on the forward strand.
CGCCAAAGTATCCGAAGGCAAAACCTGAGCCCGAGATCTCGCCCACCTGATTATCATCGCCTAGTTCGGGCAGCTGTGAGTTGATGAAGATCAGCGCATACTCTGCCCCGACAAAGCCCAGCCCAAAGGCCGACAGCATCAGCCACATGTTCGAGCCGTCGGGCATCGTGTACCAAAGTGCGGCAGACCCCACCACATACATCACCGAGAACGCAAATATCCACGGTATGCGACGCCCGGAAACATCTGCCATCGCCCCAAGCAGAGGCGCGCCAAAAGCGATGATCAGCCCGGTGATGGTCAGGCAATTGGCCCAGACCGTCTGCGCCCGCGCGGCGGCGGCTTGCGGGTCCAGCCCGGCATCGGTGAAATACCCTGCGGCGACTCCGGCGAAATAGGGACCGAATACAAAGGTAACCAGAAGCGAATGATAAGGCTGCGATGCCCAATCAAAAAACCACCAGCCCCAGATGCGCTTGCGATTGGAAATCTCTGCCATGATTGCCCCAGTTATTCTTTTGTCCAATAAGACGGGTGTTTGGCCCAATTCGCAAGCTTTCAGTTGGCGCAGGCTTGCTCTTTGCGGCGTGTGTGCTTAGGTCTTTTTCGGTCAAAGAACGGAGTACCCATGCTGTCGCTGATCCAAATCCTGCTTCTGATCCTGGACATTGTCTGGTTCATTATCCTCGCCCACGTGATCATGAGCTGGCTGATCAATTTCCAGGTGCTGAATCTGCACCAACAGCTGGTCGCGCAGATCTGGTACGGCCTGAACCGCATACTCGAACCGATCTACGGCCCGATCCGCCGTATCCTGCCGAATATGGGCGGGCTGGATCTGACCCCTCTTGTCGTGCTGATCGGGGTCTATGCGGCGCGGATTATCTTGATCAACAATGCGGGCTATTTCGTCTGAACTCTTGTTCACCGAATCTTAGTGTGTGATTGTCCTGTCTTAAGAGCAGATAAACCTTTAAACAGGGCAACCCCGCACATGTTCGACGCCGCACCCCTGCTGCGAGATGTCTTTGGATTCGACGACTTCCGCCCTGGTCAGGAAGAGATCGTCGATGCCGTGACCGCAGGTGAAAACGTGCTGGCCATCATGCCAACAGGCGGCGGTAAATCCCTGTGTTATCAATTGCCTGCGCTGCTGCGCGACGGTGTGACGGTCGTAATCTCCCCTTTGATCGCTTTGATGCGCGATCAGGTCCGTGGCTTGCAGGAGGCCGGGGTTGAAGCCGGTGCGCTGACCTCGGGCAACACGCCCGAGGAAACCGATGCGGTGTGGGAGGCGTTAGAGGCCGGGCGGCTCAAGCTGCTTTACATGGCGCCCGAGCGTCTGGCGGCCGGGTCGGCACTGGGCATGTTGCGCCGCATCAATGTCAGCCTGATCGCTGTGGACGAGGCACATTGCGTCAGCCAATGGGGTCACGATTTCCGCCCCGACTATCTGCGGATCGGAGAACTGCGGCGCGCCCTGAACATACCTCTGGCCGCGTTCACTGCCACGGCGGATGCCGAAACGCAGGACGAGATCGTCGAGAAACTGTTCGACGGAGGCGCCCCGCGCAAGTTTCTGCGGGGGTTTGATCGGCCCAACATCCATCTGGCCTTTGCCGCCAAGGACGGACCGCGCAAACAGATCCTCGACTTCGCCGCCGCGCGCAAAACCCAATCCGGCATCGTCTATTGCGGCACCCGCAACAAGACCGAAGTTCTGGCTAAGGCTCTGCGCGACGAAGGACATTCGGCCTGCCACTATCACGGCGGTATGGACCCCGAGGACCGGCGTATCGTCGAAACCCGTTTTGCGCGCGAGGACGGGCTGATCGTCGTCGCCACCGTCGCCTTCGGGATGGGCATCGACAAACCCGATATCCGCTGGGTCGCCCATGCGGACCTGCCCAAATCCATCGAGGCCTATTACCAAGAGATCGGCCGCGCCGGGCGTGACGGAGGCCCGGCTGAAACCCTGACACTGTTTGGCCCTGATGACATTCGCTTGCGTCGGTCGCAGGTGGATGAGGGCCTGGCCCCGCCTGAACGGCGCATGGCTGATCACGCGCGCTTGAACGCTCTGCTGGGTCTGGCCGAGGCGCTGGTGTGCCGTCGTCAGACTCTGCTGGGCTATTTCGGAGAAACGGCCGAACCCTGCGGGAAATGCGATCTCTGCGACACCCCGCCCGAGGTTTTTGATGGCACAACCCCCGTCCGTATGGCGCTGTCGGCGATCCTGCGGACCGAGGAATGGTTTGGCAGTGGCCATCTGATCGACATCCTTCTGGCCAATGAAACCGACAAGATCCGCGCGCGCCGCCATGATACGCTGTCGACCTGGGGTATCGGCAAAGACTGGTCGCGCCCGCAATGGCAGGCGATCTTTCGGCAGATGATGGGCCATGATCTGGTCCGCCCCGACCCCGAACGCCACGGTGCCCTGCGCATGACGGAGGCTGCTAAGCCTATCCTGAAGGGTGAGGCGCAGATCAACCTACGCGAGGATACGATCCGCAAAGCCGCGCGCCGCCCCGCAGTCAAGGCGATGGTAGCCGAAGAAGACGCTCCGCTGCTCTCTGCCCTCAAGGCCAAGCGCCGCGCTTTGGCCGAAGCCGCACGTGTGCCTGCCTATGTCATCTTCCCGGACCGCACCCTGATCGAAATGGCCGAGAAACGTCCACAAACGCTGGACGACATGGCCCGCATCGGAGGGGTCGGGGCCAAGAAGCTTGAACGCTATGGCGACACCTTCCTTGAGGTTATTGCTGGGGCCGTAGAAGCGGTCCACCCTGCGCGGCGCAAGCTGGCCGGGCGCGAGCAAGGCGAGATTTACGACCGCCTGCTTGAGGTGCAGTCACAATTGTCACGCGGGCCAGAGGGGATCGACAAGCCGCTGAGCTGCACGGCCTCGCAACTGGCGAAGGTGGCGCAGATGCGACCCGATGATCTGCGCGGGGTCGAACAGGTGTTGGGCGATCGTCGTCACGAAAGGTTTGGGGCGGCCTTTCTGGATGTGCTGCGGCAAGCGGGATAGGTCGGTTCACGTTTCAAAGGCGTCAAAAAACACTGCCTCTCTCTGCGGTCGACTGCGCCTTTTGACAAAATCTCTTTTGGTGAAACGTAAAACGACCTAGATACCGCAGGACAGGCAAGGAACGAGGGCGGATATGCTGGTAGTGATTTCCCCAGCCAAGCGGCTGGACTGGACAGAACGGGATGTTGAGGCCACGCAGCCCGACTTTCAGGACGATGCGATCCGTTTGTCCAAGACTGCGCGCAACCTGACACTGAGCGACCTCAAGAAACTGATGGACCTCAGTGATGATCTGGCCCGGCTGAACCGGGACCGCTATCGCGCTTTCGCCGACGCACCCGAGCTTGAGGCCACCCGCCCCGCCGCACTGGCCTTTGCCGGTGACACCTATCAAGGGCTAGAGGCAGCCTCGCTGGACGCTGATGAGATGGTATGGGCGCAGGACCATCTGCGCATTCTGTCCGGTCTTTACGGCGTATTGCGCCCTTTGGACGCGATTCAGCCCTATCGGTTGGAAATGGGCAGCAAGCTAAAAACCCGGCGCGGCAAGAACCTGTATGAATATTGGCGCGATCAGCTTAGCAAAGCACTGAACGCGCAAGGGGCTGAGGTTGGCAGCGAGGTCTTGGTCAACTGCGCCAGTCAGGAGTATTTCGGGGCGGTCGACCTGAAAGCGTTGAACCTGAAAGTTATCACTCCGGTCTTCATGGAGGACAAAGCTGGTACGCCCAAAATCGTCAGCTTTTTCGCCAAGAAAGCGCGCGGTGCGATGGCGCGGTATATCATTCGGCATCGCTTGACCGATCCGGCCGGTTTGCTGGATTTTGACAGCGGCGGCTATGAATACCGCCCCGATCTGTCCGAGGACGACAAGCCCGTTTTCGTGCGGCCTTACTCGGCGTAGAAGGCAGGAAGCGAGGGGCCGCCCCTCGCGCTCCTCGAGGTATTTTTAGCCAGATGAAGGTAGGTCCCCTTTTTTAGGGCCTCTGCCGCTGCTTAATCGGGCTTGGGCGTGACAGGTTCAGCACCCTCGGGGTAATGGTCTAGGATCATTTGCTGGATGAGCTTCTTATGCAGCGGTTTGGTCAGGTAGTGATCCAGACCGGCCTCTAGAATACCTTGATCATCCCCCGCCATGGCGTGCGCCGTCAGGGCGACGATTGGCACGTGCTGATTGGTTTCAACCTCGCGGCGACGGATTTCTGCGGTGGCTTGTTTGCCATCCATTCGGGGCATCGAAATGTCCATGAAGATCAAATCGGGTGAAAACTCCTGATAGAGGTCAACAGCCTCTTGCCCGTTGCTTGCGAAACGCAGGTCGATGTTCAGATCCTTAACCATCTTCTTGAGGATCAGTTGGTTGGTCCGGTTGTCCTCGGCCGCCAGAACGCGCATCACACGGTTCCCGATCGGGTGGGCCACTGGCATAGGTGGAGGCGAGGTATCTGGCTGAGTTGCGGTATCCCCCAAGGCAATCAGTCGGCTGTAAAGTTCGGACCGTGGGATGGGTTTTTGCAAGACACCTTCGATCAAATGCCGTGCAGGGCTGGCGTGAATGACGCCTGGATTGGTGGACATGATAACCACCGGCAACTCGGCCCAGCCGCGGTCGTGCAGGATGGTCGCAAGCTCCATACCGTCCATATCGGGCAGGTCATGATCGCATAGTAACAAATCAATCGAGGGGTCCAGTTTCGACAGCGCTTCCCCTCCTGAAGCGCAGAGGGTGACCTTTGCCCCAAGACGCCCCAGTTGTTTGGCAAGGATGGCCCGGTTGGCCGCCATATCCTCTACCAGCATCACATGTTTCAGGAACCCTTGCAGGTCAGGCGGAGCGGGTTGTGGCCCCTCGGCGGTGGGCAGAGATACCCGGAAGCCAAAACACGACCCTTGCCCAACTTCGCTTTCGACCCAGACATTGCCCCCCATCATGGTGATCAGGCGTTTGGTGATCGCGAGGCCCAGCCCTGTGCCTTCGAATTGGCGATTGCGCTCATCTTCGACCTGATTGAACTCACCAAAAATATGGTTGATCTTGTCGTCCTCAATCCCAATACCGGTGTCTTCGATGGCGATGTGAACGTCGCAATCCTGGCGGTCCGGGTGGGGAACACCGGTCACCCGGATCAGCACATGCCCCTCGCTGGTGAACTTGACGGCGTTGCCCACTAGGTTGGTCAGAACCTGCCGCACGCGCCCCGGATCCCCCACGAACAGCGTTGGCAGGAAGAGGTCGTAATCCACCAGCAGCGTCAGGCCTTTTTCCCGCACGCTGGGCTGCAGCAACATCGCGACCTCAAGGATGCAGCGTTCGAGATCAAATTGCTCGGGGTGCAGGATCAGTTTGTCCGCGTCGATTTTGGAATAATCCAGCACATCGTTGATGATAACCAGAAGCGCCTCACCCGAGTTGCGGATCGTGTTGACATAGAGGCGCTGTTCTTCATCCATCGGTGTTTCGGACAGTAACTCGGTCATGCCAACGATGCCGTTCATGGGCGTGCGGATTTCATGGCTCATATTCGCCAGAAAGGCCGATTTGGCGCGGCTCGCAGCCTCGGCGCGGTCGCGTGCGGCCTGCAATTCGGCCTCATGCCGGACGGATGCGGTGATGTTCAGGGCAAGGCTGACCACATCTCCGTCGCTGCCACGCTGGTCGATCAGGCGGATGTATTGACCATTCCAGAGTTGGATCACCTCGGGTGGCGGATTAGCCCGTGCCCAGCGTCTTTGCATGCGTGCCTGCCAGTCCCCGGCCTTTTCCGAGTCGGTGTCGACGATGCCTTCGTTGGTCAGCAATTTAAGAATGCGCGTATACGAGATACCCGGCGCGACCTCATCCAGACCTTCGAACACGCTTAGATAGGCGGTATTGGCCCCGATCAGGCGACTGTCACCGTCGAAAAAGGCAAACCCGTCTTGAATGGTCTGGATCGAATGCCACAGGCGACGCTCGGCCACTTCGACCTTGGCATGGGCCTCGGTCAGATCTGATTTGACCTTTTCATTCTCGCCCCGGACGGTTTCAACTTCGGCCTGAGTCTCGCCAATTCGTTTGGTCAACGCCATCGCATGACGGCCCAGTTTGCGGTTGGCCGAAGACAGCTCAGCCTGTTTCAGCGCCAACATCCGTTCCGCCGCGAGGCGCGCGCGCCGTTCCTGTGCCAGTTTTTGTGCGAGGCTCATGATGCGTAATTCCGGTCTGCTCTGCCGTCAGCATCCGGGCAATCGGTGAAAAAGTGTTTAAGCCGTTGCCTGAGGGGCACCGCACGTGTCAAATTGACCCCAAACAGGAGGTCAAAATGCACCGCTTTGTATTTTTTTCAATAACTTACATCATTTCCACTTTCGCCCTGACCTTGGGCGCTCTGGCCCAGACTGCCGTGCCCGAGTTCCGCTATATCACGACCCGAGATGCGGATTTTTATGGCTCGGATCTGGATGCGCTGTTCGATACGGATCTAAAGTCCTGCATCCGCGCGTGTTCGGCCAATCAAAGCTGCACGGCCTTTACCTATAACACTCGGTCGGATGCCTGTTTTCCTAAAAGCGGTGTGAACCGGCAGGAGCCCTATCAAGGCGCGGTGTCGGCACAGAAAGTATTCATCCCAGAACAGACCCTATTATTGGGGAAAACGCGCGCTGAGTCCCTCACATTCCTTCGCCAGAAAAACCTGAACGAAGCGTTTCAACAGGCCCGCGACCTTGGGTTTCGCCACTCTGCCGGAGGGCGTGACCTGCAGACTTTGCTGGAGTCAGCGCTAAACGCAGATACGGACCGGCTCGCGATGTTGTGGACTGGGGAGGCCGTGACCCTCAGCGATGCGTCCGACCTATGGGTTGAATACGCCCGGCTGCTGCTGCGCCTGAACCCGAACGGATATCAGGAGCAGCAGGACTTCCGCACCCGCGCGTTGAACGCCGCCATCAACGGATATCTGCGCGCGGACACACCGGGGGCCCAAATCGCGGCGCTGATGGTGATGTCAGACGCGCTGGAAGCGGTCGAACGCGGTCGCGATATGGTATCGGCGCTGCGGCTGGCCGAACAGGTCCAACCGCGTGAGGATGTCTTGGCAGCTTTGGACGATGCGATCGGTAAATACGGTTTCCGCATCATCGACAGCACGGTGGAAAGCAACGCCGCCGCACCGCGTATCTGCGTTGAGTTCTCGGAACCCTTGGTCAAGGCGGGGGTCGATTACGACCCGTTTGTGCAACGCAGTGACGATGGGCTGGTGGTACAGGTCGATGGCAAAAGCATTTGCCTAGACGGCGTTGCGCATGGTCAGCGCTATCGCTTTGCCCTGCGCGAGGGGCTTCCGGCGGCCTCGGGTGAGGCCCTCAACCGTACTGTCGAGCTGACGCACTACGTCCGTGACCGTGCTCCGTCGGTCCGGTTTCCGGGGCGCAGCTATGTGCTGCCGAAATCGGCGGATGCGGCCCTGCCGGTTGAGACGGTCAATACCGGTTCTCTGGACCTGACCCTGCGACGCGTCAGCGACCGCAACCTGATCCGGGCGATCCAGCAGGATTTCTTTGGCCGCCCCCTCAGCGAATGGCAGGAACGTGAGTTTTCGGACGAGATTGCCGAGGATGTCTGGACCGGCACAGCCGAGATCGCAAACGAGCTGAACCAGAGCATGACCGCCCGCCTGCCCATGGCGGAGGCGATTGCCGATCAACCCGCTGGGATCTATGCGCTGACTGCACGCGTACCTGGGGCCGATCCCTATGATGACCCAGGCGCAACACAGTGGTTCGTGCTGACCGATTTGGGGATCAGCACGGCTCTTGGCACCGACGGGCTGCATGTCACCGTACGCGGTCTGCACGATGCTACCCCGCGCGACGGGATCGAGGTTTCGCTAGTCTCAAACGCCAACGCGGTGATTGCCAAAGCGCAGACAGATGCCAGTGGCTATGCGCAGTTCGAAGCGGGCCTGACCCGCGGCAAGGGGGCAAGCGCACCAGCTTTGGTGATGGTCGTTGATGGGGATTCTGATTTCAGCTTCCTCTCTCTGACTGACCCCGCGTTTGACCTGTCGGATCGCGGGGTCGAAGGGCGCGCGCCTGCGGGTCCCGTGGATGTGTTCCTGACCACTGACCGAGGCGCCTATCGCGCCGGAGAGGTCATTCACATCACAGCTCTATCCCGCAACAACACAGCTCAGGCCATCGAAGGCCTGCCCCTTACCGCCATTCTCTATCGCCCCGATGGGGTGGAGTATCGCCGCGCGGTCTCGGATGGCGGTGTAGCGGGCGGACACATCTTCAGCCTGCCCGTCGCCCCCGATGTGCCGCGTGGGACATGGAAGATCGAGATCAAGTCCGACCCCAAGGCCGACGCTCTGGCCCGTCAAACCGTGTTGGTCGAGGATTTCCTGCCCGAGCGCATCGACTTTGACCTCAGCCTGCCGGACGCGCCTTTGCGCCCCGGCGATACGCCGCCCTTGCAGATCGACGCCCGCTATCTGTTCGGCGCGCCGGGGTCGGATCTGAGCATTGACGGACAGGTCATTGCCCGCCCAACCGACGCCGTTCCTGGCTTTGAAACCTTCCGCTTCGGCCGCTACGACGCCGAGACCTCCACCAAAAGCACCTATTTCGGTGATGCGCAGACGGATGCCTCTGGGCAGGCCTCAATTGCCATCGAAATCCCGGGGTTAGAGACAAATGGAAAACCTCTTGAGGTCGAAGTTATCACCCGACTGACGGACGGATCGGGCCGCCCTGTCGAACGCCGCCTAACTGCTCCGGTCCAATCCGCACAGGCGATGATCGGTATCCGCCCCCTGTTCGAGGATGTGATCCCCGAAGGCACCGAAGCTGCGTTCCAGATCATCGGCCTGTCGCCCAACCTGACCACTGAGCCCATGCGCCTGCGCTGGACGCTGAACAGGCTGGAAACCCGCTATCAATGGTATCAGCTCTATGGCGACTGGAATTGGGAGCCGACCACGCGACGTACCCGTATTGCCACAGGTGAGGTTGAGACAGGTGCAGACCCACTGAACCTGTCGCAACCGGTCGACTGGGGCCAGTATGAACTGGTGGTCGAACGCCTCGATGGCACTTACGCGGAAACCGCCGTGGAGTTCAGCGCGGGCTGGTATCAGGCGGCAGACGCCTCAACCTCGCCCGACCGACTGGAAATGTCGCTGGACCGCGACAGCTATCGCCCGGGCGAGAGGGCGCAACTGCGGATCGTGCCGCGCATGGCAGGCGTGGCGCAGATCGAGGTCCTCTCGAACCGGCTGATCCACCGCCAGATGGTCGACGTGCCAGAGGGCGAAACCGTGATCCCGATCGACGTGACCGAGGATTGGGGTGCCGGAGCATATGTCACCGCTACCGTGATCCGCCCCATGGATGTCGCAGCCGGTCAGAACCCGGCACGGGCAATGGGCGTGGCCCATGCAACAGTTGAGCCTGTCGGGCGCACATTGGATGTAAGCATTGATGTGCCGCAGGTGACCTCTCCGAGAACAACGCAAAAAGCCCTTGTTAGGGTCGAAAATGTGCCCGAAGGTGAGCCTGTTTGGCTGACCCTGGCCGCCGTGGATGTGGGTATTCTGAACCTGACCGGTTTCGAAAGCCCCGATCCGCAGGGTTACTATTTCGGCCAGCGCCGTCTGGGCGTGGACCTGCGTGATGTCTATGGCCGCCTGATCGATGGCATGAACGGTGCAATGGGCACGATCCGCTCTGGCGGAGACAATTCGGGGATGCAGAGGCAATCCCCTCCGCCAACACAAGACCTGATGGCCGTTTTCAGCGGCCCGGTTCAGGTGGATGCAAACGGAGAGGTCGAGGTCGACATCCCTCTGCCCGCCTTCAACGGAACCGTACGGCTGATGGCGGTCGCCTGGTCGGCGGCAGCCGTCGGACAGGCCGAGGCCGAGATGATCGTGCGCGACCCCGTGGTCGTCACAGCCAGCCTGCCCCGTTTTCTGGCCTCCGGCGACCAAAGCCGGATGTTGCTTGAGATCGTCCATGCCGATGGCCCATCAGGTGAGATGGGACTGGGGCTGACCGCATCATCCGGGTTGGAGTTGGGAACAGCGCCCGTCAGCTTTGTTCTGGAGGATGGCGGCAAGGCGGTATTCGAAATCCCGCTTCGCGCGCTTGCCGTCGGAGACCCGGAAATCAGCGTGGCGATCACGACGCCGGATGGCCGTGACTTGCCGCAAACCCTGCGGATGCCGGTACGCGCAAACGACCCTATTGTGGCTCAAACACGACGGTTTTCGCTAGGCACGGGCGACAATTTCCTGTTCACCCAGGACGTGTTCGATGGCTTCCAGCCCGGCACTGCAAAGGCGATTCTGTCCGCGGGCGCTTTGGCAAAGTTCGACACACCCGCCCTGCTGGATCAGTTGAATCGCTACCCCTATGGCTGCACCGAGCAAATCACCAGCAAGGCCCTTCCGCTGCTGTACCTGTCCTCCGTGGCGCAAGCGTCGGGGCTGGGTGACGGGCCGATTGTGGATCAACGCATCAGCGACTCGATCCGCAGCATCCTGACCCGACAGGCCCCGAACGGAGCGTTCGGCCTCTGGCGTGCAGAGAGCGGAGATTTCTGGTTGGACGCCTATGTCACCGACTTCCTCTCACGCGCCCGAGCGCAAGGCCACTCGGTGTCGGACCGCGCCTTCGCGCAAGCCATGGATAACCTGCGCAACCGCGTGAACTATGCCCCAGACTTCGACGAAGGCGGTGAGGATATCGCCTATGCTCTTATGGTGCTGGCGCGCGAAGGCGCAGCCTCGATGGGCGATCTGCGCTATTACGCGGATACCAAGGGGGACGTTTTCGACACCCCTCTGGCCGCCGCGCAACTTGGGGCGGCGCTGGCGTCCTACGGAGATCAAACCCGTGCCGACGCCATGTTCGCCCGTGCGGCCCAGCTGCTGCAGCGTCGACCCGCGCAGGAGCGCTACCTGTGGCGGGTCGACTACGGCACAGATCTGCGGGATGCCGCCGGTCTTCTGACCCTTGCGGTCGATGCGGGCAGTCAGGCAGTGGATCGCGACGCGCTTGTCCAGCGTGTCACCTCAGGCCGCGCGCATTTGTCGACGCAGGAGGCTTCATGGTCCCTGCTGGCCGCGCATGCGCTTGTATCAGACCCATCCGACTCGGGGTTGATGGTGAACGGCACGCCGGTCTCGGGTCCCTTCGTTCAGGTGCGTGATGCAGGGTTTACCGATGACCTGAACATCTCGGCCACCGCAGCCAACCCAACCGATATCACGCTGACAGTGACGGGCATCCCAACCACTCCGCCCGAAGCCGGAGGCACCGGATACGCCATAAACAGAGCCTATTACTCGCTTGAAGGCGACCCTCTGGACCGGTCCACCTTCACCGCCGGCGACCGCTTTGTAACCGTCCTGACCGTCACACCGTTCGAGAACGGCGGCGCGCGGTTGATGATCGACGATCCTCTGGCTGCAGGGATCGAGATCGACAACCCCAACTTGTTGCGATCAGGCGATGTGCGCGCGTTGGATTGGCTGGACCTGTCCGACGCGACGCATACCGAGTTCCGCTCAGACCGCTTCTTGGCGGCGGTCGATCTGTCCGGCGGTGAGACGGTGACACTGGCTTATGTGGCGCGCGCCGTCACGCCCGGTACGTTCCACCATCCGGCCGCTTCGGTCGAGGATATGTATCGCCCGCAAAACCGCGCGCGGACGGAAACCGGGCGGGTTGAGGTGCGGTGATCCCGCACCCACCATATCGGCGCAAGGGGGTCGCCCCGGCGTTGCTGGCGCTGGCCTCTGCGCTCTACCTGACCGCCTTCGCGCGGGACCGGTTGGATGCGTGGGTAGACGCAACCGTCCTACCACCTGTTCTGGCCGAAACCTCGGTGGAAATGAGGGGCCGGGACGGAGCGCTTCTGCGGGCCTTCCCGGTCGAAGATGGCATCTGGCGGATGCGCCCCGGCCCAGTGGACACGGCGTTCATCGAAATGCTGGTCCGGTATGAGGATAAACGGTTCTGGTCACATTCCGGTGTCGACCCTCTCGCGTTCCTCCGCGCTGCCGGGCAAGCCCTATGGAATGGGCGTACCGTTTCGGGTGGCTCAACCCTAACCATGCAGGTCGCGCGACTGATCGAGGATGGCTCAACCGGGCGCTGGAGTGGAAAGATCCGGCAAGTTAGGGTCTCATTGGCGCTAGAACGGCGTCTGAGCAAGCAGCAAATTCTAAACCTCTACCTGACCCACGCCCCCTACGGTGGCAATCTGGAAGGCCTCCGCGCAGGCAGCCGTGCGTGGTTTGGAAAAGACCCGGTGCGGCTGACCCCCGCACAGGCCGCTCTGCTGATTGCCCTTCCGCAATCGCCCGAGGTCCGGCGCCCGGACCGTGCCCCTTTGGCTGCCCGAGACGCGCGAGATCGGGTTCTGAAGCGGATGCAGTCTTATGGGGTTTTGACCAAATCTGAGATGCACAGCGCACTGACCGAAGATATCCCGGATCAGATGCGCCCATTTCCCCGCTTGGCCCCTCACCTGACAGACCGAGCGCGGCGTGAAAACCCGGAAGCTGAGGCTTTGGACCTGACACTGGATGCCGGGCTGCAGGAACGGCTGGAGCCTCTTGTCGCACAGGCGGCGGCGCGAGCGGGGCCACGTATTTCAGGGGCGCTGATCCTGGCTGATCACCGCGGCGGAGAGATCCTGGCCTCGGTCGGATCCGCGGGCTACACAGACGCGCGGCAGGGGTTCGTGGATATGACGCGGGCGCTGCGCTCGCCGGGGTCGACGCTGAAACCTCTCGTCTATGGGTTGGCCTTCGATCAGGGGCTGGCCCATCCCGAAACTTTGATCAGCGACAGCCCGGTTATGTTTGGCCGCTACGCGCCGCGCAATTTTGATGACGCCTATCGTGGCGATGTGCGGGTTCGGGACGCGCTGCAATTGTCGCTCAACATCCCAGTTGTGCGGCTGACGGATGAGCTTGGGCCTGCGCGCGTGATGGCCGCCCTAGAGCAGGCCGGAGCCCACCCGAAACTGAAAGGAGGCACCCCAGGTCTTGCTATCTCACTAGGCGGTGTTGGGCTGAGCCTGCACGATCTGGTGCAACTCTACGCCACGCTGGCCGCAGGTGGGCAAGGGCCAAGGTTGCGTCATGAGGCCCTGGCGGATCGCGCTAGGACGCCTCGGGTTCTGTCAGATGTCGCGGCATGGCAGGTGAGCGATATTCTGGTCGGTCTTGCCCCTCCACCAGGGGCCGCCGCATTTGGCTTGGCGTATAAGACCGGCACGTCCTACGGGCACCGGGATGCCTGGGCGATTGGCTTTGACGGCCAGCATGTGATCGGCGTCTGGCTGGGGCGCGCGGATGGCACTCCGGTCCCCGGCGCCTTTGGTGGAGAGCTGGCGGCCCCCCTGTTGTTTGAAGCCTTCGGCCATCTGAAACCGGCTGCCACGCCATTGCGCCCACCGCCGCCATCGACCTTGATCGTGGGGGCCGCCGAACTGCCGCAACCCCTACAACGCTTTCAGCTCCGAGGGGCAGCATTCGACGATGACCCAAGCGCCCCAGACCTGATCTTTCCGCCCAATAATTCTGTGTTAGAGACGGATGGAGGCCCAGTGACCGTAAAACTACGTGGCGGGGTTGGACCGTTTTCACTGCTTGCGGATGGCGTTCCGGTGTTGACGGGGCAACGGCATCGCGAGTTCGAAATTCCGAACCCGGGTCGCGGGTATACCGCACTCGTGGTGGTGGACGCCCATGGCGCGTCGGATCGGGTGTCAGTTCGAATCGACTAAAGCGTGGCAGAGTATTCGTGTCGCAGGTTAACCCGAAGCGATCTAGCGACGGCCTTCGCGCAGCCAACCGCCCAACAGGAAGCCACCGGCCAGCAGCAGTACCAGCCACGGCGGCAGCAGTCCGGCTTGGGTAACGTCCCGTGTCTCATAGGCCTCGCGCGGGGTTAGGCCGATCCAGCCACGCCCCGCCGCCGGACGCCCGGCGCGAACGTTGCGGATTGAGGGCAAACCCTCTTCCAGCCGGATTACGCCACCGCGCATGGCGTTGATCACAGGTTCCAGCACGTCGCCGGTTGCGATCGTACGCTCAAACTCTTTCGGGGCAGCGGGTCCCAGTCCGATCACGGCCATCAAATCGCCCTCCTGCAGGCGATAGAGGCCAATCTCGGGTCCGAAATACTGCGCTTCGAACCGTCCGGGCGAAACCTCTTCAAGGATGATCTCAAGCGTTTCACCATTGGGCCGGGTGATCGTGACCGGTCCGACCTCTTCCTCGAGGGTCTGGCGAATAATGCGCATCGACTGGCCGTTAGCCTCGGCCCAAAGCGCTTCTTCCTCAAGCTCGGGCTCTTTCATCATCCAATGGGCCAGTCGTCGCAGCAATTCCAGCTGAGGCCCGCCGCCTTCAAAACCCCGGCTCCATAGCCAGGCGTGGTCTGACGCCAGCAGGGCTACTCGCCCTTCACCCACCCGGTCCAATACCAATAGCGGCCGGTCCTCAAGGCCGGTCATCAGCACCTGGCCCGAGCGTTCATTCACATCGATCTGGCGCAGCCATGCACCCCAATCCTCGGAATCGCCCAGATTGGTAGTCACAGGGTGCCGATGCCCCAGATCACTAACCATGGGGACGTAGCGCTCTTCGATCACCCGTGCCGTCGGTTGCGCCGGAAGACTGCCCGCGAGGGGCGAGCGGAAGATGCTATCCGCGGTGGCGAAATCAGGGCCTGCGGCGATCAACACAGCGCCCCCGTTGTCGATATAATCGGCCACGTTATCCAGATAGATCGCAGGCAAGATGCCCCGGCGTTTGTAACGATCAAAGATGATCAGGTCGAAATCGTTGATCTTCTCCAGAAACAGTTCGCGTGTCGGGAAGGCGATCAGAGACAGTTCATCCACCGGGACACCGTCTTGCTTCTCAGGTGGGCGTAGAATTGTGAAATGCACCAAATCGACCGAGCTGTCGGATTTCAGCAGGTTGCGCCAGGTGCGCCCGCCGGGATGCGGCTCGCCCGACACCAGCAGAACGCGCAGACGGTCGCGCACGCCGTTCATCTGGATCAATGCGGTATTGTTGCGATCGGTCAGCTCGCCTTCGGCCTCCGGAACCGTGAACTGGATGACGTTCCGCCCCCCGTGTGGCAGTGAGATGGGCAGTTCAACATCCACGCCAATTGGAATACGGAATTCCTCTGGCTCGCCCCCGTCAACCGAGATCTCAAGCGGCGCGCTGGTGGCCCCGCCCGGAGCCGCCCCGCTGTCTTCGACGCGCAGGGTCAGGGTTACGGGTTCACCGATGATGGCAAAGGCAGGCGCGTTGCGGACGATGAGCCTGCGGTCCCAGTCGCTCTCACGCCCGGTCTGCAAAAGGTGCAACGGCGCGGGCAGGTCAGGTGCTTGATCAACGTCATGTACGATCCCGTCCGAGACCACGAGGATACCGGCCACCCGCGCGCGCGGCTCCTCGGCCAGGGCCGCATTCACCGCGGCCAGCACCTGCGTGCCTTTGTCGCCATCGCCGTCGCCCACGCGGATGCGGCGCAGCTCGGTATTGTCACGCGACTCGATCTCGGCCGCCAAGGCCTCAGCCGCTTGGGCGGTTTGGTCGGCCCTGTCCGAGAGCGTCTGGCTGGCGCTTTCATCCTCGATCATCAGAACGATATCTGTCAGTGGCGCGCGGTCTTCGACCTGATAGACCGGACCGGCAAGTGCCGCGATCACTACCAACACGGCCAACCCACGCAACGCCCATCCGGACAATCCCCGCCAGACCGCCAAGACCACGCCAGCAACAGCGATCGAGGCAACCACAAGCAGAACAGGCCACGGGATCAGCGGATCAAAGATAACGGTTCCGGTCATTGTCCCAACCTGTCCAGCAGAGCAGGCACATGGACCTGATCGGATTTGTAGTTACCGGTCAGCACATGCATCACCAGATTGACCCCAAAGCGATTGGCCAGCTCGCGCTGACGCTCCCCCGCATAGCCACGCCCGACGGGGAGGAGGGCCTGCCCGTTTCGATCAACCGCCCAGGCCCCGGCCCAGTCATTGCCACCGATCACCACGGGCGTCACGTTGTCGTTGAGGTTGCGGAAGGGCATCCCTTCGATCTGTTCCGCATCCAGCGGAGCGGCCTCGACCCAGACATCTGTTCCTGCGTAGCGGCCAGGGAAATCCTGCAGAAGATAGAAGGTCCGCGTTAGCACATGATCGTTCGGAATCGGCTCTAACGCGGGGATATTCAGCGGCGCAGCCAGTTGCTGTAGCTTTCGCCCATTGGGACTGGAGGCACCGAACCCTGCGATATCCGCATCGCGCGTGTCAAACAGGATCATACCGCCCGAGCGCAGATAGGCATTCAGCTTGGCATATGCCTCATCCGAAGGGCGCGGCTGATCCTGCGTGATGGGCCAGTAGAGCAATGGGAAAAAGGCCAGCTCGTCCCGTTCCAGATCAACGCCAATCGGCGCAGCGGGTTCAACCGAAGTGCGGTAGTTCAACGTCTGAGCCAATCCTCGCAACCCAGCCTGTGCGATGTCGTCCACCTGGCTGTCGCCCGTCAGCACATGCGCCAAAACCAGTTCATGTGTCGCGGCGAGGGCAAAGTCGGTCTCATCGGGCGTCTGCGCCTGCGCCTCGGGCGCCAGCAGCACGGCCCCCATGGCCATCGCCGCCGCCTTGGCCAGACCCAATCGGCCCGACAAGGCCAGAGACGCGACTACGTCCACGGTCAAAAGGATCAATGCGAGGCTCAGAAGTATTCCTCCCAAGGGCGTCTCGGTTGAGGCCTCCTGCCCACGGATCGGCACATCTGCGGGCCAGACAACGGGGCCGAGCGTCGTCTCTTCGGACAGCACATTCCGCGCCAGCTTTTGCTTCCCGCTTTCATAGAGGCCAGGACGAAGGTCGGGCCCGATCTGCCCTGACACCAGCTCGACCCCATTCACACCCGCCAGCGTACCGGCATCGGACAATGCTCCGAACCCATCCATGATCTGGACCGGCTCCCACGTGGTGCCCTCCAATTGCGCGACCTGACGCGATTTCGCGGCTGAGGCGACGGCCAGACGATCCAGCATTTCCACAAACAGGCCAGACAGCGGCAGGCTGGACCATTCCGCATCTGCCGTCACATGGAACAGGACAACCTGCCCCAAGCCCAGCGCCTTGCGCGTGACCAGAGGGGTGCCGTCCGAAAGCGACGCAATCACGCGATCGGCCAAGTTAGGGTCTGGTTGCGCCATAACCTGCGTCGACACGGTCACGTCATTCGGTATCTGCAACCCGTAGAAAGGCGAGGCCTCGGGGAAGGGTGCCAATGTCTTGGATTCCCCCCAGCTCATCGCGCCACCAACGGTGCGCCCGCCGCTGCGCAGACGAACGGGTAGCAGCGTATCCTCTTCATCGCGCCCCAGATCGCTGGCCGCCATGCGAGGCCCCGCAAACCGCAGCAACAGACCGCCCTGCTCGACCCATTCGATCAGAGCAACCTCTTCCGGGCCCGAGATCTGGGCGACGTCCGACAGGACAATCACATCCGGGTTGGCGGGCAGAACCTCAGGCAGGCCGCCCTCGACAAAATCGGCGGTGGGGATCAGAACCTGCGTCAGGTAGTGCAGCGGCGACAACAGCTCCAGCCCCTCGCGGTTGAGGGTTCCGGCAATCAGCGCAACCTCGCGCCGCCGCAAGCTGTCATCGGTCAGCGTCACGGCTCCGGCTGAGCGCTGGCCCTGCAGCTCAAACCGTGTGATCCGGGCGCGCAGCTCCGACGGCAGGGCGAGGTCGATCTGTGCCTGGGTCTCGCCAGCTGCGAACGTGATCACGGCCGATTGCAGTACCCGCGCCGTGCCCGCCGGGTCACGGCCTTGCGCAAGAACGGTCACGCTCTCCTCCGGGCCCGGTTCGGCCCGCAATGCGGTCAATTGAATGACTCCGTCCTGATAAACGGCAGGCAAAAGCGCCAGCGCCGCCGCGTTCGAGCGGTAGACGGTGACCTGCCCGCGGGACTGCAGTTCAGACACTAACTCTGAGTGTTTTTCATATCCCAAGCGGTCGCTGAACCAATGCGTATCAAACCCACCTTCGACCTGATCCAGTGCGGCGATGACCTGATCAACCTGATCTTCGGTCGGCTGCCACGGGTTCGGAACAAGGCCCGGCAAACGGTTGCGCCACGCCTCGGCCGCCTGGAACACGGGCGGCTCCGGCTCGGTCAGGCGCAGGATCGAGACGGGGCGGCCCGCCCGTCCGGCTTCGGTCAATTGCGCGTCGATCTGGTCTAGCGTTGACGACCAGCGCGTGGCCCCGGCCCAGCTTGCATCCAGCACCAACATCAGGGGACCCGTGCCCGTCTGATCACGCGACGGATTCAGCACTGGGCCAGCCAACCCGATGATTATTGCTGCTGCCGCCAGCATCCGCAGCAAAAGCAACCACCAGGGTGTCCGGTCCGATACGCTTTCGTCGTCTTTGAGGCCCAGCAACAGTGTGACCGCAGGGAACATCCGACGGATCGGCGCGGGTGGGACCGCGCGCAGGATCAGCCACAGAATCGGCAGGGTCAGCAGACCCAACAACACCCATGGCGCGGTGAAGCCGATGCCCGCCAAAACGGTCATTGAACACCCCCGTCCAGCGCACGATAGAGCCACAATAGAGCCGATTGCGCGCTGTCACCGGTGTGGTGCAAACCCAACTGCCAGCCGGTTGCGCGACACAGATGCGTCAGCGCATCCTTGCGTGCGGCGAGGCGGTCCAAATAACGGTCGCGCAGCTCTCCGGCCTTCAGCGTTTCATGCCGAACGGTGCCGCCGACGCTTTCAAAAATGGTGCGACCCGCGAAGGGAAACGTCTCTTCCCCCGGATCGAGGACTTGCAACAAAACGCCCCGAACGCCGCGATCTGCGGCTTTGGTCAGGGCCAGTTCAACCTCATCCATTGGGCCAAGAAAATCCGAGATGAACACCGCGCGGGCATGCGGGATCATGGCGCGGTGTTCCGGTGGCGCGTAGTCGACCTCCGAGTCCTCAGACCAGGCCTGCGCCAAACGAATGATCTGTGCGTTCCCGCGCCGGGGCGGCAGGGTTGTTCCCGTCAGGCCAACACGTTCCCCCCCGCGCACCAGAAGGATCGCGGTCGCCAGACCCAGCAGCCGGGCGCGATCCGCCTTGGAGGGCAGCGCCTTATCCGACGCAAAGCGCATTGAGGCCCCCTGATCGACCCACAGCATGACCGATTGCGCGATCTGCCACTCGCGCTCGCGCACGAATTGCTGATCCCCGCGCGCCGAGCGGCGGTGGTCGATCATCCGGCGGCTGTCTCCGATCTGAGCGGGACGATATTGCCAGAAGTCGTCCCCCATGCCGGATCGCCGCCGACCATGGTCACCCAACAGAACAGTGCCTGCCAGATGCTCGGCGCGCGCCAATAAAGGCGGCAGCCGGGACGCTTCGGCCTCGGAACGTTGACGAAGGGTCAGCGCAGCATTCACGCCGCAGCCTCAGTGCGGATCAGGCCAGCCGCAGTGCTATCGATCAGATCGGCCAAACTGTCGCCCCGTGCACGTGCCGCAAAATTCAGAGCCATCCGGTGGCTGAGAACCGGGCGGGCCATATCCAGAACGTCCTCGGCGTTCGGCGCCAGACGCCCCTGCAGCATCGCCCGCGCCCGAACAGTCATCATAAGCGCCTGCGCCGCACGCGGACCGGGACCCCAAGCAACGGTTTCAGCGACGCGATCCGAGACGCCCGCTTCCTCGGGACGGAACGCGCGGACCAGATCGAGGATCAGTTCCACAACCGAATCCCCCACAGGCATCCTGCGCAACAAGACCTGAGCGGCCAAAAGCTCTTCTTTGCTGAAGATCTGATGCGCCTCGTCCTCGCCCACGCCGGTGGTGGCCAGCAGGATATCCCGCTCGGTCTGCCGATCGGGGTACTCTACGTCGATCTGCACAAGGAAACGGTCTAGCTGAGCTTCGGGGAGCGGATAGGTGCCCTCTTGCTCAATCGGGTTCTGTGTTGCCAACACGTGGAACGGCGTACCCAGCACTCGGTCTTCGCCCGCCACAGTCACCGTGCGCTCCTGCATCGCCTGCAGCAACGCCGACTGCGTCCGCGGACTGGCGCGGTTGATCTCATCCGCCATCAGCAACTCGCAGAAGATCGGCCCCGAAATAAACCGGAAATGACGGCTGCCATCATCGGCTGTATCCAGAACCTCGGACCCCAGAATATCGGCCGGCATCAGGTCGGGCGTGAATTGAATACGGTTGCCATGCAGGCCCATCACGGTGGACAGCGTCTCAACCAGTCGGGTTTTGCCCAGACCTGGCAAGCCGATCAGCAGGGCATGCCCCCCGCACAGCAGCGCCGTCAGGGTCAGGTCCACGACCCTCTCCTGCCCGATGAAGCGGCGGGTGATCGAGGATTTCGCCTCTTGCAGCTTGTTTTCCAAAGCTTCGATCTCGGACACGAGGTCGGCAGGTTCGGACATGACTTTCCCTTCCGTGGACTATTATAGATGAAGTCTATCGCGCTGAGAGGAAATGGCAAAAGCAATGAGCGGACAAAAACCTGTGAAACCTTCCCCTGACGGTCTTGCGGCCTCGATCAAAGCGACCAAAACCAAAGGTTTACCCCCCGTTCACCTCTGGAATCCCCCTTTTTGCGGTGATCTGGACATCCGGATCGCCAAAGATGGCACTTGGAGTTATTTAGGCTCGCCCATCACCCGTTTCGAGCTTGTGAAGCTTTTTTCCTCAATTCTTAAGCTGGAGGACGGGAAATACTACCTGGTGACCCCAGTCGAGAAGGTGGGAATCACCGTCGAGGATGCGCCGTTCATCGCGGTGGACGTCGATGCCTCGGGCGAGGGGCAGGCGCAGGCTCTGGCTTTCACCACCAAGGTTGGCGATATCGCAGTGGCCGGGCTGGATCATCCGATCCGCGTTGTCATGGACCCGCGGACCCAGGAACCCTCTCCATACATTGTGATCCGCGACGGGCTTGAGGCCAGGATTGACCGCAAGAGCTTTTACCGGCTGGTCGAGGTGGGAACCCACCATGACGGCTGGTTCGGAGTTTGGTCCAAACAGCGCTTCTTTCCGTTGATCAAATCAGACGACCTGCCGGGCTAAGCCGGCTTTGCAACTCTCCGATCCTGCGCCAGCACGACGGCCACCGCAACGACCCCTGCGCCCAAAGCGCGGGTCCAGTTCCACTCTTCCCCCAGCACCAGCATGATCAGCATCACGTAGAACGGTGCGATGTTGATGTGGAACGAGGCCAAAGCAACGCCCAGTTTCCCAACGGATCCGACAAACAGAACTTGGCTGAGGCCCATAGACACCAGAGCATAGATCCCAAGCATTCCGATCTGTTGAACATCAATCTGCGCCGTTGGCATGACATCCATACCCACTTGACGTGCCCCGAAGAACAGCAGCAAAGCGACGACCATGCCGCCAAAGAAGGTGATGGTGCTGCGCCCGGTCTGGCCTAACTCGGGAAAGTCCCTCGCCGTTGCCATAGTCGCCCAGCAGAACAACCCGGTGGACACGATCGCGCAGAGCGCGCCCAAACCCAATTGCGCCGGCGCCACTGCACTGGTCGCGATCAGACCGCCAATGATGGACACCACAACGCCAAGCGCGAAATTCCAGCGCAACCGTCGTGCCCCGGTTGCCAGTTCGATCAGAGTGGCAAACAATGGCGCGCAGGAGGCAATGATGGCGACGGTCACAGGATCTGTCAGTTTTTGCGCCACGATGATCAGGAACATACCGGCCCCGAGTGTCCCGCCAACAAGCATCGCATGACCCCAACGGGCGCGTAAAACCCGGCTTGGCCCGTCGATCAGAAACCACAAAGGCACCATGACCGCCACTGCTAGCGCCAGGCGCGCCACGAACAGCGCGACCGGAGGCCAGGTCTGCAGCAACACTTCGGCCGCAGGAAACCCCGCTGCCCAGGTCAGCATGGACGCCACAGCCAAACCGTTTCCAGACAAGGCCGAGCTGCGGCCAGTGGACATAGGAAGAGTGTTCCCGCGCACAGGATCAGGGCTCATCGCCATGGGATCGGACCTTCTGTTGGAACGGCGCAGAAAAATGATTCGCCGTATTAGCCCAAACATCTCTGGACTTGGGCCTGCCTTCTTGTCGATTTTCGACAATCTGTCGTTTTCAATCCCTTTCCTAGAAAATCGGGGGGGACTAAGCTGGGCCGCGTCACCGACCCAAAGGCCTCTCATGCCCAAATTCGCCGCCAATATCTCCCTGCTCTTTGCCGAACTCCCATATCTGGAGCGGTTCCAGGCTGCGGCCGAGGCGGGCTTCAAAGCCGTTGAAATTCTGTTCCCCTATGAGCTGGCCGCAAAAGAGACCCGCCGTGCCCTTCTGGCCAACGGGCTGGAGCTTGTGCTGATCAACGCGCCTCCGCCAAACTACACGGGGGGTGAGCCGGGCTATGCCGCCGTGCCCGGCGGTGAGGCGCGGTTCCAATCCGATATCCGCCGCGTCTTGCGCTATGCCGATGTGCTCAAACCCGGCCTGATCCACATCATGTCCGGCTATGCATCGGGGCCTGAGGCGCTGGATTGCTTTGTTCGCAACCTGCAATGGGCCGCCGATACAGCCCCCGGCCAGACCTTCACCATCGAGCCGCTGAACCAAGTGTCCCAACCCGACTATTTCCTTAACGACTACGATTTGGCCGCCGAGGTTCTGGACCGCGTGGATCGCCCCAACCTGGGCCTGCAATATGACAGCTTTCACGCACAGATGATCCACTCGGATCCGCTGGAGATTTGGGATCGTTTTCACAATCGCGTCATCCACGCCCAGATCGGCGCAGCGCCCCACAGGTCCGAACCGGGTAGCGGAGATCTGGATTTTCAGACCCTATTTAAGGCGATGGAGGTCTCTGGCTATGAAGGATGGGTCAGTGCGGAATATACTCCCTCAACAGCTTTGACGAGCTCATCCCTGGATTGGATGCATAAGGCAGTTCTTGCCAATGCAGATCTCTGATCCGCAAATAGCGCCGTCCGTCCTACCGTAGATACCAAGGAAGCGCCTTATGATCCCTGCCCGCTATGCCCGCGCCGTGTTCAGCCTGATCATGTCCGGGTTGATGTCCTGCATCGTCACCGGGATCGCAACAGTCAAAGCCATCGGCTTTGGCCCGTCCACTCTTAGCGATTGGATGGCCTCATGGGCCTTTTGCTGGCCCATCGCCTTCACCGTAATCTTGCTGTTTGGCCCAACCGTGCAACGGTTCGTCAACCGCATGGTCAGGCCACAGGACTGACCCGCTGCGAAGAGGGTCCGCCGGGCCTGATGAGCAGCGCCTTTTAATGCGCTTCGGCCCAGTTCGCCCCCTGACCGGCATCCACAACCAGTTTCACATCTAGCTTCACGGCAGGGTCCGAGGCACCCTCCATAACGTCCCGCGCAACGCCGATCACCTCATCCACCGCATCTTTGGCGACTTCGAACAGCAATTCGTCGTGGACCTGCAGCAGCATTTTGGCCGGCAACCCATTGATCGCCTCAGGCATCCGAACCATCGCGCGCCGGATCACATCTGCCGCCGTCCCCTGAATCGGGGCATTGATTGCTGCCCGACGCGAGAACCCGGCATGAGGCCCTTTCGCGTTGATCTCAGGCGTATGGATCTTGCGTCCGAACAAGGTTTTCACATAGCCATTCTCTTTGGCGAAGGCGACCGTGTCGTCCATGTAGGCTCTAATACCCGGGAAACGCTCGAAATAGCGGTCAATAAACCCTTGCGCCTCGGCCCGCGGAATGCGCAGATTGCGCGCCAGACCAAAGCCCGAGATGCCGTAGATCACACCAAAGTTGATCGCCTTGGCCTGACGGCGGATATCCGGCGTCATCTCGTCCAGTGGCACATCGAACATCTCAGACGCGGTCATAGCGTGGATGTCCAGCCCGTCTGCAAAGGCCTGCTTCAACGCCGGTATCTCAGCGATATGCGCCAGAATACGCAACTCGATCTGGCTGTAGTCGAGGCTCACCATCACATTGCCCGGCTCAGCGATGAACGCTTCGCGAATACGACGGCCTTCCTCGGTCCGGACGGGAATGTTCTGCAGGTTTGGATCGGTCGAAGCCAAGCGGCCCGTGTTTGCCCCAGTGATCGAATAAGACGTATGCACGCGGCCCGTATCGGGGTTGATATGGGTCTGCAGCGCATCCGTGTAGGTCGACTTCAACTTCGACAGCTGCCGCCAGTCCAACACCCGGCGGGGCAACTCATGCTCAGTCGCGAGGTCCTCAAGAATATCGGCCCCGGTCGAGTACTTCCCGGTCTTCCCCTTCTTGCCGCCCTCAAGGCCCATCTTGTCGAACAAAATTTCACCCAACTGCGCGGGCGAGCCGACATTGAAGTTCTCACCGGCCAATTCGTGAATTTCAGCCTCTAAACCGGCCATTTTCTGCGCAAAGGCGTTCGACATCCGACTGAGGACATCGCGATCCACCTTGATACCGTGCATCTCCATTTCTTTTAGAACCGGCACCAGCGGGCGTTCGAGCGTTTCATAAACTGTCGTCACCTGAACCTGATGCAGCTGCGGCTTGAACAACTGCCAAAGGCGCAGCGTGATATCCGCATCCTCAGCCGCGTAGGCCGTGGCCTCATCAATTGCGACCTTGTCGAAGGTGATCGCCGATTTGCCCGACCCCAGCAACGGTTTGATCGGGATCGGCGTGTGGCTCAGATAGCGCTCGGACAGAGTATCCATCCCATGCCCATGCTCACCGCCATGCATGGCGTAGGACATCAGCATCGTGTCATCGATCGGAGCGATCTCGATGCCATAGCGCGCAAAGATCTTGGCATCGTATTTCATGTTCTGCCCGATCTTGAGGATCGAGGGGTCTTCAAACAGCGGTTTTAACAGTGTTAGAGCCTCATCCAGCGGCATCTGCCCTTCGGCCAGCGCATCCGAGCCGAACAGATCATCCGCCGACCCGTCGCGATGGGTCAGCGGGATATAGCAGGCCTCCCCTGCTTCGATACAAAGCGAAATGCCTACCAGATCGGCGATCATTTCGTTCAACCCGGTGGTCTCGGTATCTACGGCAACCCAGCCGCGCTCATAGACCTGATCAATCCACTTCTGCAAAGCGCCCGCGTCCCGCACGCATTCGTATTTCGACGCGTCAAACGGGATCGCCTCGGCAATAATCTCTTCCGCGACTGGCGCGGGCGCATCGGCGATGACCGGAGCCTCAGCCCCTAGCTTGTCGGCAATCCGTTTGGTGAGGGTGCGGAACTCCATTTCCGCCAGAAACCCCAGCAAGGTATCGGGGTCAGGGTCCTGAACCTCAAGGTCGTCGAGAGTGAAATCCAGCGGCGTGTTCTCATCCAACTGCACCAACCTCTTCGACAGCTCGATCTGATCCCGCTTTTCGATCAGCGTCTGGCGGCGCTTGGGCTGTTTGATCTCTTCCGCGCGGTCCAGCAGTGTTTCCAGATCACCATATTCGTTGATCAAAAGGGCCGCCGTCTTGACGCCGATCCCAGGGGCCCCCGGCACGTTGTCAACGCTATCCCCAGCCAACGCCTGTACATCAACCACGCGATCCGGGCCAACGCCAAATTTCTCGACCACGCCATCTGTGTCGATGCGTTTGTTCTTCATGGCGTCCAGCATCTCAACGCCGCCGCCGACCAACTGCATCAGATCCTTGTCCGAGCTGACGATGGTCACGCGCCCACCAGCCTCACGCGCCTGAACGGCCAGCGTCGCGATGATGTCGTCGGCCTCATAGCCCTCAAGCTCTTTGCAGGCGATGTTGAAGGCCTTCGTCGCCTCACGGGTCAGGGGCATCTGCGGGCGCAAATCCTCGGGCATCGCCTCGCGGTTAGCTTTGTAGAGGTCATAGAGATCGTTGCGGAACGTATGCGAGCCCTTGTCGAAAATCACCGCCACATGGGTCGGCGCGTCCGGTCCTGCATTTCCTTCGACATATTTCTGCAGCATGTTGCAGAAGCCCGACACAGCGCCAATCGGTAAACCATCCGACTTGCGCGTCAGCGGAGGCAGCGCGTGATAAGCCCGAAAAATAAAGGCCGATCCGTCGATAAGATGCAGGTGACATCCTTTTCCGAAATTGCTCATGCGCGTGCTCCCTGTCGGTCAGGGACGGTTCTGCCACAGGGCCGCGCGACTGACCAGTGAGGAACGTCAGTTAACCGCCAAAGAGGCCGCCAAACACATCCGAGAAACTGTGAAGCAGCGCCATGATGACCAGCGCGCCTAGGAAAGCAAAAAACGCCATCGCGAAGAACTGAAACAGGATAGCGCCGACGCCAATACTCACTCCGGCGATGGCAGGCCGCATCCGTTCATGGCGCAAAATGCCAATAACAGAGACGACAATGGCCAAACCGCCCAGCATGGCGACACCGATTTGCAAGAAATCGTCCAGATCGCGGGTTTGGGCGACAGGTTCGGGCTGCTCGAGACCTGCAGCGGCGCGCAGGGTGGATTTCCCGAGCTCGGCTGCCAGCTCCCCCAGTGACACGCCGGTGGATTGCTGCGGCGCGAAAGGCCCGGCCCAAAATACGAACAGCGCCGCAAACAACGCAACCGACGCCGTACAAAACCCGATCCATCCGAAAACCGGACGGGCAGTATCCGTAGCAGAAATGTCCGTCATCACACTCACCTATGCTGACTGCACCACGTTAGTACCATCACAATCGCGGCAAGATTTGGGCAGAGGGCGGGTAAGGAGCTTTTCGGGATCGTTTTGTGCCTTGCTGACCATAGAAAAGACCGCACCCGCTGCAGCGCCCTATTTATCGGGGCTGTCACGTAGTGCGGAAGACCCGCTGCGACTTGTCCCAGAGAAGCCCCGTGCGATCAGCGATATACTGCATCTGCTTGCTAAGCGAACGGTTGTTCAAACGACGGCTCAGCGTGCGCAAAGGAACCAGATTGCGCTCTCCGTACCCGTCAATCAGAACAAATATTCTGGTTTGATTGCGCAGCCCGTAGACAATGTTTTCCGGGTGGATGTCGCGCCCTACGATCTGAAGCTGAAACAACCGATGCACAAAACTGTTGAGTTCGCTCAGAACGTCGTCCGTCAACTGGCCCTGTTTGCACACCGATGACAGCTGCGGAGCAAGTTGCCCATCCTCAGACTGAATCCGCTCTACAATAATGCCCGGGCCGACATCAGTCTGAACAATTCCGAATGCGCGCGCGACAGGTAGTTTCGCTATGTCAGAGCCGCTTTTCAAGGCCGCCTTCAACTCGCATTCCATCTCTTTGAGGGCGTTACGATATTTTGCATCGGGAAACACCTGCTGGATCAGCCGCTTGGTGTACGACCGAATAGGGCGTTTACGCGGCCTAGTGATTTTGATCAGCAGCTCTGGCCGACCTGGGCACGCATATACGTTTCTTTGACCACCACGTGCCAGAAGATCCTGTTCTGACAGCTGTAAAGGCTGCGCTGGAAAGAGCATTTGGGTTCCGTTTTATACCGTAGACAAACGGCTGTACCGGCCATGAAAAGCCAAATCAACCACGGCCGCCGTTGATGTAACAGTTATGCGTCAGTTTTGTGAATGTCCATCCGCCAGCACATATTTGCAATCGCAATAGGGGCATTCGACCCATCCGGTGTCTTCCGGAATCTGCAGCCACACCCTCGGGTGTCCCAAAGCGCCTTCGCCGCCATCACAGGCAACACGAGAAGTTTCCACGATCTTCGTTTCCGGCGCTTCGATTGTCACGGCTGGCGATCCTTCACTGGTTGTCGGCCTCGCGGGCATGCATTAGGTGCGTTTATGAGCGATGAGCAAACCGGGGGCAAGAGCCACATGAGCGATGCGGCAATCAGGATCGAAGGGCTGCGCAAGACGTATCGCGGCGGCAAAGGCCAGCCCGAAAAACACGCGTTGAAGGGCGTTGACCTGACCGTTCCGCGCGGGTCAGTCTTTGGTTTGCTGGGTCCGAACGGCGCGGGGAAGTCGACCCTGATCAACATCCTTGCGGGGTTGGTGGTGAAATCTTCCGGCCATGTTTCGATCTGGGGGTATGATCAGGACAAGAACCCACGCTCGTCTCGCGCCGCCATCGGTGTCATGCCGCAAGAGCTGAATCTCGATCCCTTTTTCACCCCCCGAGGCGCGTTGGAGGTTCAAGCCGGTCTCTACGGTGTGCCCAAAGCTGAACGCCGCAGTGATGAGATTCTGGAACTGGTGGGCCTCAGCGACAAGGCCGAGGCCTATGCCCGCACACTGTCCGGCGGGATGCGGCGTCGGCTGTTGCTGGCCAAGGCACTGGTGCATCACCCCAAGATCCTGGTGCTGGACGAGCCAACGGCGGGCGTGGATATCGAGCTTCGCCAAATGCTCTGGGCCAATGTGCGCAAGCTGAACGAACAGGGCATGACCATCATCCTCACCACGCATTACCTGGAAGAAGCGCAAGAGATGTGCGACGAGATCGCCATCATCAATCACGGTGAAAAGATCACCCAGGACAGCACGACCAACCTGCTGGGCCGAATGGACAGCCGGACGATGGTGATCGCCCCTGACAGCCCCGTCACCGATTTGCCCAAGACGGATGGTGTCGAGGCCACCTTGCGCGACGATGGCAGCCTTGTGCTGCAGTACCGCAGCGCCCAGACCAGCGCCGAGCAGGTTCTGGAGTCGGTGCGTGCCGCCAATATCCGCATCCGCGACGTTCGAACCGAAGAAGCAGACCTCGAGGATGTGTTCCTTGCGCTTACCTCATCGCGTGCGGATGACACCCCGGCCGAGGATAAGGATCAGCCGCGCCGGGGCATGCACCGGGTCAAGCTCTAGTCCGGTCGATCCGCGCCTGATAGCAATTGTTCCGCGCTGATCGGACGTGAATGTAAGCGATGTCCGGTCTGGCAAAGATATCAGCGATTTTGGCCCTGATCTGGTCCGTTGGCGTTATGGCACCCGTGCCATAGACGATCCGATCATCCTCACCATAGCCCTTGATCAGGTAGTCGGGGGAAGAGGTCAGGATCTCCGGCAATGCATCGCCTTCATACCGGTCGCATGGTTTGGCACACAGGAAGATTGGGCCGGTTTCTGCATAAGGATGTGGCTCTAAAAAAGGTCTATGCGCCAAAATTAGCATGTCTTGCCCCTCTGGGATGTTCTGTAAGCAATGACGACAGGGATTGCCTGCGCCGGTGGAAACAGCCCGCTCTGGCGTGGCGCCATATGCGTCCGGCCCACCCGCCTGCAGGGCGCGGACTTCGTCAGTGGGGAGTGCGGTGATCTTGAACATTTTGGGTCTCCTTTTTTCCTAACCATGCCCACCTGATCAGCCGCAAGCGACCCGGTTCCTGCGCAAAGGACTCGAAAAAGAACAAAACGTGAATATAATAGTGACTCGCCATGTATGCCGAGCTGTCGATCACGTCAAACTTCACATTCCTCACAGGGGCCTCCCACCCCGAGGAATACATGGAACGTGCCGTGACCCTGGGCCTGCCCGCCATCGCGATTGCCGATGACAACTCGGTCGCTGGGATCGTCCGTGCCCATACCCAAGCCCGCGAGATCGCCCGCAAGGTGCGTGAACGGCTGGAGTGGGAGGCGCAGAACACGAGCCTAGGCCCGCCCTGCCCCGATCACATCCCCACACCGCCCTCGTACCCGATCCACGCGGTGCCGCGCCTGATCCCGGCAGCGCGGCTGATCTTCACCGACGCGCCCACCGTCACCGCTCTGCCCCTGAACCGGCAAGGCTGGGGGAACCTGTGCCGCATTCTGTCCAAAGGCCGCTTGCGTGCGGAAAAGGGCGATTGCATCCTGCATCTGTCCGACCTGCTGGAGTTTTCCGACGGCCTCCACCTGCTGCTCTGGCCACAAGCAGACCGGTCAAAGGGCGGCGCGAACGCGTGGCGGACACAGGCGCAACAGCTGACGCGCCGCTTTGGTGGGCGGATGCATCTACTGATGCACCCTCGATATGATGGCGCAGATAGTACATATTTCTCTTTGTTAGAGACTGAATCAAAGCAACTCGATATCCCCACCCTCGCCAGTGCCGCGCCGATGATCCACCACGGCGCGCGCCGCAAGCTGGCCGATGTGCTGACCGCCATCCGCCTGCGCCGCAAGGTGGATGAGCTGGGCCGCGACGCGCTGGCCAATGGCGAACAGCGGTTGCGCTCCGAGGGAGAGATGCTGCGGATCTTCAAAGGTCACGAGGGGGCCGTCACCCGCGCCCATGACCTCAGCGAACAGCTCACCTTCTCGTTGGATGAGCTGCGCTATGAATACCCCAGCGAAGGCAGCGAACAGGAAACCCCGACCCAACGCCTGCACCGCCTGGCGCATGAGGGGTTGAAATGGCGCTATCCGGCAGGCGCATCCGAGAAGGCCAAAAAGATGCTGGCCCATGAGCTGAGGCTAATCGGCAAGCTGAAATATGAACCCTATTTCCTCACCGTCCGGGATATCGTCCACTTCGCCCGCTCACGCGATATCCTGTGTCAGGGGCGTGGCTCGGCGGCCAATTCGGTGGTCTGTTTCTGCCTCGGCATCACCGAGGTCAGCCCCGAGATGGGCACGATGGTTTTTGAGCGCTTCGTATCCGAGGCCCGCGACGAGCCGCCCGATATCGACGTCGATTTCGAACACGAGCGCCGCGAAGAGGTGATCCAACATATCTACGACCGCTACGGCCGCGAACGCGCGGGCCTCTGCGCCACGGTTGTTCACTATCGCGGCAAACGCGCCATTCGTGAGGTCGGCCGCGCCATGGGCCTGACCGAGGACACGATCTCGGCCCTGTCCTCACAGCTCTGGGGCTTTTTCTCGACCAAAGGGCTTGAGGCGCATCGGATGCGTGAAATCGGCCTCGATC
The DNA here is from genome assembly GCF_056536565.1 of Ruegeria sp. CK3. Taxonomy (NCBI): domain Bacteria; kingdom Pseudomonadati; phylum Pseudomonadota; class Alphaproteobacteria; order Rhodobacterales; family Roseobacteraceae; genus Ruegeria; species Ruegeria sp. CK3. The sequence continues at coordinate 139,716 of NZ_JBQFPV010000013.1, forward strand.
CTGAAGATCGACGGCTAAAACAGACTCTAATGCTGGTCTATGAGATCGACGGTTTCCCCCGTCACCTGTCACAGCACGTGGGTGGCTTCATCATCACCGAGGGGCGGCTGGACGAGCTTGTCCCCATCGAAAACGCCACGATGGAGGGGCGCACGGTCATCTGCTGGGACAAGGACGATATCGACTCCTTGGGTATCCTGAAGGTCGATGTCCTCAGCCTCGGGATGCTCACCTGTATCCGCAAGGCGTTCGACCTGATCGGGCAGCATCATCAGACCGGCTATACCCTCGCCACCCTGCCGCCCGAGGACCCCGAGGTCTACGATATGCTGTGCAAAGCAGACTCTATTGGGGTGTTTCAGGTGGAAAGCCGGGCGCAGATGAACTTCCTCCCCCGGATGCGGCCGCGCAATTTCTACGATCTGGTGATCGAGGTCGCCATCATCCGCCCCGGCCCGATTCAGGGTGACATGGTCCACCCTTACATCCGCCGCCGGAACGGAGAGGAGGAGGTCAGCTTCCCCTCGGATGCACTGGGTGATGTGCTGGGCAAAACACTGGGCGTGCCGCTGTTTCAGGAGCAGGCGATGCAGATCGCCATTGTCGGCGCGGGGTTCACCCCGGAACAGGCGGACCGGCTGCGACGCTCACTGGCGACCTTCAAGAAGCACGGTAATGTCAGCGAGTTCCGCGCGCTGTTCTTACGCGGGATGAAACGCAACGGGTACGAGCAGGATTTCGCGGAGCGCTGTTTTTCCCAGATCGAAGGGTTCGGGTCTTATGGCTTTCCCGAAAGCCACGCGGCCAGTTTCGCGTTGCTGGTCTATGCCTCGGCCTGGATCAAATGCCACCATCCGGGCATCTTCGCCTGCGCGCTGCTGAACTCGCAGCCGATGGGCTTCTATGCCCCTGCCCAGATCGTGCGGGATGCCCGCGAACACGGCGTGCAGGTGCGGCCGGTCTGCATCAATGCGAGTTTCTGGGACAATGTGATGGAACCTGATGGCCATGGCGGGCTGGCCCTGCGGCTGGGGTTCCGCCAGATCAAAGGCCTCAGCGAGGAAGACGCCAGCTGGCTGACCGCCGCACGGGGCAACGGCTACACCCAAGTGGATGACGTCTGGCGTCGCGCAGGCTTGGGGCCGTCGGTGATCGAACGTCTGGCCGAGGCCGATGCCTTCGCTGCCTGCGACCTGACCCGGCGCGAGGCTCTGTGGCAGGCCAAGGCGATCGCGACCGCCAAACCTCTGCCGCTGTTCTCACAGGATCTGGAAGGCGAGACGTTGGATGAACCCGAAGCCTACCTGCCGCAGATGACATTGGGCGAACAGGTGGTCGAGGATTACGTCGCCACACGCCTCAGCCTGAAGGCGCATCCGGTGGCCTTGATCCGGCACCTGCTGACGCCCGAGCCGCGCGACAAAACCACACCTGTTGCCTGACCTCCGCCCCGGATATGTCCCGGGCTAGAGTCGAAACCCGAGACCACCATGACCAGACCCACCTTGCCCCCCCGCTTTCCCGCCACACCGGCCCAGATCAACGCGCAGGTCCACGCCTTCTATGCCCGCGTGCGCGAGGATGCTGTTCTGGGGCCGGTGTTCAACAAGCACGTCCATGACTGGCCCGCGCATGAGGACAAGATCGCCGCCTTCTGGCGCAACGCCATCCTTTTTGAGCGCAGCTACAACGGCAATCCGCAACGTGTTCACAGCGAAAGACCCGACGTGCAGCCCGAGATGTTCGCTCATTGGCTGGACCTGTTCGAGGAGGTCGCCACCCAAACCCTACCACAGGAAACGGCCAACCCCTGGGTCGCGCTGGCCCGACGGATCGGTGTGGGGATGAAGGCGGGCGTCCAATCCGCTCGACAGCCCAAGGATGCGCCGCCGATCCTGCGTTGATCTCACAACATGGCGGCTTTGCTGTGTTAGCGGTAAAATAGGGGCTATGCGGTCCGGGAAAATGCGTCTACTCAGGGAAAAGACAGCCCATTTGGCTGCGCCGGCTTAAAGCCACCACACCGACATCGCCTGAGGCCAGATCATGAGCACTCAAAACACCACCCTCCGGGGACTTGGTTTCGCGTTTCTGGGATTCGCGGTCTTTGCCAGCCATGACGCGCTGATCAAAGTGCTGGGCGGGACCTATTCGGTGATGCAGATCATCTTCTTCGCCACGTTGTTTTCCTTCGTGCCCATGGCGGTGACGATCCTGACGGACCGCACGACCGGGAATTTCCTGCCGCATCACCCGTGGTTGGTGCTGCTGCGCTCGGCCCTGATGGTCACATCCATGGTCTGCGCTTTCTATGCCTTTTCGGTCCTGCCTCTGGCCGAGGTCTATTCGCTGCTGTTTGCCTTCCCCCTGTTCGTCACGGTCCTGTCGATTCCGATTCTAGGAGAGGTCGTGCGTGTACAACGTTGGGCTGCAGTCGGCGTTGGCCTGATTGGTGTTCTGATCGTCCTGCGCCCCGGCGCGACGGATATCACACTCGGCCACATGGCCGCCCTGACAGCCGCGTTTTGCAGCGCGTTAGGCTCTGTTCTGGTGCGCAAGATCGGGAATGAGGAACGCTCGGCCGTGCTGATCCTCTACCCGATGCTGCTGGCCATCGTGGTCATGAGCTTGATGCAACCGGCAGTCTACCAGCCGCCTTCGCTGCTACATCTGGCGATGATGGCGCTGGTCGGCGTGTTCTCGGTCATCGCCCAGCATCTGATCATTCTGGCCTATCGCGCGGCCCCGGCCGGTGTCGTGGCCCCCAGCCAGTACAGCCAGATCATCTGGGCCACCTTGTTCGGCATGATCTTCTTTGGCGAACACCCGGATGGTTGGGTTGCGGTCGGCGCAAGCGTCATCATCGCCTCGGGCATCTTCGTCGTCTGGCGCGAAAGCCGGTCGAACACCACTTCAGCCAACACGCCGGTTCTGCGTGTGCGATCCCCCCGGTCGGATACCGGCGCATCACGACCCGGCGAATGAAAAACGGCGCGCCAGACAGCGCGCCGCTTAGGCAAATTCAACTGGTTTAGAGCCTTAGTAGATCACCACCGAGCGGATGCTCTCGCCTTTATGCATCAGGTCGAAACCGTGGTTGATGTCGTCCAGACCCATGGTGTGGGTGATCATCGGGTCGATCTCGATCTTCCCTTCCATGTACCAGTCGACGATCTTGGGTACATCGGTCCGGCCCCGCGCGCCGCCAAAGGCGGTGCCGCGCCAGGAACGTCCGGTCACCAGCTGGAACGGACGGGTGGAGATCTCGGCACCGGCAGGTGCAACGCCGATGATGATCGACTCACCCCAGCCCTTATGCGCTGATTCCAGTGCGTCGCGCATCACGCCGACGTTGCCAGTCGCGTCGAACGTATAGTCTGCTCCGCCTTTGGTCAGGTTGACCAGATAGGGCACCAGATCGCCTTCGACCTCTTTCGGGTTAACGAAATCGGTCATCCCGAACTTGGTGGCCATTTCGACCTTTGATGGATTCAGGTCGACACCGACGATCTGGTCGGCTCCGGCAAGGCGCAGGCCCTGGATCACGTTCAGGCCGATACCACCCAGACCGAACACGATGGCACGGCTACCGATTTCCACTTTGGCGGTGTTGATCACAGCGCCGATGCCGGTGGTGACGCCGCAGCCGATGTAGCAGATCTTATCGAAGGGTGCGTCCTCACGCACTTTGGCCAGCGCGATCTCAGGCAGGACAGTGTGGTTGGCGAAGGTCGAGCAGCCCATGTAGTGCAGGATCGGGTCGCCATCCAAAGTCGAGAAGCGCGAGGTGCCATCGGGCATCAGGCCCTTGCCCTGAGTCTCGCGGATCGCCTGACACAGGTTAGTCTTTGGATGCAGACAGTATTCGCACTCACGACATTCGGGTGTGTAGAGCGGGATTACGTGGTCGCCCGGCTTCAGGCTGGTGACGCCCGGGCCGACCTCGACCACGACGCCTGCGCCTTCATGGCCCAGAATGGCCGGGAACAGGCCTTCGGGATCTGCGCCGGACAGGGTGAATTCATCGGTATGGCAGATGCCGGTGGCCTTCACTTCGACCAAAACCTCGCCCGCCTTGGGGCCTTCGAGGTTCACCTCCATCACTTCCAAAGGTTTGCCAGCCTGAACGGCGACGGCTGCACGGGTGCGCATGGTGCTTGTCTCCCAGTCTTGTTTGACCCGACCCTGCGTCAAATGCAGGGTGTTTTCAACTGCACTTTCATGGCAGATTGGCTAAACATTTGATATTGCAGAAACGACATTGTCATACTGGGGAACGCCAATGCACCGATTTATCCCGATCCTGATCCTTCTGGCCGCCTGCGCTGAAACCTCTGCCCCGCAAGGTGCAGACCTTGAGCCCGAGGCTGCGCCTGTCGATCTAGCCTTCTGCAAAGGCGATCCGTTTGCGGATTCCATCGGCCAGCCGGTTTCGACCATTCAGGCCAGCCTGCCCGAGCGCGCGCGGGTGTTGGGACCCAATGACATTGCGACACAGGATTACCGTATCGACCGGCTGAATGTCTTCGTGAACGGTGCGGGCATCATTCAGCGCCTGACTTGCGGGTAGGGGTGGACTCGAGCGCTGATTCTCGGGCAAGAACAAAGTGGGAACATTTTGATGTCTGCCGATGCCAAAACGCCGAATACTCTCACTCTGGTTTCCCCGTCTGGGGGCTGAACGGCTGATCCGCGCCGCGCGGGGGCTGCATGTCGGGCCTTTGGCTGTAGTGGCCGAGCAGTCGAACATGCAGGTGATCACCTCTCTGAACGCCGAAGCTCAGGCCGCCGGGCTGCAGGTGGGTCAGCCGGTGCGCGATGCCCATGCCATGTGTGCGTCCCTGATCACGCGGCACCGCAACGCCCCGGCCGAAGCCGCGTTCCTGACCGCGTTGCGCCGCTGGGCAGGCAAGTTCAGCCCTTGGGTCGCCGAAGAGGCTCCGGACGGGCTGATCGTTGACCTCTCGGGCTGCGCGCATCTGTTTGGCGGGGAAGAAGCGTTGCTACGCGTGCTTGAGGTCGACTGCGCCGATATGGGCCTGAGCGTGCAGATGGGCATTGCAGACACATTGGGCGCGGCCTGGGCGCTGGCGCGCTATGCTGGGCAAGAGGCCATCTCCGACCGCAACGGCGACGCCATCAGCCAAGAGGCCCGCGCCACCCGTGCCCGGGCCAGCAAGCGACGACACTGGACCAAGGGCGGGGCCGCACCGCAAGTGGTGGCCTTGGGCGGCGGGGCGCGGATCGCAGCCCCGGGGCAGTCTTATGGGGCGCTCAGCCCGCTGCCCATCGCGGCGCTGCGGCTCGAGGATCAGGTGGTCGCGCAGTTGAACCGTCTGGGCCTGCGGCGGATCGGGGATCTGCTGGGCCAACCCCGCGCCTCCCTCGCCCGCAGGTTCGGACGTGGGCTGGTCTTGCGGCTGGATCAGGCGATGGGCAGCGCGCCCGAGCCGGTCTCTCCGGCCCACCCGCCGCATCACTTCGCGGTGCGGATGACTCTGCCCAATCCGATTGGGTTGGTCGAAGATGTGATGGCCGCCATCGACCGGGTTCTGCCGACACTCTGCACCAAGCTGGAAGAAAAGGGCCGCGGCGTCCGGACCCTGCGGCTTGAGGCTCATCGTGCCGATCAGGCGGCCGAGGTCATCGAGGTTGGGCTGGCCCGGCCAACTCATGACAAACACCGCATTCGCCCTTTGTTAGAGATGAAAGTCGACAAGATCGACGCGGGCTATGGCATTGACATGCTGCGGCTTGAGGCGATGCAGACGGAACCCATCCACGCCCGCACCATCGCCGGTCATGCCGAGGCCCGCCGTGTGGCCCGCAACCGGCTGGAGGGCAACACCGCCGTCGAAGACCTTATGGCCAAGTTGGGCGCACGGGTGGGGCTGGAGGTCATCACTCGGCGTCACCCTGCGGCATCGCATATCCCCGAGAAAACCGCGCAAGTGTTAGCAGCGGCATGGTCCGAACCAGCGCGAGATTGGCCTGCGCCGCCACGCCCGCGCCCCCTGCAGATGTGGCAGCCCGAGCCGGTAATGGCCCCGGAAACCCCGGATGTGCCCTCCGCCTTTCGCTGGCGCGGGCGTGATTGGAAATTGGCACAAGCCACCGGCCCGGAACGGATCGCGCCGGAATGGTGGCTGGATGACCCCAACTGGCGCAGCGGCGTGCGCGATTACTGGGTTGTGGTGACCGAACAGGGGGAGAGGCTCTGGCTGTTTTATGGCCATGGAGGCACTATGTCCGCAGGCTGGTTCTGCCAGGGGCAATTTGGCTAGACGCTATAATTAGGGTCTATTTTCCGCGATAAATCAGGATATCGGGCAGATAGTCCAGCAACCGGATCACCCAGGAAAACGGAGCTGGAAAATCGGTGCGGAACCGGCGGCGCGACATCGCTTTGATCACACGCTCTGCCGCATCCTCGGCCGACATCAGCATGGGCATCTTGAAGTTGTTCTTCTCGGTCAGGCGGGTTTTGATAAAGCCGGGATTGACTATCCGAACCGTCACGCCCGTACCCGCCAGATCAAACCGCATGGTCTCGGCCAGCGAGACCAAGGCCGCCTTGCTGGCCGCATAGCCCACCGCCGCAGGCAAACCGCGATAGCCGGACAGAGAACCGATCAGAGTGATATCCCCGCTTCCGGCGCTCACGAAGCCCGGCACGGTTTCACCCAACACTCGAAGGGCACCAGTGTAGTTCACGTCGGTCATCGACAAGACCGCCTCGGTATCCCAATCACCGGTGCGCATAGGCTCATAGGCTCCGGCGTTGTAGACAAGACCATCGACCTCTCCGACTTCGGCCACGGCACGGCGCACGGCCTCAAGGTCGGTCACGTCAAAAGGCACCGCACGCGCATTGGGAAGGGTTGCGCAGATCTCGGCCAACCTATCCGCATTGCGCGCCGACAGGACAAGATGCGCGCCGCGCTCGCTTAGCGCTTGCGCCAAAGCGCGCCCGAGCCCTTCGCTCGCGCCTACAATCCAATACGTCTTTCCTTCGAAACCGGTCATGCCTGCCCTATCGTGGAACCATGAAACGACGCCCCATGCGCGGTTTCGGTTCTGCTTCAACGATCATGTATATTTTACGACCAAGCCAACCGGTCGGATCATCCCCAGCTGAGGGAGTTTTGCCACGAAGTCACAATATAGTGCGTTGGGAAATATAATCTAACCTGATTGATCCGCGTCAGAACCTGCTACGTATCCCTAGATAAATGTCGCACTTAAGGGGATCACATGTTCGACGAAACGCGAGGCGAGCGCAAGAAAATCGCAGTCATAGGTGCAGGCATTTCAGGACTTTCCGCAGCTTACTACCTTTCAGAACAGCACGATATTACCGTTTATGAGGCCGAACCGCGCCTTGGCGGGCATGCCCGAACCGTGATGGCGGGCAAAAACGGAGATCAACCGGTCGATACCGGCTTTATCGTCTTCAACTACGCGACCTACCCCCACCTGACCAAGCTGTTTGATGAGCTGAACGTCCCCGTTGAGAAAAGCGAGATGAGCTTTGGCGCGACCATCGATAATGGCCGCATTGAATACGGGTTGAACACGCTGCGCACTCTGACAGCTCAAAAACGCAACCTGCTGCGCCCGTCTTACTACAAGATGATCTCGGACATTCTGCGCTTCAGTAAAGAGGCCCCGGATGCCGCGAAGGATGACGACACAACCATCGGAGAACTGGTGGACCAGATGCGTCTGGGTCATTGGTTCCGCCACAACTACCTCATGCCGATGTGCGGCGCGATCTGGTCCACGCCGGTTGAGTTTGTGGATCAGTTCCCGGCCCGCTCGCTGGTGCAGTTCTTCCGCAACCATGCCCTGCTGGCCAGTGGGCGCGCCAAACAGCATCAGTGGTACACAGTCAAAGGCGGCAGTATCGAGTATGTGCGCCGGATAGATGCCGCGCTACGGTCGCGCGGATGCGACATCCGTCTGGCGGCTCCGGTAGATCACGTACAGCGGAATGAGACCGGCGTCACGGTCACTAGCCAGGGCGACGCCGATCAGTTTGACGAGATCATCCTTGCGACCCACTCGGACCAATCGCTGGCCATTCTGGGCGACAACGCTACGGCGGATGAGGCCGCGGCCCTTGGCGCGATCCGTTATCAGCCCAATCACGCGATCCTGCATTGTGACGAAAGCCAGATGCCAAAGCGACGCGCCTGCTGGTCCAGCTGGACTTATCGCTCACAAGCCGGGGATGTTGGCGTGACCTATTGGATGAACCGGTTGCAGAACATCCCGGACAGCGATCCGCTCTTTGTATCTTTGAACGCGTCTTCGCAAATTGCCGAGGACAAGATTTATGACCAAGTCGAGTTCGCCCACCCGGTTTTCGACAAAGTCGCGTTGAAAGCGCAGGGGCAAATTCGCGACATGCAGGGACAGAATCACACCTGGTACGCCGGAGCTTATAACCGGCACGGGTTTCACGAAGACGGGATCGCCAGCGCGATGCATGTCGTCGACCGCTTGAGCGGCGCCCCGCACATAACCGGAGCTGACAATGGCATTCTTGAAAAAGATCCGGCCATCCATGTGGCCGCCGAATAAATCCACTTTGCGCGTAGCGCTGCTGTCGATCGCCTTACTGTCGAGTGGTGGGGCAGTGGCGTCGCCTCTGTCCAGCGAACTGAGTGATCCCAAGCTTTTGGGCAGCTCGACATTTAGGTTCTTGGGCCTGCCTGTCTATGACGCCAAGCTATTCACGCCTGCTGGAGCGGCATTCAATTGGACCCAGGATTTCGGGTTGCAACTGACTTATCGAAAAAACCTCGCACAAAAGGCTCTTGTAGAGTCGACGCTGGATGAGATGGCGAGGCAAGGCAATCCCGCGCCGACAAAAGCCCAGCTAGAGACCTGTTTTCAGGCAGTCAGCAAAGGTGACAGCTATCTGGCCATATCCGAAGGACCTAACAAAGTTGGGTTTTGGCGCAATGGTGCACAAACCTGCACACTAACCAACACCGGCATCAAGAAATCGTTCATGTCGATTTTTCTTGGCGACAACACTCGGTCCGCCAGTTTTACACGGCAGTTGAAGGGACAGTGATGCTGTATCCCCGGGTCAGCCTTTATGCGCTGATGCTCGCTGCGGCGGGTATCCCGCTCTATATTCACCTGCCGCGCTTTGCGGCGGTGAATTTGGGCATTGGCCTTGGGGTGATCGGAACCGTGCTGTTGGTGATCCGGCTGGTCGATCTGGTGCAAGACCCGCTGATCGGCTGGGCCATCGACCGCTGGCCAGGTGGGCAGCTGCTGTTTGCCGCTCTGGCGGCGCTTGGGCTGGCAGTTGGGTTTCCGCTGCTATTCGGCCTGCCGGACGGGGCCAGCGTCGGCGCGCTGGTCGCCATCCTCGTCCTGCTATTTTCGGCCTACAGCCTTGGCACCATCCTGCTTTATGGCCGTAGCGCAACTTTGGCCAAACAGGCTGACCCGCAAGAGCTGATGCGCCTCGCCGCCTTCCGCGAAGGCGGGCAACTGACCGGAGTCGTTCTGGCCGCCAGCGCTCCGGCCCTCTTCGTTACCTTCGGCGCGCAGGGACAGGGCTATCCCGCTTTTGGCTTGTTTCTGGGCGCGCTGGCGCTCCTAACCCTGATCGTCACCATCCCGATATGGCGACGCACACCCATCACGGGCGAGGGCATCTCATTCACCGCGCTCGGACAATCCGGCGCCCTCCGCCTGTTGGTTCTGGCGCTGATCAACAGCCTGCCGGTCGCCCTGACAGCCACGCTGTTTCTGTTCTTCGTCGAGGACAAACTGCAACTTTCCGGTATGGCCGGCCCATTACTGATCCTGTTCTTCCTGAGCGCCGGGGCTAGCGTGCCCCTCTGGGCGCGACTCAGCAATCGGATCGGCCCGAAACAGACCCTGATGATAGCCATGCCGCTTGGCATCGCTTCCTTCATCGGCGCGGCCACCCTCTCGGCTGGAGAGCTGACCGCCTTTGCCGTGATCTGCCTGGCCTCGGGCGCAGCCGCAGGAGCGGATATCGTGATCCTGCCCGCCATGTTTTCCGTGGTGCTGACACGCGCGGGGCTGAATGCCTCGGCCGCATTTGGCATCTGGTCTTTCGCTGGCAAGCTGGGCCTCGCGCTCGCTGCCTTTTTCACCCTGCCCCTGCTGGAACGCAGCGGTTTTTCACCCGGTCAAGCCAACTCGGCACAGGCTCTAAACACGCTCACATTCGCCTATGCCCTGCTGCCCTGCATCCTAAAGCTGGGCGCATTCGGGATGGTCTTGACCCTGCCTACGGAGGTCCCAGCCAAATGAATACGCTTGTTGTGATTTTGCTCGCCATCCTCGTTATCGTGGCGGTCAAAAGACGGTTCCTGAGCTTTCGCTCACAATCCCCGGCTGACTATTCGGGAACGGGGCCGGAGTTTTCCCTGACCAAACACCTGAACGGAGATATCTTGTCCGAGGGGCTGATCTATGGCCCCAATGGCAAGATGTCGAACAGCTTTGTCGCGCGCATGGTCGGTGAATGGGATGGAAACACTGGCACTCTGGCCGAGTGGTTTACCTATTCCAACGGCAAACAGATGACCCGAAAGTGGTATCTGACACTGGGCACCGGCAACACGTTCACAGCCACAGCAGACGACATTGTCGGTGAAGGCAAAGGCGTGATCTCGGGCTCGACTGTCAAGCTGTCCTACCGGATCATCCTGCCCGAAGACGCCGGAGGGCACACGCTGGACGTGACCGACTGGATGTACCTGACCGAAAACGGGGCGATCATGAACCGCTCAGAGATGCGCAAATTCGGCCTCAAGGTGGCGGAACTGGTGGCAACCATGCGACCCGCGCCCGAGGTGCAGACCGCGCATGTACCCGGAGCAAACGGGTATGATGCGGACGCTGAAAACAGGCCGCTACAATGACCCGGCTTCGTTTTCTGATCTCACTGGTCGCAATCACCAGCCTGACGCTGCTCGCGGCCTGCTCGGCTAAACCGCGGGTGCCCAAAAGCTTTCTGTCCGACCGGCAGCTGAACCTCGAAGAGTTCTTCGAAGGCAAAACCGTGGCTTATGGTCAGTTCCAAGACATTCTGGGCAATGTGCCGCGTCGTTTCACGGTTGAGATCGACGGCACCTGGGACGGAGAAACCCTGACCCTGGTCGAGGATTTCGTCTACGATGATGGCGCAACCGAACAGCGCATCTGGACCCTGACTAAAACCGGCGATGACACCTGGACCGGCACCGCGCCGGGCGTGTTGGGTGTTGCTGACGGGATTGAGCGTGGAGATACGTTCAACTGGAAATACAAGATCGACCTGCCGATCAAAGAGGGCACCATGCGTGTGAACTTTGACGACTGGATGTGGCTTTTGGAAGATGACCGTCTGCTGAACCGCGCCTATGTTTCGCGTTTTGGCGTCCGTATAGGCGAGGTCATCCTGTTCTTCGAGAAACTGTGACGGCCCGACGGGGCCTCGGCGCGCTGATCCGGCTGCTCCGCCCTGTCGCGGTCATAGAAGATAAACTCATCGACCCAACCGAACATCTTGTTCGCCTCGGGCGCGCGTGGCTCGGGGGGCGGAGGCGCAGCTTCGGCTTTCACCTGCGCCCGCTCGACCTCGGCCCACAAGAAGAACAACCCGCGCCGGGTGCCGTTGAGATGTTCGGGTATTTTTACCCACACCACCTGTGAGGATTTTCCGGATTTCTGCTCGATTTTAGCCCCCGGGTTTCTAACGCCCTTTGGTCAAAGGATAGCAAATCTAGCTGAATCTGCCAATTTTTTCGAATTCCGCAGGCGGAAATCCACTGGAAAGTCGCCCTTCAACACGTTTGAATATAAATGGAAATCTCACAAGCAACCAAAGGTGGTGTCACTGACCGGCGCCTCTATCTCAAGCGCTTTCCGTTTTGGTGGAGCTAAAACCGATCCTCAAAACCCTGGCATCAGCTCCTTCAATTGGTCCATGCCCATTCCACCGTACTACTTCTTCCAGCGGTAGTAGGTCTGTTTAGTCAAGCCAAGCTGCTGGATCGCGTCCAAATGCGGCATACCTTGCCCAGTCAGAACCTCTACCTGCCGTAAATTCGTGACAGTCCCTTCAGGCTTTGGTCGCTTGTTGGCCATGTGTTTCCTCCTTGCTCCTAAATTTAGCGGAGGACCGTTTCAGAGGGGGAAGACCGCCCATACCCCCATAGCCATGGCAACGTTAGCGAAAATACAACTGGCATCCCGGCAAAAAAAGTCGTTGTTGGTGTTGTAACTGTTGTCAATCGGTTGGGGGTATGGGGGCACTCATTACAACTTCATAAGGAAGGCCCTCAGCTTCCGCTCTACAAGCGAGCGTCAGTTCTACGATCCTCTTATTCCGCATATTCCCGCCAGCATTCGCCAAACGGACGGATACAGGCGGGAATAGGTCGATGCCTGTTCTGGTTATCGTGAACGATCCAGCAGCCTCCTAGCCCGCCTCGGTGATCACTCTATAACTCGGACGAGTTGCAATGACGGCGGGGGCCGTTGGGTTAGTCCTGATTATTAGAAGGCTGATATCCGTGAACGCATTCCGACCCAACTTGCGGGCCTAAATACAGTGGCTTCGGTTCTGGACCGAACAGATAGCCCGTCACTTCCGGGCCCATCCAGTCGATAGTCGTTGCGAAGAGAAGTGGCGCATCATTCGGGATATCGTCGCGTTCGCGCCCGCGATCCTCAACGACAGTGCCGGAAAGACTGAATCCAAGCTGCTGCATGTATTGCGATGCGTCGACCATCGAGAGCGTCGGCACACCGCAGTCATGACGATAGGAGACCAGTGTTTCGTAGACATAGAAATCCGGCAACCAATATCCCGTGCCACCGGTACGCAGATAGATGCGCGGGGTGCCATTGAGGCCTGCTTCTCGCCAATGCGCCGTAATTGCTTCGGCATCGTTAAGGAGCATGTCCATGAACTGCCCATATGTCGCGGGTGTAATGTACTCATACTCCACGTATGCCCGGTTTAGTGGAGGTAACTTTGTTAAGGGCGCGGGGTTTATTCCGACAAAAGCAACGACCGCAACCATGATGGCCTGATATCCGACAACCAACGCAACCAACACAGGGCGAGGTTTTGCAAGCGCCTGCGATAACAGCAGGCTAACGCCCATGAGGTACGGTACGAACAGACGGTAGCCAAACATCATGTGCTGACCGGATGCTCGGCTCGCGTAAATCAGAAATATAACTGCACTGATGGATGCTCCTCTGAGGATTGCCTTTGATAGTGGTGTGCGCTCTGCTGACGGCTTTGACCACGTAAAGAGCACTATGAAACCTACACCGGATAGGACGGCAAAGTTGAGAAGGGCTGAAAGGCTGTCGAGGGCGACACGTCCACCAAAAGCCAATTTGACGTAGAACGAGGTTGGTAAAATATCGCCATAGTAAAGGGCTGAAAATATCAGCCAACTTGATGCCATAGCAATGCACAGCGCGGCGCTGCCCCAAAGAGTCGGGCGGCGGTACTCGACCATGACAATAGCCAGCAAGACCGGTCCGGTAACAAGAACGCTATCGTAGCGGGTCAGGAACATCAGCGCGGCCAAAAATCCGAGCCAAACAAAGTCGCGCCCTTCCGCGGCACCCATTCGAGACACTACGACAAGGCGCGATATAAACAGCGTTGCGAGGCAGGACAGTATCGGTGTCTCCAAACCGCCAACAGTCCAAAGCACGACGAATGGAGAAAATAGCGACAAAGCGGTGAAGAACAAAAGCGCTTGTCCGCGTAGTCCCGTCTCGCGAATTGCCGCAAACCAGCCTGCGAGTACTAGCATCGGTGCAACGACCCGATAGCTCGCGACTGGATCGAAACCGAAATATGCTAGTCCCGTTTCCAGCAGTGCGTGCAGCGGCGAGGTAAGTGCAGAAACCCGCTCACCAATATTGTAAACAAGACCGTTTCCTGCAGCGGCGTTCTGCGCATATCGCCCGACGATGTATGCATCGTCAGCCACAAATGGCCAATAGAGGACGCAGAGAGCAGCGAATGTGAGTGCGCCAACTGCGACTATTGCGCGATCCACGTTACGAGACGGATATTCATTTGTTGATCCAATAATAGTCATGTTGGCGAACTAGCTAGTCATTCCGGCATAAATTTGATGGCTACGTGTCACGCGGGCGACTTGATTTCAGCGTAACCGATCCCGTCAAGCCAAATTTTTTGCGGCCACTTTGAGAGGTCAACCTGCTTGCAGCGCCTTACTTTGGCTGAACGCAATCGAGTCCGACCCACATATTCGCTATTAGCTGCTAAGCATTTTAGTCTTTAGCTTTTATTTTTTTAACTACGTGAACTACTGCAGAGCGATCACGTCCTAGCTCATAGGGAGCCGTATCAGTGCTCTGTAATGCCCCATTTAATTTGGACCACAGTTATTGTTTGAGAAACGGAGGACCGAGAATGTCGAACAAGAGACACAAGCCAGATGAAATAGTTCAGAAGCTGCAGCAAGCTAATGCGCTTGTGAACGCGGTTTTTGTCTGAATACTATCGAGAGCGCCTAAATCCGCGGCACGCAAAAAACTCACGGTGTGCAGAGCTACTAATCAGCTCCAAGAAGCGACAATCTCCTGTCGAAAGAGGCAAACTTCGTGTCATCTGTCGCCATGAATAGTGGTGAGCCGTGCAGGATTCGAACCTGCGACCCACTGATTAAAAGTCAGAAACACCATGGTTTGGGCGGCTAGTCGCATAAAATCGCAACTAACCTCAGCACGTCGCAAAATCCCATATTAAATTAGTGGCTTCCGGCACACTACCCGTTGTCCCCCAAATAAAATGTGTCTAATCTGGTCTCATGTCTTATCACCTAATCTCAGCAGTTTTGTCCCCCATGAGTCCCCCAGAGGCGATATCGTGAAGAAAGAGTTAACCAACGCGTTCCTTATGAAGCTCAAGCCACCGGCTGAAGGGCGGATTGAGATTTCGGATACGAAGCGCACCGGGCTGCGGCTGCGGGTGTATTCCGCCCGCGCGGTCTGGATGTATGAAAAGCGGGTAAAGGGTGGCGCGAAGCGGAAACACACATTCGGGACGTACTGCACTTGGTCTACGCCGGATAAGCGGGAGGATGGGGCAATCGGTCTATCAGAGGCCCGTTCCATGGCTCTTGAGATTGAGGCCGAGGCTGCACGCGGATTTGACAGAGTGCTTGAGGCCCAGCAAGCGCGCCGGGAGCAGGAAAGAGCGGCTGCAACAACTCAAACGCTTCAAGACGTGCTGGACCTCTATGACCAACTGCACCTATCCACCCTGAAACGCCGGGGCGAACGGAAGCGCCAGCTTGAGGACGCTCTGCGCAATCACCTTAGCCAGCCAATTGGAGACGTGACCCGCGCCAGCCTGCAAAAGCCGATTGATGACAAGGCCAAGGAAGGCAAGTTGTTTATGGCGAACAGGATCAGGGCGGCTATCAAGCATTTCACGCGCTGGGCATGGCGTCGGGAATATCTGGAAGAAGATGTGGGCGGCCGATTAGAGCGAGCCACAAAAGAACGCATTCGTGAGAGAGTGCTGTCGCTTGCTGAAATTCGAGACATCTGGGCCAAGTCATTCGAGCTGGGCGACTTATGGGGGCCATTGCTTCGTCTGCTCCTGCTTACGGTGCAGCGCCGCAGTTCAGTCACATGGTTACGCAAAAGCGAACTGGATCTTACAAACACCCGGTTTAAGAAGGCCATCTCCGACGAAAAGAACGAGCGAGCCCACGTTACACATCTTTCCCAGCCAGCAATGATTGAAGTTGAGCGCGCATTAAAGCGACTGGCTCAGATGGAAGATGCGCAAGAAGACTACCTGTTCAGCACGACTGGTCGAACGCCAGTGTCTGGTTGGAGCAAGGCTAAGGCCCGCTTGGATAGGCTTCTGGGTGACGAATTCGAACATTGGCGCCTCCACGATATCAGGACCGCATTTGCGACCCACTTGGCTGAACGCGGAGTTTCCGAGTCAGTGGTGGATCGGGTTTTGAACCACGCTGCCACAGCTTCAAAGGCTAGCGCCGTTGCCCGCGTCTACAATCAAGCTGAACTGCTGGCAGAAAGAGCAGTTGCTTTGGACAAGTGGGCAGAGTTGGTAACTCAGGAAGGTGCAGATGTAATAGCGATTGGGGGTTCTCGTGACTGACGATAAAGAACAACGAAGAGCCTCACTTGAAGCAGCTATTAAGAAACTATCCAAGTCAATTGACGAAAATGATTTGCGCATTCACGTGGGAAAGCTGGAACAGAGCTATAGTACTGCCTCCATAGTACAGGATATGGATCGCTCGGATCGAGACCCCAAAAAAGACATTGAGGACATAGAAAAAGCGGCGAAGTCACTGGCGGCGGCAGCTAAGCAACTCGAAAGAGTCGGATGGCACGGTAGAAAGAGGTTTCCGCAGGTTCTAAAGTGTTTTTTCCCTGACCGCGATGAAGAATTCGCTGTGCCAAAACCTGACAAGCAGGCCAAGAAGGATCTTGTTGAGTCCTTGAATATCATGAGTGACATATTGAATTCGGCGGCGGCGTCAATAAACCCAAACGCTCTGTCCGTATACACTGCATTTGGCGATGGACCAGAGTTCGAAACCATCAACAAGCGCAAGCCCACTGAAATCATTGCTTTTCGCGTCGCGCGGGAGTGCGCAAGCGTGTTTCACACAATAACTGGCTCGGCTCCCACGGTCATCACTGCTTCTTATGAGCAGGGCTCCCCGGCATATGGCCCCTTTCTGACCTTCGTAGCTGATGTATTTTCAGCCACTCATATAATGGCAAGCCCGGAAACCTGGGCGAGGAATGCAGTTAAGGATTTTTCCCCAGCAAGCGGGTAGGAAAGCTCCTTTATACGGC
This sequence comes from Ruegeria sp. CK3, assembly GCF_056536565.1. Lineage (NCBI taxonomy): Bacteria > Pseudomonadati > Pseudomonadota > Alphaproteobacteria > Rhodobacterales > Roseobacteraceae > Ruegeria > Ruegeria sp. CK3. The sequence goes on from NZ_JBQFPV010000013.1 coordinate 156,603, forward strand.
GCTCAACAACTCACTTAGCCTCAACACATCGCAAGTAACCGCAGACAATCGCGAGGTGTTGAAAATGAACGCATTCACAGGAGACCGCCTACTTTCAGTGAGGGATACCGCAGCCATTCTTGGTTGTAGTGTCGCTACCGTTTGGCGTCGGGCCGCTGCGGGGAAAATCCCGGAGCCGGTCAAATTGGATGGCACGACCCGTTGGTCTGAAGCCGAAATCCAAGTCTTAATCGAGGAAGCAAAATCGCAGCGTGTCGCTGCCTAAAAGAAACCCCCACTCGAGGCACGGGCGGAGGCAAATTCTTTTGGGTGACAACAAGAGCATAGCCGAAAGCCCGATGTCTTTCAATTAAAGAAAGGCAATAGATGAATACTTTCGAACAAAACCTAACAATCCAAACTGAACTTCCACCCTCGAACGCACTGCGCGTGTA
>NZ_JBQFPV010000014.1:0-136644 GCF_056536565.1 Ruegeria sp. CK3
TTCAGCAGCGGCAACGCTCGTCGGAATCGAAGTGTCGCATATGATCGGCAAGGGTCAAATCATGCCCGGACTCTGCCCAATTCAACAGTTCGCTGAGCCCGCCACCTGATTTACAAGCGATTGCTAAAACAACTCAACCCGCTCAAATCTGTGCAACAAGACAGCCATCGCAAGCTTTGAACGCGGAGTTGAATCGCGAGCGTGGCAACAGCGTGAAGACCGTGGCCAAAAGGCGACGGCCCGGACTCTTGGGGATAGATAGATGGGGCCGAAAAAGCCGAGGTCGAATGCTCTAAGCAACTGTACCTATCGACCGTACGTAGGCATTGCCAACGCCTCAAACTCCCTCAAATCGTCGGAAGGCCAAGGCAATTAAGCCGGCGATGGCCATGTAAACCAATGCAAGCAACAGCAGGGGCTCGTAGACCACGAATGTGTCTGCTCGAACCCGGGACGAAACCGCATATATCTCGACCACTGTGATCGTTGCTACGAGTGGCGTTGCTTTGAGCTGCAAGATGGTTTCTCCGCCCAAGGTAGGCAGAACATTGCGTACGGCTTGGGGTAGCCAGATCCGGCGGAACATTGTGAAACGTGGCATCCCGAAAGACTTTGCAGCCTCCAACTGGCCTTTTGCCACGCCTGAAAACGCGCCACGCATGACCTCGCCCTCATATCCCGCAAAGGAGAGCGTCAGCGCTAGGACGGCGTAGGGCCAAGCCTGACGCAGGTAGGGCCAAAGCTCAGACGACCGTATCCAGGGAAACTGCGGAAATAACGAACCAAGCCCGTAGTATAGCAACCAGATCTGCAAAAGCAGCGGTGTGCCTCGAATTATCGTACAGAACACGCGGGCGGGCGTTGCCAAGTACCATGGGCCCACCGCCTGCGCCAATCCCAGAGGCACAGCCATTAGAAAGCCGAGTACAGTTGTGACCACCAAGAGCCAGATTGTGGTCCAGAGACCTTGCAACGCCAAAGGGGCATATTTTGGAATCCAATCCCAACGCAGCGAGAACGCACACCAGATCACCAATGCTGCAAATAGCAACATCATGACGATACGGTGCGGTTGCATAAGAGCTTTTACAGTGATCATGCCTAGCCACCCTTCAACGAAGGTTGACCACGCCGCGCCCATTTCTCAATGCGCGCAAAAACGACCCCTGAGAAAAGGGTCACCATCAGGTATAAGAAACCTGCAGCCAAAAAGAAGGTGAAGTAGGCGCGGGTACTGCTGGCCGCCTGTCGTGTTTCCAGCGTCAACTCACTGAACCCGACGACAGCGAGCAAGGCCGTGTCCTTGGTGGCGATAAGCCAAAGATTGGCCAGCCCGGGCACCGCAAATCCCATCATTGCTGGTATGGTCACCCGACGCATGATCATGAAAGCGGGCATTCCATAGGACTTCGCCGCCTCGATCTGCCCGACGGGCACCGCTTTTATCGCGCCTCGCAGAACCTCGGTAGCATAGGCCCCTTGTACAACGCCCAGAACCCAAATACCGGCAGCTACACCGTTGATCTCAACCCGACCGCCTCCGACCGCCTCAGAGATCTTGTTGATGATATCACTGCCGACATAATAGAGGATCAGGATCAGCACCAGTTCAGGCACTGCCCGGATCACAGTCGTATAGATGGCAAGAAGGTCACGCGTGACCTTCCCGCCGTAGAGTTTTCCGTAGGCCCCGAACAGCCCGATAACCAGCCCCATTCCAAATGCGCCGAAGGCGATTTGCAGGGAGTTGGCAAGCCCGCGTAACAGGTTGCCACCCCAACTAGACAGCGACAGCAACTCTATGCTGGTGCCAAGGCCCAGTGTCTCTAACAGTCCGGTCACAGCAACGCCCTAGTAGATGCTGGTGGTGAAATAACCCGAGGTGATTTTCTCGTGGGTCCCATCGGCAAGGATCGCTGCGATCCCTTTGTTGAGCGCTTCAAGAAGTTCGGTGTCGCCCTTACGCACACCTGCACCGACGCCACGGCCCAAGATTGCCGGATCATCCGCGACAGCGCCTTTGATCTCGCAACAGCTGCCATTGTCCGAATTCACAAAATCAGCCATGGCAATACTGTCCGCCTGAGTAGCATCGATGCGACCCGCGAAAAGGTCTTGGTTGGCCTCATCCTGAGTCTGATAGACTTTCAGCTCTGAATCCTTGAAGTACTCCTGCGCATAGGCCTGGTGGATGGTCGAGGCTTGGATCCCGATGATCTTGCCAGCAAGGGACTCTGCGGTGGGTTCGATGTCCATCGACTTGTCCGCCACAATCACTGCGGGTGTGTTGTAATACGCATCACTGAAGTCGATGGTTTTCAGACGCTCTTCGGTGATCGACATCGACGCCATGATCGCGTCGATCTGCTGGCCGGTCAGCGACGGAATGATTCCGTCCCAGGCGACAGGGGTGATTACACAGTCAAGCTCGGCTGCGGCGCAGACGGCATTGATCACCTCGATCTCCCATCCGACCCAATTGCCCGAGCTGTCGGGTGACGCAAATGGGGGATAGGGTTCGGCGGCGATACCGATCTTAACTTGTTCAGCTGCGGCCGCGCCTGCAGTTAGAACGGCTGCGGCTGTTGCTGCAGTCAGAAGTGCTTTCAATTTCATTAGGAGTCTCCCGGTTGGTTTTATTTGATGTTTTGATGCTATCCGACTGATCTGAGGAATTGCTTCAGTCGTTCTGATTGTGGATTTCCAAAGAGGTCGGCAGGTGGTCCCTGCTCTTCAATGCGCCCCTGGTAGAGGTAGACGACATGGTTCGCCACTTCACGCGCGAACTTCATCTCATGAGTAACCAATAACATGGTTCGCCCTTCGGCAGCCAGATCACGGATCACCGTCAGCACTTCGCCCACGAGTTCCGGATCCAGTGCGGATGTTGGCTCGTCAAAGAGCATGGCTGAAGGATCAACCGCCAATGCCCGAGCAATAGCGGCCCTCTGCTGTTGGCCCCCGGATAAATATGCTGGGAAGGTGTCCTCTTTGCCGCCCAGGCCAACCCTGACCAGCAATTCGCGCGCGCGTTCGATCGCCTCGGGTTTGGGCACCTTCAACACATGTACCGGAACTTCGATTACATTCTCAAGAAGAGTGCGGTGGGTCCACAGGTTGAATTGCTGGAACACCATCGCCAGCTTTGTCCGAATGCGCTCTATCTGCTTTTGGCTGGCCGGGCTGCCATCCGCCCGCATGGCCACTTCCTCGCCTCCGATTACGATTTTGCCGGAGGTCGGTGTTTCAAGGAAATTGATGCATCGCAGCATGGTCGACTTGCCAGACCCCGAGCCACCAATGATCGCTACGACATCGCCCTGATGTGCAGTGAGGTCTACGCCTTTTAGCACCTCGAGATTTCCAAAAGACTTATGCAAGTCTTCAACGCGGATCGCCTCTCGGCGCGTATCCGGTCGTTCAGCGACTGCGTCAGCGGCGGCTGTGTCCATTTTTCTTTGACCCCAACTTTCTGATTGCAGTAAGCCGTGAGCATAGTAATTATGCAAGTGTATAATTACGGCATCCGCAAAAAAGGACCAATCGTGAGCGAAGACCGCAAGAAATTTAAGCGTGAGTCGGCCGAAGCCAGACAGCACGCACTGATTCTCGCGACGCTTGATTTGGTGGCGGAGCAGGGCGTCCGCGGCGCCACAGTGCGGGGAATCGCAGACCGCGCAGATGTGACGCAGGGGCTCATCCGTCATTATTTCAACTCCAAGGAGGAGTTGATCGTCGCGGCGTATGAGCACCACATGAACTCGATGACAGATCAGACATTCGCACCCGCGAGCCAAGTCGAAGCCAGCGCCCAAGCCAAGTTGGCAGCTTTCGTGAAGGCGTCGTTGACGCCCCCGGTTGTCGACCCCCGTGCTATCGCTCTTTGGGCCAGTTTTTTGAACAAAGTTCAGCAGGACCAGCAAATGAAGGCGACCCACGAACGAACATACGGCTATTTTCGGGACCAGCTTGAAGGGTTGATCGCGGCCTCGCTGAAAGAAGCGAACCGCTCGGCATCGCCTGCCCAATTGCGGCAGCTGGCTATCGCTTGCAACGCGGTGATCGACGGTCTGTGGCTGGAAGGCGGTGCGTTGCCCGATGCCTTTGAGCAGGGTGAACTGGTTGAAATCGGGCTGCAATCCGTTTCCGCCATTATCGATTTAGATCTAACGCAGGAGAGCGAGCCCCTATGAGGTTGACAGCAATTACTGACCGGCTGGCCGGATTGGGTGGCGGCAAGTGGGAAGTACACTTGAAGGCGCGCGCCATGGTTGAGGCAGGCGCCGATCTGGTGGAAATGACAATCGGCGAGCCGGACGTGCCAACGCCTCCAGAGCTATGCGACGCCGCTGCCTTGGCCTTGCAGTCTGGCCGTACCGGGTATTCCAACGGCCGGGGAGAGGCCGGGCTTTGCGCAGCCTTGGCAGAGTCGTACTCCAAAAGCCGCGGCCGGCATTATTTGCCCGAGAACATTCTTTGTTTTCCCGGCACGCAGACCGCGCTTTATACAGTGATGCAAGGCGTCGCCGAAGCAGGTTCCGAAGTGTTGGTTGGTGACCCGATGTATGCCACGTATGAGGGCGTGATCCGCGCATCAGGAGCCGAACCCGTACCGGTGCCGCTCCGCCCAGAAAACGGTTTTCGGTTGCAGGCCGAAGACATCGCCGCGCGCATCACCCCGCGCAGCCGCGCTATACTTCTGACGACTCCGCATAATCCGACAGGCGCGATCCTGACCGCTGAAGATGTACGGAAAATTGGCGAACTTGCGATCAAGCACGACCTCTGGATCATCTCGGACGAAGTGTACGAGCATCTAGTGTTTGAAGGAGCAGAATTTGTCTCTCCGTTGTCTGTCCCGGACTTGGTCGATAGGGTCATCGCGGTGTCGTCGATTTCAAAATCTCACGCAGCCCCTGGATTTCGCAGCGGTTGGTGCGTAGGCCCAGCCGCGTTCTGTACTGCGTTACTACCGGTCTCGGAAACGATGTTGTTTGGCAACCAGCCCTTTATCGCAGACATGACGGAAAAAGCTGTGCGAGACGGATCTTCGGTCGCCGCTGGTATGGCTTCCCGTTTTGCAGCCCGCGCTGATGGTCTGGCACGCCGCCTTCATAGTGAAACGCCTCTGACCGTCCACCAACCGGAAGCGGGCATGTTTGCGTTAGTCAACGTGTCGGGCATTGGAATGGATGGTGACGCCTATGCTTGGGATCTTTTGGAGCATGGCGTTTCAGTGATGCCGGGCTCGGCCTTTGGTGAAAGCCTCAAGGACTGGGTTCGGGTCGCCCTCACCATCGACGACAGCCAATTCGCGACCGCGCTAGAGCGTATCGTTGCCCACGCAAACCTCAGCAAACGGAATGTTGCATGACCAACCAAACAGTGGGCGAGGCACTGGTCGCCGAGTTGAAGCAACGAGGCGTGTCTTGCGTGTTCGGTATTCCCGGTGTGCACACAGTTGAGCTTTACCGCGGTCTTGCGGCCTCGGGCATTCGGCATGTCACCCCAAGGCACGAGCAAGGCGCAGGTTTTATGGCTGACGGCTATGCGCGTGTTTCAGGCAAGCCGGGCGTTGCATTTGTCATAACAGGACCCGGCCTGACAAATACGCTGACACCGATGGCGCAGGCCCGGGCGGATTCCGTTCCGATGCTGGTGGTTTCCGGCGTCAACGAGAAGAGCACGCTCAACAGGGGTCTTGGACACTTGCATGAACTGCCCGACCAACATGCTCTGGCCAAAACTGTAGCGCTGGTGTCCGAACATGTAGACCAGCCCGGTGATCTGAGTGCTGCATTGGATCGCACGTTTGCCCCTTATTCCGCTGGACGACCGGGTCCTACCCATATCCAAATTCCGCTGGATGTGGCGGGACTGGTCGCTGAAAGCGCCCTGACTTCGGAAGATCATCCCCATCAGGCCCTGGACAGTGACTTGGTTCAACAAGCTGTAGACCGGCTGTCGGCCGCGCGAAAAGTCGTCATCTTGGCGGGGGGCGGAGCGAAAACGATCGGGGAAGGTCTTCAAACTCTGGCAGAGCGCCTCGATGCGCCTGTCGTACAAACCGTAAATGCGCGCGGTATGATGCATGGGCACCCACTGACTGTTCCCGCTAGTCCAAGCTTGAAAACCGTCAGGGCATTGATCGAAGAAGCCGATTGCGTCCTCGCTTTGGGGACCGAGTTGGGCCCAACGGACTATGACATGTATGCCACCGGAGATATGGCCTCTATGTCAGGGCTCATACGAGTGGATATTTGCCCGGATCAATTGACCCGTCACGAAGCCGCAATAGCCATAGAGGGTCGCACCGGTCAGGTTGTTTCGTCCTTGCTGTCGGCATTGCCCGGAAAATCCAACCGACGAGATGGAAAGGATCGCGCTGAAAGAACCCGCGCTGCGGCGTTTGAAGAGATAGGTTCGGACTACCGCGCTCAAGTCGGGATTCTCGCGGCCATGCGCGCCGCAGTCCCGAATGCGCTCATGATCGGAGATTCCACTCAGCCGATTTATGCGGGCAATCTATACTATGATCATGACCGTCCCGGTGGTTGGTTCAATGCGGCCACCGGATACGGGGCTCTTGGCTATGGTATTCCGGCCGCCATCGGTGCCGCGATTGCCGACCCGGAGGCGTCCGTGATTTGCATCGCCGGAGACGGAGGTGCCCAATTCTCACTGCCCGAGATCATGGCCGCAGTGGACCAAAACCTCCACATTACCTTTGTTCTTTGGAACAATCATGGCTATGGCGAAATCGCCACGTCAATGGAGGGCGTGGGGGTCGAGGTGATCGGTTGCGACCCAACCCCACCTGACTTTGCGGCCACTGCTGCCTCGTTTGGCATCCCATATAAACGCGTTCGCCAAGACCCAACATCTATTGCCGCTGCACTGGCAGACGCCGACGCCCAAAACGGCCCCTCGATTCTGGAAATTGATATTGCCGGGCGCCGTCCGGATCAGGAGTGACTCATGCGAAACCCGACCTTTGAATTTACCCGTGCCATAACGCGCAAGCCTGCCTCGACCATTGCAGACGGCCTGCGCGCCGAGGATATCGGCAATCCCAGCCTAGAGGGTATGCTGGCTGCGCATTCGGCCTATGTCAGCGCGCTGCGCAGCACCGGAGCAGAAATTATCGAGCTTGACCCGCTGGAAGCGTACCCAGACGCCCAGTTCGTCGAGGATACTGCGCTGTGCCTGCCGCAAGGTGCTATCTTGATGCGCCCTGGCGCGCGCTCCCGCCTGGGTGAGGTGGCAGAAATTTCGTCGACGATCCGTGCCTGCTACGACGACGTCCGCGAGATCAAAGGCCCCGGCCATGTCGAAGGAGGTGATATCCTGGTAACCGGAAAGGAAATCCTCGTCGGCCGCTCGGATCGAACCGATGCTGCAGGCGTGGCCGAACTGGCAGAAATCGCCAATGAGTGGGGCCATGCTTTGCGCGAGGTGTTTACGCCTGAAGGCGTGTTGCATTTCAAGACCGATTGTTCGCTGATGGATGCCGAAACCATCCTTTCAACCAAGCGCTTGGATGTGTCCGGGTGTTTTGAAGGCTACCGGGTTCTGCATGTTGCCGACGGTGAAGAAGCGGCCGCCAATGCAATACGTTTCAACAATCTGGTGCTCATGGCGGCCGGTTTCCCGCGCACTGCAGATGTTTTGGACAAAGCTGGGTATGAGGTCATCCAGATCGACAATACCGATTGCGCCAAGTTGGATGGCGGCATGTCATGCCTTTCTCTGAGGTTTTGATGGCAAAAAAGCGTTCGGGCATAGCGAGGGAGTTCGCTCAGGTCAGAGCACAATGGACCCGCTTTCTGTTGTAGGTTCAGGACCATTGGTTTTTTGCCGGCTAACATGATTCACGTTTCGATAAATGATTGTCCGCATGCCTGATCTTTTCGGGTTGAGCGACGTACAGATGGCGCGCCTTGAAACTTTCTTTCCAAAGTTACATCGCAAGCCCGGTGTCGAGGATCGACGGGTGTTTAGAGGGATTGTCTTCCACAATCGCAAAGGTTTGCATTGGTGAGATGCATTCAGGGAGCAGTGTCCGCAAAAGACGCTATAAAACCGCTGGAAGCGATGAGCGACAAAGGCATTTTTTGCACGGATGATGACCAATCGGGATTCTGTTGCGAATTTTTGGCTGTATGACAACAATGCGCTGTGGCAGCCGATCTGTTCCTACGGTTTGAAAGAATATAATCGAACGGTTAGCCGTGTATGTCGACGGATCAGTAGAGGTAAACCCACGCGTCTCTCACCTTTATGTAGGTCTCGTCTATCCATCATGAGCTGTCACACGACCCCTCGCGCGTGCGTCATACTTCGGCAATTGCACTAGTGTATTTTGTTACCCGGCGGTTCAGCGTCGTGTGATGTACCGCGATGCCACGCTCAGCCTCAAGATCACGATATGACACACCATATAGAAAGTAGAAGAATACAACGAACAGGATTACGTCCTTGGGGTACTGCGCGCCTGCAAATTAGATCAGGGTCTGACTTTAAACATGATATTTTCGATAGTTATTCACCCGCTTGGGGCGAGCGCGTCAATTGCCGATAACTTGCAACAGAGCCCTATCCGCTAAGTGAACGGCAACTTTGATAGCTCCGTTTCGATCGACCTATGCCTATCAAAAAACTTTGTTGCTGTCGGGATCTGGACTCTATCAGGAGTTAGCATGAACCTATTCGGAATGCCGGCGCGATGAGCTGCGATCATATCGCTTTCACTGTCTCCCACGAACACGCTCTGCGACAGACTGAGAGATAAATCTTCCGCAGCCTGTAAGATCATGCCTGGGTTTGGTTTTCGGCAAAAGCAATCACGCTTGTATCGCCCTATTCCATGTTCAGGGTGGTGAGGACAGAAGTAAACGGCGTCAATGTTCGCTCCACGCTTGAGAAACACGCCGCGCATCCACGCCATGTAGCCTTCAAAAACCTCCTCCGAGTAGTACCCGCGCCCAATTCCAGCTTGATTGGTAGCCACAACAACAGCGTAACCCAGGTGGTTCGCACACTTTACAAGTTCGAAAATTCCATCAATGAAATCCGTATCTTCGGCCTTGTGTACATACCCGTGGTTTACGTTGACCACCCCGTCACGATCCAAGAAAAGGGCTGGGCGCGATGAGCCCGTCATGACCTAGACGTTCCCAAACCCTGATTTGCTGATCATACGCAAACCTTTTACAAGCTCTCCCAATCCTGCATCCAAAGACACCTCAGGCTTAAATCCCGAAGCTTCAATTTTTTCGTTTGAAACTATGTAGTTTCGTTGATCCGGGTCTTTGCCGACTTCGGCTTCGATGAATACAAAGTCAGGCACATGCTTTTTGATGCGTTCGCACAATTCCCACTTGGAGACATTGGCGTTCGACAGACCAACGTTGAAGATTTCGCCCTTCATCGCATCGAAATTGGCAATTCCGTGTTGGAATACTTGGCTCACATCCCGCACATGAACATAGTTTCGTTTGAAGTGACTTTCAAAAAGAACGATAAAACGGTCGTTTAGCGCACGATATGCAAAATCGTTGACCAAGAGGTCGAGCCGCATCCTCGGCGACATACCAAAAACAGTCGCAAGCCGGAAACTGATCGCATTTGGATGATCCATAAGGCGTTTTTCGATTTCGACTTTGTCGATCGCGTATTTCGAAATCGGCCGCAGTGGACTATCTTCGGTGCAGTAGTTGTTCTCGTCACCGGTTCCGTAGGCACTGTTGGTTGTCGGCATCAATATCCGCTGATCTTTTGATGCAAGTTGGAGCATCAGGTTTATCGCGTCGACGTTAACACTTTGGGCGCCAATTGGATCACGTTTGCACAGGGGGGCCCCCACGTAAGCCGCTAGTGGAATGATTACGTCGGCCTTTTTGATCAATGGGGCGACTGTTTCTTCAAGACGAATATCACCCTTAACGATATCAAAATCAGGATAACGGCATGCGTGATTTAGGCTGGATTGCCCAAACATGAAATTATCCAGAACAGTCACTTTATGGCCTTTTGCCAGAAGCTCTGGCACCAAGGTCGAACCAATGTACCCGGCACCGCCGGTAACTAGGATATTGTGTGTCACAGTTAGTTTCCCTTATCTCGTCTCTACGGCCCAAAGAGCTCTTGTTCAACGCATTGGCACAAGGAATGAGCAAGAACAATATGCATCTCCTGGATGCGTGCAGTATCACGGCTCGGCACGATTAATGAGTGGTCTGCCAATTCTTTTGCGACGCCACCGTCACCACCCAAAAACGCAATAGTGGCGATGCCGATTTCACGCGCCGCCTTCAGAGCTTGGATGATGTTTGGGGATGTACCCGACGTCGTTATAGCCAGAAGAACATCATTTTTTTGCGCTTTACCGAGCAATTGGCGCGCAAACAATTGTTCAAACCCGTAGTCATTTCCAATGGCAGTCAGAATAGAGCTGTCTGTAGTCATCGCTTCTGCCGGAAGTGGTGCCCGGTCCCGAGCAAGTTTACTGACAAACTCTGCCGCCAGATGCTGTGCATCTGCGGCCGAACCACCGTTCCCAGCGATGTATAAGCGTCCACCCACCTTGTATCGTGCCACAAGGACCTTCGCGGCGGTCTCAAACTCGGCAAGTTGGCCAAGGTCCGCGACGTACGCAGTTTTAATTTCTGCCGAGGCCGTTGCATTCGTCTTTAGGATGTCTGAATAGCTCATAGTTTTCTGGTCTCGCCCTTCAACAAAAGCCAATATACTCCTGCACTCAAGTTTTCGCGGATTGGATGCCTAGTGATCATCTGACACGTCCGGTAGGAACGTCTGAGCATACTCAAAATCCTTTGGTACGCCGATATCGATGAATCTGCCTTTTTGTTCGAGCCCGAATAGTCGAGCCTTGTTCTGTAAAAGGCTCGGAAATATCTCGGACTCCAGAGAAACCGGTTGCGTAACCGGAAAGAAGGGTTCCAAAACCGCGGTTTCGATTAAATATACGCCACCGTTTACAAGAAAACTGGAATGCTTTGGGGCGCTTCCGAACGCGGATACCCGATCGTCTTCACTCAACTCAATCGCCATGTAGCGCGCTGAGTCATCCGAACGAAAAACAGAAAATGTGACGGAAGCATTGTTTTGCTCGTGCACACCTTCAAGTCTAGGCAGATCGACGTCAAAATATGTATCGCCATTGAGCAGCAGAAACCGCTGCTGATCTTGAGGTGCACTCAGTAGAACTCCTCCGCCGGTACCCATCAAACTTGGTTCGACATTGTAGGTGATTTCCGCACCTTCAAATTGCGAGCCATAGCGTTCCTGGATCATTTCGTGTTTGTAGCCGACGGACAAAACAAAGTGATCGATACCTTTTAGTCGCCAATGGCTCAGCAGTCGGTCAAGAAACGGTCGGCCGCGAATGGGCGCAAGTGGCTTTGGAACGCCCGGCACGGCGGAACGCAATCGCGTGCCAAGCCCTCCTGCCAAAACAACTGCTGTGCGAACAGGCATCAGTTTACTGCATTCAATACATCACAAATTTGGTCTACCTCTGCGAGGCTCAGATCCGGGAAGTTCCCAATATAGAAGCCAAAGAAGTGGACATGTTCAACTTCAGGATAATCCCGATAATCACCGATATCCAAGTTCTGAAGATAAGGCTGACGCATCTGGTTTCCACCGCCGGCACTGCCACGACGGAACTCGATGCCTGCATTTCGCATGGCTTCCATCAAACGTCCGGCCAGGTCCATATCCGCCTGTTTCAAGACCAGATTGAACGCATAGTTGGAGGAACCTTCCACAGCGAAATCAGTTCGGTAGAGGTTTGGATCAATGCGCTCCAGAAAGTGCAGAAAATTCTTGGTTCTGCGCGCATTGTTCGCATCCAACCGCTTCAGCTGCGAGCGCCCCAAAATGCCGCCCAACTCATTGTTGCGAGCATTGTAAGCCGGAACGGCGAAAATGAAGTCAGGGTTGAGTTCCGGATTGTCAGCTACGTATCGCGCTTTCATGTCTGGATCTGTCAGTTCGCGTACCATCCCGTGGGAGCGGAACATCCTTGCAGCCTGATATGTCTCGGGATCGTTGGTGCACACCATTCCGCCTTCGATCGTGCTCATGTGATGTGCATAATAAAAGGAAAAATTGGACATCCACCCAAAAGAGCCGAGAAGCTGTCCGTTGTGTCGTGCCCCGTGGCTTTCACAAACATCTTCGATCAACGGAATTCCGCGTGCTTCCAACTCTTGCAGAACGGTGTCATCCAATCCGCTGAAACCTTGGCAATGAGTCACGAATACTGCGCGGGTCTCATCAGTTATTTTGTCCAGTGTCTGCTTTGGATCCATTGAAAGGGTTCGTGGATCGATATCCACGAAAACGGGTTTGAACCCATGAGCCAATACGGCCGAAACATCTGAAACCCAGGTTAGAGGCGGCAATAGCACCTTGCCGCCCTCAGGGTGGCGCTGCTTCAGAATTGCCAGGCTGATCATGTTTGCCGAAGACCCGGAGTTCACAAAGACTGAGTATTTGACGCCTAGCCACTCCGACCACTCTTTTTCGAACTCCCGGCAGTTTTCCCCATTGGTCAGAATGGGATCATCTCCCTTAAGGTGCTCAATGACCGCATCCAGATCTTCGCGGGAGAAATTGTTGCGCATCAGTGGGAATTTCATGTTTTTCTCTCTCGATATGTGCAGTTGTCTGGATCGGCAGGTCGTATTAGCAGGCCGTCAAAAAGCCGTTTATCTGGTTGAGGACGGCGTGTTCACCTATACCGACCTCTTCATGCAATTCTTGACGCGTGCCAAGCTCAAATCTGTAGCCGCCGGTAACGCCCAGATTGAGATGTGGTTTGCCAGGTAAATTTTCGCGCAGGATATCTGCTATCAACGCGTCCAAACCGCCACGCGCGCGAAAGCCTTCTTCAAGTGTGGTGACGCTTTTCGCAGGCTCTAGGATTTCCTTCAACGCCGACACGTCCAAGCCAGAAAAATCGACCAGGTCGATCAAGCCCACGGACCGCCCTTGCTCTCTTAGGTTTTGCGCCACCTTTTGGGCCGTGTGGACCATATATCCGGTTGCAACCAAAACGATGTCGGTGCCTTCCTCCAGGACCCTGAACCCTTTAGTTGGATCATAGGGTCTTTCCGCATCCACGACTGGCAGAACCTGCGCATCCAGCCGTAGGTATTTTATTCCGTTTCCTTGAATACACCTATCAAACAAAGCGGCAGAACTTGTGTGATCCGCAGGGGATAAAACCTGCATGTTCGGCATCGCCCGCATGACGGTTAGGTCTTCATAGCATTGGTGAGTGGGACCAGACACTACGTAACTATAACCTGCACCCACACCGATTAGATTGACGTTCATGGGCCTGACTTCACTCAGCAGTGCAAGGCTGACACGTACCTGTTCCAGGCAGCGCATGGTGATGAAAGGTGCAATTGCGTAAGAAAACACCTTGAACCCTTCTAGCGCGAGCCCTGCCGTAACATTGATAAGGTTCTGTTCAGCGACACCAACATTCATAAAGCGTGTTGGATGGTCAGCTCGGATCTTGTCTAGAACTGGTGAGCCAAAATCTGCAGTTACAAAGTAGATGTCATCTTGCGTGCCCATGGCTTGCCAGATGCGTTCGAGCAGTGCATCCCGCATAGCCCTCGGTTTCTCGGTCATTTTGCTTTTCCCAGAAGAGAGTCAACCGTTTCAGGCTTTGGGTTTAGAATATGGCTGAGGGGTTCACCCTCCAGCCCCGGTACTCCGCGTCCCTTAATCGTGTGCGCTATGAGCGCTTTGGGTTTGCCCGATTTTTGCGACTTCTTTTTGATAAGTGCTTTGCGAAGGGCGATCACATCATGCCCATCAACTTCATCAACATCGAAATCGAACGCAGAAAGCCTTGGGTTCAAGTTTGCCATGGACAAGATGTTGTCGGTGAAATCCAACATTGAGGTGGCATTGTTGTCGACAATCAGCGTCAGGTTGTCCAAGCCATGTTGCGATGCAAGCATGATCGCTTCCCAGTTGGCGCCTTCGTGAAGTTCCCCGTCTCCGCACACTACAAACACGTCCCGCTGGACAGCCTTGCTTTTTAGTGCCAACGCCATTCCGGTCGCCACACCCAGCCCATGTCCCAAAGAACCGTTCATGGTTTCGTATCCCGGGATAACCGGATCCGGGATTCCGCCCAAAATTCCACCAGCCCGACAAACGCGATCAAGCTCATCCTTAGGAAAGAAGCCCAGATCTGCCAGGATCGGATACATGCAGATCGAACCATGGCCTTTTGAAATCACGCACCGATCACGCTCCGGGTGAAGTGGCTCGTCAGGAGCAAACCGCAATACACCCCCATAGTAGAGAGCGACAAAGATCTCGATAGAAGACAGGGACGATGCAAGGCGTACCTCAGGAGCGCCCCGAAACACTCCCAGGGTCTCTCGCCACACCCAATCAGCTTTGTCCACAAGGGCATTGTCACCTAAGGATAGACTGTTTGCCATAAGGTCTCCTGTCCGTCAAAAGCCTTTGGGTTGATAAACCACGACTTTGCTGCCGGTGTTGTCGAAACGGAATTGCACGGGCACAAAGTCTCGTAGGCGATCTTTAATTGCCGCGTGGTGTTGCGGTTGAGCGAAGACCAGTAAAAAACCTCCGCCGCCTGCACCAAGGATTTTACCTCCGATCGCACCAGCATCGTGAGCGGCTTCCATCGCGGTATCGATATCCTCGGTAGATACTCTGTCCGACAACTCGCGCTTCAACAGCCAGCTATCATGCAACAAGTTCCCGAATTCCTCTATTGGAGTCGAGTCTGATGCGAGTATTTGGATGGCCTCATCAACCATTTCGCGCATGCGGAACAAACTGTCCTGCTTCTTTTTGAGGTTCGCAATCTTAGACTTTGCGATGTCGGCAGCAATTCGAGATTTGCCTGTGTAAAACAAGATCAAATGATCATTCAGGCTTGCCAAACGCTCTGGCGGAGCGATCAAGGGTGCGACTGTCAGGCTGTCATCCCGGTGAAACTCGATCTTGTTGAAGCCCCCAAAAGCAGCTGTTGTCTGATCCTGAGCCCCCACTGCTTCCTTAATGACGTTTTGCTCTACATGAATCGCACTTTCAGCCAGTTCTTGTTTGGAACTGTACCGACCTTCCAAAGCACGCAGGGCGTGTATCAAACCAACTGTAAACGAAGAACTGGAGCCCAGCCCGGACCGCGCCGGCAAGTCACCGTCATGGTGTATTTCGAGTCCTTCGTTAACCCCTGCCCATGCCAAAACTTCGCGTACTGCAGGATGCGCAATTTCGCTGATTTCCCGCACGTTTTCGATGGCCGAGTAAACGATCCGAAATCGGTGGTCAAAAAAGGGAGGCAAATGACGGCAAGAGATGTAACAGTACTTGTCAATCGCAGTTGCAAGAACCGCACCGCCGTGCTCGCGGTACCAAGCGGGATAGTCCGTGCCTCCTCCGAAAAAGGAAATTCTAAAAGGCGTGCGCGTGATGATCATTTAGTCCCCCAAAAGCTTACGTTTCAGGCGCACTTTGGACATTTCCTCGACGTTCTGACGCTCCTGCTTGCCAAAACTCTCTTCGACTAACGCGAGGTACTTGGGATTGGTGAAATAGGTCTGCCATGCCTCGTCCCGAAACCGCAGCACATCTGCAGAAGACAAGGTCTTTGTCGGCAGAGGCTTCGATTCGTACGATAGAAATGCAAACTCTTCCGCAGTTGTCGGAAGATCTTCACCACGTTTAACTGCATTAGTATACATAGGCGATCCTGGCAGTGCCTGACAGGGGTACATGTTTGCCATTTCTGTATTCAGCTCGAGCGCTAGATCCAGCGTCTGCTGCATAGTTTCAAGCGTATCGTCTGGAAAACCGAATATGTAGTTTGAGATTATCTTGATGTCCGCTTCGCGCACGGTATCACATATCTCTCGAATGTTTACATCTCGGAAGCTACCTTTTGAAACCTCCTGCCGGACATCCTGATTTCCAGCTTCAATGCCAAGCGCCAGCCAATTGATTCCCGCTTTCTTGAACAAAGCGAGCTGGTCTTCGCGGACAGTATCGACCCGTGAGTAGGCCCACATATTCAGGTCGAGACCTCGGTCGATGATCCCTTCCAGCAAAGGTTTGTAGTACTTGCGATTCAGGAAAAACATCTCATCGCTGATGCGTAGAGTCTGAACTCCCATTTCCGCCAGTTTTTCCATTTCCTGCAGAACCCAATCCGGGCTCCAGAACCGCATTCCCTTGCTGTCGGCTGCGCTGATAAAATCATCGTTGTTGTTGCGGTTGACAATGTTGATCATGCAAAAATCGCAAGCAAACTGGCATCCCAAAGATGTGTAGATCGCGGCAAAGGGTGTGCGTTTTGCATGGTCGAAATCAGCATGCCAAAAATGGGCGCGGTACAGATCCAACGGCTTTTTGTCATACGGCAAAAGATCCCAGGCATAGCCTGGCAAGTCGCTGTCCATAAGGGCGAGCGGAACCACACGCTGTGGGGCATTCAAAACCAAGTTCGCTTCGCCGCCGGGACCACGTTCCTTGTATCCAATGCCCTTGATCGTCGCCAAATCGCTGGACAAGTTGCTGTCAGACAATTCGTGCAACGCATACACACCTTCGTTCAGCAGAACGATATCGACACAATCCTTGGCCAGAACCTCTTTTGGGAGCGCTGACACGTGCGAACCCACAAAACAGATTTTTGTGTCAATTGCTGCCTCTCGTACCGCATCGGCCAGCGCGTAGGCACCGATCATTCCTGTAGTCCCGGAGTTGGGATTTTGCCCATAAACAACCATTACGACCAGGCGCGCTTTGCTGTCTGCGATGCGTTGAGTGGCAGCGTCGATATCCAGACGCTCTGCGTCAACATCAAGAATACCGACATCTTTCCCGCGGGACCGGCATGATTGAGCTAGTAGCAAAGCCCAGGTCGGGGGTTCAATCGCAGCGAAAGTTTTTGCGAGATCCTGATACGCCTTGGCTGCGGAGCTTGGGTTTACAAAAAGAACGTCCATTGAAGCTACCTGCCGAATTTGTTTCCACTTACTGGCATGAATTAGAATTTCGATTCAATCGAAAACCGAAGTCTTTGCAGCTTCTTGCCAAAGTTCTCTTTAATGACATTGACGGTCCACGAAAAAGCGACTGAACATATTGTGGGCACAGTGATGATTTCACTTTCTGGCGCGACATTGTGCATACGGCGGCGGAACGACTTCACCTCACTTACCACAAGTCCAAAGTGTCGGGTTCTGTACTTGGACAGCCTGCCAAGTAATGACGCCAATTGATATGACTTAGGCAAAAGTAACTCGTTTTCTCGCCTTTTTGCATGTGCCAGCTTCTCTGTTATTTCGCGCATTTGCTCAGAGTCCTCAAACTTGGCGCAAGCCAGCTGCAAACGCAAAGCATGCTCTTGGCGTAGGTTTTCGTTGGCTTGGTACTTTCTGATCAATGCTACCAGTTCTTGGGTTGTCCTGAACATCGGTACCTCACCATCCGGAAACAGCAATTCCAGTGCAGGTGTGTACTCGGACACACACAGTGTTCCGCATAATCCAGCTTCTATCACGCGGCCCTTGAACTGTAACAAATACGGTGCACCGCTTTGGTCAACGGGTGAGCCTGACTTTGCAAAGTTTAGGACGATTTTTGAACGTCCGATCAGCTTAGTCAGATCCTCGTAGCTCAGAAACCCATCTTCGCGGGACGTCATGTCCACATGCAGATCTGCTTTGACCAGAGCATCGACAAAGGATTGGCGATCTGCCTTCGTGATATGCCCAAAATGAAATAGGTTATAGTTGCGGTCCAATTGACGATCGAAAAGCAACGTCTTGCTCGCCTCCAACGCCAAAAAACAGCTTGGGATGTCGCGCTCTAGGTATTTTAGAACAGAAACGGGATCTGAACTAAGTACAAAGTCGCATGCTGAAGCGGTAACCCGATTGAAATCGTGCTGAACAAGGTCGTCAAACGTAACCATGACTCGAAGGCGTGCTGCTGTTGCGCTTTCGCGTATCAACGAGGCGTCAACGGCCCGGTCGAAGTCAACGTCAAAAAAAACGATCTCGCAGTTGTGTTCACGAATGTTTCGCTGAATCTCACCAACGACCTTATTTGTTCCTCCTGCCGTGAAGAGAGGGTGCGTTTCCAGAAAGTGCGTGTCGTAAGAGACATTCAACTTCCGAATGAAATGGTCGTGACGGATCCCTTGTGCGGATGCGACCAAAAGAATTGACGGTTTCTTGGCCATATGCGCTCCCGCTGGATGCAATTTAGACACTGCGTTCAGCCAATAGATTTAATGGCCCAACACGCGTTGTAAGCCAAGCGCGTATCATCTTTTTGGGCTTTGTTGTCAACCTGAGGCGTTGTCGCGCCCGTTGTTTAAAAGTTGTGAAGTGCGAATCCGACTGAGTATTGATTTGAGTTGTTTCTGACTGTAGAGCCAGCAGTGTTTCACAGCAAAAGGTATCGCAATGACCAAGGTTTTTGTTGCCGGTCATCGGGGGATGGTTGGCTCTGCGATCGTCCGAAAATTGCAGACAACCGGAGAGTGTGAGCTTGTCACTCGAAACCGCGACCAGTTGGATTTGACGGACCAATCAGCTGTTCGTGCGTTCATGCAAAAAGAGCGTCCCGACCATGTTATTCTGGCTGCTGCAAAGGTAGGCGGGATACATGCGAACAACACGTATCCTGCCAACTTTATCTACGAAAACCTGATGATTGAATGCAACATTATACATCAGGCATTTGATGCAGGCGTGCAGCGTTTGTTACAACTAGGATCAAGTTGCATCTATCCCCGCCTGGCCGACCAGCCTATGTCAGAAGAGGCGCTGCTGACCGGTACTCTGGAGCCTACCAACGAGCCCTATGCCGTTGCAAAAATTTCCGGAATTAAACTTTGTGAAAGTTACAACAGGCAATATGGCGTGGACTACCGCTCTGTAATGCCGACCAACCTTTACGGACCAGGTGACAATTTTCACCCTGAAAACAGCCACGTACTGCCCGCCTTGATCCGCCGCTTTCACGAGGCAAAAATGCAAGGGGCTGAACGTGTTACCATTTGGGGTAGCGGTCGTCCCAAACGCGAGTTTTTGCACGTGGATGATATGGCAGACGCAAGTTTATTCGTTCTGAACTTAGATACTGCAAAATACAAAGCGAACACTTCTCCGATGCTAAGCCATGTGAACGTTGGTTGTGGTGAGGACATCAGCATTTTAGACGTAGCCAAACTCGTCGCTGAAGTAGTTGGATTTGACGGTCAAATTGATACAGATCCGACAAAACCCGACGGTGCTCCTAGAAAGTTGCTGAACGTCCAAAGACTGAAGGCGATGGGTTGGGAAGCGCAGATCTCGCTCGAAGATGGTCTGAAGGATGCCTACTCGTGGTTCCTCAAGCATCATGTGAATTCGACTGAAAAGGACTGACCCATAGACAGCGAGTGCTCTGCCCTGCCGCCGATCCGCGGATCTGCCATCGATGTGAAGACGTTGTGACAGGGTCTTTGGGCGGATCGGCTATCAGAGGGCGATGAGATTCGACAACGGCGGCAAATTTTTCTCTCGCGAATTCGATCTTTAAGCCTATACCAATGGGTTCTGTTGCGAAGTTTCTTGCTGAGTGCGAGTGGGTTCTATTGAAGTCTTGTGACCCTTGACCTTCGTAGCTTTAGCGCCTGTATGGCGACCGGCTAAATCCAGTTGAAAGCCATCCGCCCGCAGCATCTGCCCTCGTCAATGGCCAAAAGTTTACGAAAGATCCTGAAATACTAGGCGTCGGTACACTAGGATCAACTTGTAGGCGCGGGGGTCAAGGATCGATAGTCTCAAAAGTGACTGCATCCCCAAAGGCGAAAGGGAAGGGCCTTCCGGGTGAACCCGCGATGAACGAGAGCTGCATACCAGTTAGTTGCGTTGTCTAAATCCAGCAACAGCTCGATATTCAACTAAGACCGGAAGTTCGCTCAGTGACCCTTTGCCCTACTGAACCAAATTCAGGGTGAAACAGGGAATAAGATCCCGTGTTTGTTCGATTTACCGTAACTGAAGGTTTCCTTATGCTTTTACAACTATTTCGACGCTACAATTTTTCGATCTATTCCGAAACCTAGACTGATCATGCCTTCAGTCAGCGGAACTTCGCAATTCTGATGCAGTCGCGCAAAATTTGTTCCGGTGAAAGTTGTTCAAAACATTTCCCTAATTTATTTTAGAACCAATACATCTTCCAGTCACCACTCGGCGCCTTCTTGAGAACATCTTGAACGCAGCTTAACATCCTAACCAACAATATGTTTGAACAAATTTGATCATTAAGGGTGGGAATATATGCTGTTTGGGTCAAGGCGCTTTAACGTGTTGCTTGTTTCATTTGTTTTTCTTGTGTCGATAGCGCTTTTATTGCGGCGTCTAATTTATTTGACCAAAGCTGGTGGTGGCGAGTTTCAGCACGCGGATTGGTTGGTGAACTTTTCAAGTGGTATCGTTCGACGGGGCATTTCGGGTGAGTTCTTTCTGAAACTTTCCGAACTGTCGAATGTCAGTCCCTTGGTGTTGGTAAGCCTGGTACAAGCGGCTTTGACAATTCTGATAATTGTGGTGCTTTTCTGCAAAGGCCTTTCACTAAAAATGCCGGATGTGGTTGTGATCCTTTTGGTCAGCCCGGCACTCGTATTATTCTGGGTCAACGATACTACGTCTGCGTATCGCAAAGAGCTGATTGGTTTAGCCGCGTTCCTTCCATTTCTATTTGCCAGAAGTAGCGGCTTTATCGGAAGTATGACCGCCTTAATTCTCTATGGCGTATCTGTCTTTTTTCATGAAGGAAATCTAGTCTTGGCTCCGGGCTTGAGCGTCGCGTTTTATTTGCGTCACGGAAAACAAGCGTCGCTTGGTTCGATTGCATGCCTATGCTTAATCTCGCTGACAGCAGCCGTGTTCTCCACAGTTTATGTCAGCGTTCCGGATACCGACGCTATGTGCTCACGTCTGTTGGACGCCGGGCTGTCGGACCGGTTGTGCGGCGGGATATTTCCATGGCTTGTAGACGGATTTGGAGGTACGACCTCGGCGGTTAAGATCATAGTGCTGGATCGAGTGAATGTTCCCGTCGTAGTGTTGATGACTTTACTGTTAATGTTGCCTTGTTTGTGGGCAGCGACCCGGGTGTTAAGTGGCGGCTTTGAATGGAGTCTGTTTCTGCTAAGTGCTTGCACTCCATTTCTGCTTTATCCGATCGCCACTGACTGGAGCCGTTGGTTGTCGATGCAGGTATTTGTAATGACGTTTTTACTTTTGATCCTTGCAGAGACCCGGGATGGCCTGAAACTTCCAATGCACAAGTTGCCCTATGCTTTGGTTTTGTGTTTTTGCTTATTGATCGGGATCAACCAGATCGCGCCTGAACCAATTGAAGGCTTTGCCTTTAATTTCGTTCATGCCCTGTTGGTTGTACTGTGATGGGGATTTGCTTTGAAATACGGGTTGTAGCGGTAGTTGCTTTTTTTGTGGACTTAGCATTGGACTGCGTGACGGCCTAACGAAGTTTGCGCGGTCTTTGCATTACCGCTGCTCAAGTTGGTATTGTTACGAGTTTTGGAACCCAATCATCCCTAGAAGAAAGAGTGGACTGGCTGTTCAGTCAACACGGTTTTGCATCTGGCCGGTTCTAAGGCGCCATCTGACGAACGGCTATGCTCCGTCAATCCTGGTTTCTGGCAACCTTACAATAAGGCTGCCTTTGTCTTACGCCGACCAAGATGCGAAAGTCAGACTTGGACTTGTGATGCCATTCTAGAGACTTGTGGTCTGTAGATTACTATTCAGGGAAAGTCTGTCGCTTGTTTGCTGCAATCAAACTCTTGCCTTTTCGAACTCGGCCCATGCGGTTTCAAAGGTTTCAAAGTCAAACCCAGATTGGCGTGCAGCATCCAAGACGATACGCTCTGTCACCAGCAGTTTTTGGATCGCCGCTTCCAGATGCACAATGATATCTTCTGGTATCACAAGTGCTCCGTGACGGTCAGCGTGTACCAAATCACCTGGGCGTACAGTCATGCCGAACACGGAAACCGGTGTATCAATCTCGCGTATGTGGACGAAGCCATGGCTCGGGCCGATTGAACCGGCGACGACGGGAAACCCATCGGGTAAGTCCCCAAGATCACGCATCACGCCATTGGTTACGACCCCCGACATACCAAACCCTTTGTGGACCGACGTGTTGATCTCACCCCAATAGGCGCCGATACAGTCCGGGTAGTCTACATCCTCAATCACCGCGACAGATGGCTCTGGGGCCTCGGCCATATATTTGTAATAGGCCATGCGCCGCGCCCGGATCACATCTGCTGGCTCGGTTGGCGGGTGAATAGCGGCGATCTTGGCGGTGCGTGCATAGCCGACAATTGCTGGCTCATCGGGGGCAGAGCACTGCAGGGTGCCCCGGGTGAACTGATCAAAGCCCCTTTTGCCCTGTGCCACCTCGATGGCGTTGCATACTGTGGGCGTGTCGACCTTGCGAAGCAGAGACAGAAGCGATGGGGTCATGTGTCCTCTAGCCAGCGGATCAGGGCCGCCGTGGTTTCTTGTGGTTGTTCCAGAGTGGGTAGGTGCCCTGCGTCTTCAATGATCGTCAGCACGCTGTCCGATAGAAGATCGTGCATAAGTTGGTGGCGTTCGACAGGGCAAAGACTGTCGGCACGCCCGCACAGAACAAGCGTTTTGCCGGTATAGGCCGACAGGGTCGCGCGTTGGTCGATGCGATCCATCAGGGCTTGCGATTGACGCAGAAAGACGTCTGGCCCCAGATCCGTAGCCATAGCCATGCACAGGTCCAGGATAGCGCCCTGTCGTGGACCATCCGCCAGATAGTTGGGTTTCATCTCATCGCGCATCACCTGTCGCAAGCGCCCTTCGCGCACAGTGGCCATCTGCGGTGCACGGCGCGCTTTGACCTCGGGCGTTTCTGCCAGAGGGTTGGTATCGAGTAAAGCCAGCCGCTCCACCCGATCCGGGGCCTGACGCAGCACTTCCATTGCAACAATCCCACCCATCGACAGCCCCGCCAAAGCGAAGCGTGGAGGGGCATTGTTCAGAACCTCGGCGGCTATGGCCTCGACGCTGTCCTGCTGGCTTAGCGGGAAGCTCATCAACGGAGCTCTGTTTGACAGCGCGTCGAACTGCGGACCAAAGAGGCGCGCATCGCACATCATGCCGGGCAAAAAGATCAAAGGCGTCATCACGCAGCCAGCTTTGCCCCTGCCGACAGCGCCGCCAATTTGGCATAGGCTATTTGCGGATCAACCGCGCCGAAGCCTGCGAAGGTGCCAAAACCGCAATCGCTGCCTGCAATCACCCGATCCGCCCCAACGATGCCCGAGAACCGGTCGATGCGCTGCGCCACAAGCTCGGGGTGTTCGATGAAGTTCGTGGTGGTGTCGACAACGCCGGGCACCAGGACCTTGTCATCGGGAATCTCATTTTTACGGTCGCGGAACACAGTCCATTCATGGGCGTGTCGCGGGTTCGAAGTTTCAAACAGAACATAGCGCGATTTGGTCGCCATCAGCGTGGAGAACACCTTGTCCATTGCGATGTCACAACAATGCGGGCCCTCGTAATTGCCCCAACAGATATGTACGCGCACACTGTCCTGCGGGACGTTCTGCAGCGCATGATTCAGAGCCTCGACATGCATATTGGCGATCTTCACGAACGCGTCGTCCGACAGATCGGTGAACAACATATGCCGAGACAGGGCCAAATCGGGACAATCCAGTTGCAGGTCCAGACCGGCGGCCACAATGGTTTCGTATTCTTCTTTCATCGCATCGGCCAGCGCGGCCAGATACGCCTCGCGCGTTGGGTAGTGGTCATTCTGCAAAAACAGCGAAATCACCCCCGGAGAAGCGGCATTCATGAAACCTCGGTCTATCCCTTGCCGGGACATCGCCGACTTGAGGTTAGCGATGTCCTTCTGCAACTCGCCTTGCCCTTTTGAACGTACCTCGCCCGTACACATGGGGCGCGCATATTTCGGGGTGCCTCCATCATCGGCCAGACGCTGCAAAAAGCTGGGAAACATCTTCAGATCCGCAGGTGCATTGCGCGGGCTGTCACCGGAAAACCCGGTATAGCGGTCCTTGACATAGGTAGCGTAGGAAATCTTTGAGGTCTCGCCATCGCTGACGATACCCACCCCGGCTTCGACCTGTTTGCGCACCGTCTCGGAGACCGCTTTGGTCATGCATGCATCAAAACCTGCGGCATCATAGGGCTTGCCGTTTTCACGGGCGAAGATGTAGTCCACCACGTCCTGCGAGCGGGGTAGGGATCCAACATGCGTGGTCTTTACGGTCATCGGGGCCTCCTCAGATTTTGTGAGCCATCAGGATTGTGTGGCTTCGGGTTTCAGGGTCTTCGGCCAGAAACCCGGTCAATTGCAGCCCGTTCTCTTCAAGGCAAACAGCATAGCCTGCCGGAGACAGCGAGGCGTGATAGACGCGTTCCGATCCAACTGTACCACTGTCCTCTCCTGCGCGGGGACCGACGGTCAGCATCAGCATTCCACCGGGCCGCAAATGACGGGACATACGGGCGATACAATCCCTTTGCTCGTCCGCTGTCAGATGGAAAAAGCTGTTCCAGGCGATGATGCCATCGAAGGTCTGATCCAGTTCGAAATCGCGCATATCGCCATGACGCCAATCGCCATCGGGCCATCGGGTTCGGGCAATAGTCAGCATCGCTTCGGAAAAATCGACACCCGTGACGTCAAACCCTTCGGCCTTGAACCACCGCGCAATGGGATCGCCTGTCCCGCAACCTAAATCCAGAACGCAATCGCCGGGCTTCAGGCTGGCAGTGAAGCGCGCAAGCCAGCGCGCTTCGAACAAGGCCTTTGAGCGGCGTTTGTCATAGTCGGTCGCCTGCCGCTCATAAATGGCATGCGTGTCGTTTGGATCTGCGGTCATCCTGTCCAGGTGGCTCCTGCCGGGTCATCGGTCGCTGTAATCCGGTACAGACCCGCCTGTCCGGTCATCGACGGTTCAACGCTATAGCGTTCTCCCGGTAGAACCAAGGCAGTGTCTCCATTTGACAGAGCGGTCTCATAACCATCAATCGAGATGCGCCAGTGACCGCTGGCGGGCATTAGAACAACTGGCTTTTCAGCGACAATCGGATCATTGACACTCGACCCGCGTCCGAGGAAGTCGACCTCGAACCCTGGTTTATCTTTGATCAGAGCGTTTTCGCCAATCACCGGTGCTGGTTTATTGGCCGACAGCGCCATGAGATCCCAATAACGGGCCACGTATTTGCCCACCACATCCTCGACCGGTACTTCGGGGTAGTCTTTCAACTGTTCCTCGGTCAGCAGAGGCATCGGCCGCACGTTGTGGGGCAGCTCTTGGCCTTTCTTGCTGTCATACAGCACACCATTGTCACCCAGCATCAGCCCGTGGGCTTGCGCGTCCTGAATGACTTGCGGCGCCCAGGTCACGCCACCCCCGGCATCGTCGCCACCGAGGATCGACATGATCATCCCATAATCCTGACCGACATTTTCGAACCCTCGAAAAATACCGGTCGGGATGTTGAAGATGTCGCCTTCTTCGGCAATGAACTCACCCGCAGTGCCATAGCGACCCCAGAAGAACCGCCAGCGGCCCTTGGCGACAAAGAACACTTCGGCCGTGGTGTGGCTGTGCAGAGAGTTCCGGCATTTTGGAGGCTGTCCCGCAGCGCCGATGTTAAAGCCGATCTTGTCGGTGATGTGGACGTGCTGGTCGGGCGATTCCGAGACGCCGCCGCCGATGATGGTGAAGTTTTCCTTCTGATCGCTGCCCGGCGTATGGGCGTCGATGAAAGCGGTTTTGCAGGGCTGCAGCTCGCCGTAGCGGACGATGCGTTGTTGGATTGTGCTCATGATGGTCTCCTTGAAAATGGGGGTGATGGGATCAATCCCGTCCCCCGGGAGGTCGGTTGTTCAAACGCCGTGCGCGCAGCGACGCGCGATGCGTGTGAAAGCGCCGCGCCGCCTGACTGGCGTTCAGGGAGAGGCCCATCGCAGCCAATCAGCCCTCCTGTCCCTGCAGCAGGATCTGTTTCCAGACCGAGGTCTCGTCAAACAGGGTGTATTCCCGGCGCAGCTGCGGCTGGCCGCTGATCAACTCGCCGAACTCGCCGTGGCTGATGCCTAGAACATAGACCTGCGCACCGGTTGGCGCGCCAAAGACACCCCAGCCATCATGCTTGCCCCACAGGCTCCAGCGGATTGCGGCGCGAGGGGGCATATTCGGGTCGTCGCGGCCAATCTGGTGTTCGATCTTGAATTCGGCGTTTGGGAAGCTGGCGCGCAAACCCATCCAGAACCGATCCACAGAGTCCCAGCCATGGCCGGTGATCCCGCCGACATATTCGGACTGAACAGCGCGATCATATTCGGTTTCGATTGCGCCCATATCGGCATTCATGATCCGGGTCAGGATGTCGGCGTAACGCTGCCCCCATTCATTGTCGTTGCCGGTGCCCTTGTAGGGGCCGGGCTGGTCGATCTCGGGTGTCAGCGGTTTGACGCAGTTCTCAGGTCCACCTTCGCGGGCGATCAGATCGGCGGCGTATTCCTTGGGGTCCCAACCCATCTGACGCACGATCGCCCCCTGATCGCGGATCAGCCATTCGTCATTGATCTGATTGTCGATGGCGTGGCAGTCGGCGAGAATCCGATAGCGCAATTTGGTTCCGGTCGCTTTACCGTAAACACCCTCGGCCAAATGTGTCGCGGTCGAGATGATCCGGTGAGAGCTCAGCATCCCATCTTCCGGCGTACCGGACCAGATCACATCCTCGCCAAGCAATTGACGGTCGGGAAATTCGGCCAGCGTCGCCATGGTCGCACCGATAACGTTCTGGTTGCCCAGCACCACCGAGCCGGGCGAGCGCACAACGATGTCCTTGCTGTAATAGTCATGCAGCGTGGCGATGCCCCGGTCTTCCCAGATCTCTTTGGTGATCCCGATGATGTAGTCCGGAAAATCCCGGAATTTCGGATCAAAGCCCTTCATGTCTCAGTCCTTTGTGGTTTCCACCCCTTCGGCAAACGCGCCGAGGTCCGCACGATCAGCGGCCCATCAATGGCCACTTTGCGTGGTTCGGCCGTGGCCGGGGTGTCGATATGGTCAAGCAATGCGGTGACGGTTTCAGCCACCATCAGATTTGCGCGCTGGCGGATTGTCGTCAGGTTGTAGGCAGGCCACCCGGCGGGCGGCACGTCGTCATAGCCGATGACCGAGACATCCTCGGGCACGCGCAGGCCAAGTTCAAAGCGGATCACGTCCATCACCGCCAAAGCCATGTGATCATTGGCCACAAAGACCGCGTCAGGTCGTTTATCAGGGGCAACATCAAACATCCGACGGGCGGCGGCGCGGGCATTTTCGGTGTGGAAATCTCCGACATCATGAGCGAACACATCCTGCCCTCCTTCAGCCAGGGCAGCACGGAACCCAGCCTCGCGGTCACGCTGGGTCGAGGCGCCCTGCCAACCCGCGATATAGGCGATACGCTTATGTCCTCCGGCCAGTAGAAACTCAGCCACTTTGCGCCCGCCCGCATAGTTGTCCGAGGCCACCGTGGTGATCCCATCAATATCCTGCGAACGGTTGAACAGCACCACCGGAACGCCGGCCTGCTGACAGCGCGTGGCGATATCCGACGACATCGGAACCGAGGCAAGAATGACTCCGTCCACCTGATAATCCAGAATTTCATCCATCACGTCATCAATATTCCCGGCCGAGCGTGAGGCCATGAAAATCAGCACGTGATAGCCTTGTTCCTGCAACGCATTGGAGAGCTTCTCCAACGCCTCAGGGTAGAAGTAGTTCTCAAGATACCCCACCACCAAACCGATGATGCGGCTTTTGCCCGACACCATGGCGCGGGCCAGAACATTGGGCCTGTACCCCAGTTCAGCGGCGGCTTTGCGCACTTTGTCTTCGGTCTTTTTGCTGACGGATGCACCGGGCGTAAACACACGGCTGACCGCCGATTGGCTGACACCGGCCAGTTGCGCAACCTGCAAGGATGTGACTTTTTCAGCCATCAGTCCGCCGTCCACCCCCCGTCAATCAGCATCGAGGTGCCCGTCACCAGCGCCGAGGCGTCTGAGGCCAGATAGGCGACCGCGCCCATGATGTCTTCGACTTCGCCCACGCGGTCGAGCTTGATCTTCTCCATGATCCAAGCGGCACGTTCGGGGTTATCAAACGTGGATTGTGTCAGTGGCGTGCGAATGAAAGTCGGGCAGACGGTGTTGATGCGGATGCGCTGTTTGCCCCATTCGATAGCCATCGCTTTGACCATGCCCTCAAGCCCGTGTTTGGTGGCGCAATAAAGCGCCCGGTCCACGCCGCCCACATGGCCCATCTGGCTTGAGATATGAATGATCGACCCCGGCCTGTCCGCCGCCAGCAGCGCCTTGGCCGCATAGGACGACAGAAAATATGCCGAGCGCAGATTGACGCTGGTAACTGCGTCGAAATCTTCAGGCGTGGTCTCCACAGCCGGGCTGTGGCGGGCGGTTCCGGCGGAGTTGACGACCACGTCAAAAGTACGGCCTTCGAACAGCTGTTTCAGCGCCTGCAAGTCGCCCTGATCCACCACAGTGGCCTCGGCCGACCAGCCCTGCGCCTGCAGTGCGGCGACTGTCTCAGCCAGGCGATCCGCCCCGCGCGCGGCACAGACCACATGCGCCCCAGCTTCGGCCAGCGCCACGGCGCAGCCCTGCCCTATACCCGACGAGGCGCCGGTAACCAGCGCGGTTTTACCGCTTAGCGAAAACGAGGGGGTGCGGGGCAGGTCAGTCATCAGTTCATTCCATCCGGTATTTCAATACGGCCCATATTCCGGGCCTTGTTGAATTCCCGCAGACGGGCGAACACGTCAACTCCCAGTTGGCGATAAGCGTCCAGAAGATCGACCAGAACCCAGTTTTCGCGGATCAGGCCATTCTCGAGCCGCCAGAAATCCAGGCTGCGCATGGTGATCCGCTGGCCCGAGGGCGCAATCCCCATCCAACCGTCATGGGTCACCGTCTGGATCATGTTCGGCCAGCCGGTGACGGCGGCGTATTCGCCATCGCCAAAGAAGTGATAGGTGATGTCATCCACATACTGCCCGCGATCCGGCATTCCGTTCAGAAACGGAATCTGGTGCCAGTTGCGAAACCCAGCATAGCCGCGCCCGGTTCCGATCCCGGCGGGGCCGTACCAGTTCATGCGGGGATGCCAGAACTTCTCCATCTCCATCACCTCTGGCCCACCTTCTGAGGGGTGTTTCTTGAGGTGATCCAGCATGTCGATGATGTGCTGGCATGTCTGCTGGCCCTTGGCGGCATCATATGGCCCCGGTACCAGACCGTCCTGCGTCGCGGGACCTGGCACATGCCATTCGAGCCCCAGACTTGGGGCCATGGGCCAGGCGTTGGCCTGCAACATCACTTCGGGGATGTCCCACAGCGCCTGCATCTCAACGATCTTGCCGTCGCTGAAGCGATAGAATTCATGGAACCGCATCGTCACCTGATGGCCGGTCGGCGGGATATCCAGCCACGGCCCAGTGAACGTGCCTGTATAGAAGCCGCCACACCCGACCCAATCCGCGCCGTGTTCATCCGGCCCGGCTGTGACGATATAGTCGCGCCGCTCCAAGTCAGGCCATGCGTCCAGCAAATCCCTGTAAGCTGTGTCATAGAACGCGTCGCTGCCTGTGCTGTCGCCGAACGGGTGGCACAACCGAAACAGGGCATCCGGAGCGCTGACATTTGCCAGCGCCTGCCGCACACCCGTTTCGGTAAAGTCATACATAGCCGCCCTGATTTGCGCGATCAGGGCCTTGTGCTGCGTATGGATGTCGCTCATTCCGCGGCGTCCCGATAGGGGGCTGCCTCGCCATAGGGGACGTTGATCCCACCATAGCGGCGGACGCGGACGTTGCATTGCTCGGCATGGCCCACGAAGCCTTCCAGCATACAAAGGCGCGAGCCATATTCACCGATCAGCGTCGCCGCTTCATCGGTCAGAACCTTCTGATAGCTGTGGGTCTTCAGGTATTTACCTACCCAAAGCCCACCGGTATAGCGGCCCGCCTTTTTGGTCGGCAGCGTGTGGTTGGTGCCAATCACCTTGTCGCCGTTCGACACATTGGTGCGAGGGCCAAGGAACAGCGCACCGTAGCAGGTCATGTTCTCAAGGAACCAGTCATCGCGGTCGGTCATCACCTGCACATGTTCGGATGCGATGTCGTCGGCGACTTTCAGCATCTCGTCATAGGTTTCGCAGACAATCACCTCGCCATACTCGGCCCAGGACACTTTCGCAGTGTCGGCGGTGGGCAGGATGCCCAGCAGGCGGTCGACCTCGGCCAGAGTATCCTCGGCCAGTTTACGCGAATTGGTCAGCAGTACGCAGGGGCTGTTGTAGCCATGCTCGGCCTGACCCAAAAGGTCGGTTGCGCAGAGTTCCGCGTCTGCTGCGGTCTCGTCGGCGATCACCATGGTTTCGGTCGGGCCGGCGAACAAATCGATGCCCACACGGCCAAACAGTTGGCGCTTGGCCTCGGCCACAAAGGCGTTGCCGGGGCCAACCAGCATGTGCACGGGATCAATGGTTTCGGTTCCCAGCGCCATCGCGCCGATGGCCTGAATGCCGCCCATCACATAGATCTCATGCGCACCGCCCAGATGCATAGCCGCGATCACCGCTGGGTTCGGCTTACCCTGAAACGGAGGTGTACAGGCGATGATGCGCGGCACGCCCGCGACGCTGGCTGTCGCCACCGACATATGGGCCGAGGCCACCATCGGGAACTTGCCGCCGGGCACATAGCAACCCACCGACTGCACGGGGATGTTCTTGTGGCCCAGTATGACGCCGGGCAGGGTTTCAACCTCGATATCCAGCATCGAGTCCCGCTGCGCCTGTGCAAAGTTGCGCACCTGCTCTTGGGCGAACTTGATATCGTCCAGCTCGCGGTCGGTCAGCTGGCCGATCAGATCGTCGATCTGCTCGTGCGACAGGCGGAACGAGGCGGGGGAATAGTTGTCGAACTTCTCGCTCAGCTCGCGCACGGCGGCGTCACCACGGGTTTCGATGTCTTTCAGCGTGGCCTCGACCACGGCTCGGGTCTTTGCGTCATCTTCGGCCCGGTCAGCGTCGGATTTGCCGCGTTTCAGATACTCGATTGCCATAATCCTGATCCTTACTTGTCGGGGCGGGGTGCGGTTTTCT
The DNA here is from genome assembly GCF_056536565.1 of Ruegeria sp. CK3. NCBI lineage: Bacteria > Pseudomonadati > Pseudomonadota > Alphaproteobacteria > Rhodobacterales > Roseobacteraceae > Ruegeria > Ruegeria sp. CK3. The sequence goes on from NZ_JBQFPV010000014.1 coordinate 31,337, forward strand.
CACCCCGGTCATAGGCTTCCCAGCCCTCACCGTTAAACAGATCGACCCCCAGCTGCGCGGCCACATGGGCGAAATCCACATTCACCCAGTTGTCGACGATCTTGCCGTCGACCACTTTCCAGAAATCCATGTAACGGATCTCGACCCGCTTTCCGGTGGGGGCGATGCCCAGAAACTCGCCGGAATGGGTGGCCTCTTGCCGGCCAAAGGCTGCGGCCCATTCGCCCATATAGAGGCGTGCCTCGTCGATACAGGTTTTGTCCGAAAACGCGGCCTGGAAGGGGCGCTGCCAGTTATCCTGAAATTCCTTCAGGCCGGTCTTGGTGCCACAGCCCTGATTGCCCATCCAGCGGAACCCCTTTGAGAAGAACTCACCAATATCGTCAATACGGTGGTCGTTCAAACCGTCCACCATGGTTTCGATCACGCGGCGCGTGTCTTCGGTTTTGCTCAGATCCGTATCACGGGTCAGAACGGCTTGTTCCGGGCGGGAACCCTTCATTTCTTTATCCTTTTACTGCGCCAGCGGTCAGTCCGCTTACGATTTGGCGTTGGAAGATCATCACAAGGAAGAACAGCGGGGCGATGATCGACACCGCAGCGGCCACGGCGACCACCTGATCGGTCGTGGTTGTTTCGCGGTTGAACATGCCCGCAATGGCAGGGACCATCGTTTGGTTCTGCGCATCAAGCAGCAGCGAGGTCACCAGAAAGTCGTTATAGGCCAGCAGGAAGCTGAACAGCCCGGTCGTGATCACCCCTGGCCACATCACCGGCATGATCACGCGGCGGAAGGCCTGAAAGTGGTTGCAGCCATCGACCCGCGCGGCCTCGTCCAGTTCGGCCGGGATGTTCTGGAAGAACGAGCGCAGCATCCAGATCGTGAACGGCTGATTGATAGCAACCAGCACCGCGATCACGGCGAAAGGTTTGCCATAAAGCGTCGGCGCGTTCTCCCCCAGAATAGGCGCCAGCCATTCGGCCGAGTTTATGAAGACCGGCAGATAGCCTGCCACCAGAACCGAATGCGGCAACGCGCGAAAGATCAGCGCAATCAGCAAGATCCAGAAGGCCAGTGTCGAGCCCGACCGCGCCAGGCCATAGCCGGCCAGCGTACCTACGGTCAGCGATACGGTCACAACCCCGGCGGTCACGATCAGCGAGTTTTTGAAGTTGTTGGAAAAGCCCCGGTCGACCCAGACGGTTTTGTAGTGCTCGGTCGTCACACCCAGCACATCGCGACCCAGAGGGCCGAACAGCGGGTTCAACACGTTCAGAACCGCAGGCAAGACTACAAAGAACACCAGCAGGAAGGCGATCAGGGCGACAAGCACTCCAACGACCCAGCCGAACCACGCCTGACCCGGCGCGGTGTATTCCTTGATTTTCGCGGGCAGCACCTTGGTTACGACCACGGCCGCACCCCAGATCACCGCGATCCCGAGAATGATATCCAGAACCGAAAGTCCGTTCCCGGTGGCCAGCGTTGCCGGGCCAAAGATCACGTTCAGCGCGTTGCTGTCATAGGCATCCACGGGGGATTTGACGCTCATGATCGCGATCCAGACGATCGGGAAGGCGGCGACAAGGCACCAGAACGCCAGGAAGATGTTCGAAGTCAGCCGCAGGCTGAGGGGTTGGCGAAGCGCGCGCGAGGACATATCAGTGGCCTCCTTTATGGTCGCGCCAGGTGCGGCGCAGCGGCAGGATCAGCAGAATGACGATCCCGATCATGGTCAGCATCGCGCTGGCCGAGGCCCGACTGATCGACCGGTTGCCCGCCTGATCCGGCACGAGGAAGTCGAAGGTCAGCCATTGCAGCGAGATGACGTAAGCCTGGCTGGAGAAACCGACGATCTCTTCGAACACCCGGTAGGCGTCCATCAGGTGGATCATCGACACGAAGATGATCAGCGGCATCAGATGCGGAATGACGATGTATTTCATGCGCTGCCAGCGAGTCGCCCCGTCGATCACGGCGCTTTCGAGACTGTCCTGATTGACGGTTTGCAGCCCGGCATAGAACACAACGGCCGCAAACGGGGCCACGTGCCAGACGCGGTAGAACATCATCAATATTTCAATCGTCCAGGCCTGCGCGAACAGGGCGATGTCTCGGTTCAACCACCATTCCAGCAGCGCCGTCAGGATGCCGTCACCACGGAACAGCCAGTTGATCGACAGCGCGCCGATCACCGGCGTGATGATGAAAGGCAGCAGCGAGATGAAGATGACCGGCCCGCGGATCGACCCTGCGGCGTTGTTGATCAGAACCGCGATGCCCAACCCGAACCCAATGACCAGAGGCAGCGTGATTAGCGTGAAAGTCAGCGTGAATCGCAGCGCCTTCCAGAAATTGATGGTGGACAGGACCGACCAATTGCCCTCGGTGATCGCGCGCCAGGCCCGCTCGGGTTCAAGCACGTTGCGATAACTTTGCAGGCCGACATATTCGGTCTGTGTGATCACCTCGCCATGTTCGTCCAGCTTGGGCTGCGATTTCTGCTCGGTCACGCAGGTCTGGGTCAGGAAGCCAGGGGTGCAGGTTTCGACCTCGACCATCTCATAGACGGGTTGGGTGATGTAAAAGCTCTGCTTGAACACGCTGACCAACGGGAAAGCGATAAAGAGAAGCATCATAAAGACAGAGGGGCCAACAAAGGCGGCAAATGTCCTGAAATTCATGGCTCTGCCTTTCTCATGGTTCTCGGGTGAGGAAATAGGGAGGGCACGGGGCCCTCCCCGGGGAGGATCAGTTGCTGATCAAACCAGCTTCTTTCGCGGCGGTGATGTAGTCCGCCTCGATATCGGCCAGCGCAGTCTGTGCGTCCTTGGCGCCGGTCAGGTAGTCGGCCAGACCGTTACCCAGGGCGCTGTGCAGAACACCCATGGCGGCGCTGGCCGGGTAGGCCCCCGCACCGTTTTCCGCCGAGGCGGCAGCGCCTGCAGCCAGTTCGCCGGGCTGGTAGGCCGCGTTCAGCCAGACGGCGGTGTCATTGTTGGCACTGACCATGTCACCGTCGATTCCTTCCATGACCAGACGGAAGGCGGCATCGGCCTCTTCATCGCTCATGTTCGAGGCCAGAACGATGCCGTCCCACCAGATTGTGGTCGAGGGGCGCTCGGATCCCATCGGAGCCGAGGCCATGGTGACCTTGCCGACCACTTGGCTTTCGGCCTCGTCATTCATGGCAGCGGCGCGGCTGGCCCACAGGTTCGCCATAGCGATCTTGCCCTGTTGGAACTGCTGCTGCACATAGGTGGAATCAGACACAAGGTATTCGGGATCCATGAACTCGGTCATGGCCTTCATCGTCTCGAGCGCCTTGACGCCCTTTTCGTTGTTGATCGCGGGCATGTTGCCTTCGCCGATGAACGTGCCGCCTTCGCCCATATACATGTTGACGAATTCCTGGGCCAGGTTCCAACCAGTTTTGAAGGTTCCGCCGATGGGGTATTCCATCACGCCGGCCTCTTTAATCTTGGCGGCGGCGGCCAGAACATCGTCATAGGTCTTGGGCTCTTCGATGCCCAGCTCGGCCAGAACATCGTTGCGATACATCAGGTGCTGCGCGTTCACCATCATGGCGATCGCCATCACCTTGCCGTCGACCTTGATCAGCTGATTGGGCAGCAGGTCTTGCCCGTATTTTGCAACCAGATCATCCAGCGGACGGATCGTGCCCGCGTTCAGAAGTGGGATCATGGTTTCATTCGCCACGCCGCCGATCTGATAGAGCGAGGGGTCGGCCGCAAAGGCTTCTGGCTGTTTCTCGCGGAATTCCTGGTCTAGCGAGGCGCTGAAATTGCCGCACTCGGCCATCGCGTCCGTCACTGCTTTCCAGGCTTCGAACCCTGCCGACAGTGATTTCAGCGGCACTTCGTTTTCATAGGAGCAGGCTGCCGATGCACCGCTTGCCGCGATGGCCATGGCGCCTGCCATTAGGATCGTCTTGAGTTTCATGCGTTTCTCCCTGTCAGGATAGGTCCGTCGTCGACGCCCGGACCGCTGTTATGCCCCGAAGGGCTGTTGGCGGGGTTACTCCCCGATCCGCGCACCGCTTCCAGCTTCGAAGAGGTGACAGATTTCTGTAGGCACCGAGAATGAGACATCATCCCCGATCTCGGCGCGGAAAGATTTGTCGGCCTTGACTGACACCAAAGCCCCACCGACCCGGACCGAGATCATGGTCGCGTCGCCCAGAAGCTCCAGCGTGTAGATCGGTGCGGTGATCTGGCCCGCGCCTTCGGCAAGGCTGGCATCCTCGGCCCGGAAACCCAGTGTCATGGCGCCATCGGGTGCGTTGACCGGGATTTCGACATGTTCCGCACGGAACACGCCGCCCGCGACCTCACCCTCCATCAGGTTCATGGCGGGTGAGCCGATAAAGCTGGCCACAAAGGTATTCGCTGGTCGGTCATAGATTTCGGTCGGGCTACCGACCTGCTGCACCACGCCCTGTTTCATCACCACAACGCGGTCAGCCAGTGTCATCGCCTCGATCTGGTCGTGGGTCACATAGATCGTGGTCACCGCCAGCTCATGGCTGAGGTTCTTGATTTGCGCCCGAGTCGAAACCCGCAGCTTGGCATCCAGGTTCGACAGAGGCTCGTCCATCAGGAACACGTTCGGTTCACGTACGATGGCGCGGGCCAGGGCCACGCGCTGCCGCTGACCGCCCGACAGTTCGGCGGGTTTGCGATGTAGGAATTCGTCCAGCTCGACCATCGCGCTGGCGCGACGAACCTTGTCGTCATGGGTCGCCGGGTCGATACCGCGCACCTTTAGCGGGAAGCGGATGTTCTCATAGACGTTCATGTTGGGGTAGAGCGCATAGCTTTGGAAGACCATCGCTACATCGCGGTCCTTGGGCTCCAGATCGTTGACGACCTTGCCGTCGATCAGGATATCGCCCTCAGTCACGTCCTCAAGCCCGGCGATCATCCGCATCGTGGTGGTTTTGCCGCAACCCGATGGTCCCAGCAGCACCAGAAACTCGCGATCTGCAATGGTTAGGTCAAAATTGTGGACCCCAACAAACGAACCCCATCGTTTGCCGACGTTACGCAGTTGAATTTCCGCCATGGTGCCCCCAACTAGGATTCGTTTTGCATACGTTTGCAAAACTGTAATTCGCATATATCAAATCAGGCAAGACTTTTTTGCATACGTATGCAAGAATGTGGAGAATACCCGATTCATTCTAGCGACACAAAACGCGCAACACCCTGACACAAATGGAAAATACCGTGACCTTCCAGAAAGAGAAAAAAGTTATCTCTGACTTTCATTCCGCATTGGATTCAGCGACGCCCCAAGACGTTCCTAGCGTCATGAGTCGTTTCTGTACGCCTGATTCACTGTGGCGCGGTTTTCACCCGTTCAACTTGATCAATGATGCAGAACAGGTGGGCCAGCAATTCTGGATGCCCCTGAAATCCAGTCTGACACGATTGCAAAATCGGGTGGATATCATGTTCGCCGGGCAGAATTCGCTGCGTGATGAATCAGATGTGTGGGTCGTCACTATGGGGCATTTGATGGGCCTGTTCGACCATCCCTGGTTGGGCATTCGCCCGACCGGAAAGCTTGCGTTTCTGCGCTATTGCGCCTTCTACAAGGTCGCCGACGGCAAGATCACGGAAACGGCGATGTATTTCGACATACCACACCTGATGGTGCAGGCCGGGCAGAACCCGTTTCCTCCGCAAACAGCGGCGCATCTGGTGCAACCCGGCCCAATGCCACATGACGGCCTGCTGCTCACGGAACAGCCGGTTGCAGAGGGTGAGAAAACACTGGCATTGATCAATGCGATGATCTCGGACCTTGGCCAGTGGCAAGGCGGGTTACCGCTTGAGGAAGAGTTGGCCAGAACCTGGCATCAAGACATGATCTGGTGGGGGCCCGAGGGGATAGGTGCGACCTACACGATCGAACGCTATGCCAAGCAACATTCGGGACCGTTCCGTGCGGGTTTCAAAGACCGGTCAAAGACCAAGCATATCTGCCGTCTAGCCGAAGCGCATTATGGCGGCTTCTTTGGCTGGCCCAACTTCACCGCAACGCCCTCAGGAGGGTTCATGGGTATGCCGGCCACTGGCAAACCGGGTGAGTTCAGGGTGATCGACATTTATCGCCGTGCCGAGGACAAACTGGCCGAAAACTGGATTTTCATAGACCTGCTGCATTTCTGGAAACAACAGGGCGTCGACGTATTGGGTCGCACTGCTGGGATCGAAACACCATGAAGATAGACGCACATCACCATCTGTGGGATCTGAACGCCGTGGAGTATCCTTGGTTGATGGAAAAGGGCGCCGTTCGGTTTTTTGGCGACCCCACGCCGATCCAGCGTGACTACTTGTTGCCAGAGTATCGCGCGGATGCGTCGGCACAGGGCTTCTCGGCTTCGGTCCATATCCAGGTCGGCGCCGCCGATCCCTGGGCCGAGGCGCAGTGGGTGCAATCCGTGGCCGATCAATATCCTGACTGGCCGCTGGTTCAGGTCGTATTTTGCGATCTGACGGCCAACGATCTAGAGTACCAGCTGGACCGCTTTCAATCGCTACCCTCGGTTCGGGGTGTTCGTCAGATCGTTGGGCGCGCGCCCGGCGAAGATGCCAAGACCGGCACAAACAAATTGCTTGAAAACCCGGATTTCCGGACCGGCTTAATTGCCGTGGGCGAGCGGGGCCTTTCCTTTGACCTTCAATTGCTTCCCGAACTGATGGAGCAAACTGCCGAAGTGCTTTCTCAGGCACCACGCACGCCTGTTGCTCTTTGCCACGCAGGCTCACCACATGACCGCAGTGCCGAGGGATTAAGTCATTGGGAAGAGGCGCTTAGTTCCCTGTCTAAACTGCCGCAGGTCCATTGCAAACTATCTGGGCTTGGCATGTTTGATCACAATTGGAGCGCCCAAAACGTCGCGCCAATCGTTTCAACCTGCTTGTCGCAATTCGGCGCAGATCGTTGCATGTTCGGATCGAACTTTCCGGTCGACAGTCTTTCTTCTACTTACCTTGAGCTGGTTTCGCGCCTTCAAGAACTGATCCCTGACGCGCATCAGAACAGCGTGTTCCAAGATACTGCAAAGAGGTTCTACCGTTTTGAATGAGGTTGGAAACTGTACTCGAAGTTGATCGGCCCGTTGCAATTGAGGGTACCGCGTGGGGCGATACGTTTAGATATGCGCACGCCCGGATTCATTCGGTTTCAACATGTCAGGCAATCACAGCCAGACTTTCGACTTCAAATTAAAACCGAGCCAGGCAGATCAGGCCGCTCATGCGAACGGCATAGATCTCTTTGGTGGATCGACACCTCTCAAGGAGAGTTTGGTGCATAGGCCAGATAGTTTTCCTGAATTGAAATCTGGTCCGCGATGAACTTTGCATCGTGCCAAACGCCCCAGATAAACGAGGACCCACGGCGCGATTGCCACGGCAGCCCGACGAAGTAAAGTCCGGGCACCGGAGAGACTCCACGCTGATGGATCGGTCTGCCCCGGTCGTCCAGCGTGTCTGCCTCCAGCCAGTCATAGTCAAACTGGAACCCTGTTGCCCAAATCACGGTGCGGATATTGTTGCGCTCAAGGTCCAGCTCGCGAATTGGGTCTGACACACAGGCGGGATCGTCCCCTACGACCCAGGCCTCGGGCTCTTCTGGTAGGTCCATGCCGGTGCGCGCAACATAGGCATCGGCGGCTTCGAGCAGGGACAACATGTTTGCGTCGCCCGCATCGAGATTGGCTTTGAGATCATCGGCGATATGGAGAACGCCGTTTTCATATCCCGACGACATCCCCAGCAAAGTGATGCCGCGCTGGGCAAGTTTCCTGAAATCTACGGTTTTGCCGCCATGCGCGCCACTGACAGCGATCGTGACATGCTCGGTGCCAGGAGCCGGTGTATCCAAATTCCAAATGCCGAGAACGCCCAGCCACCAGACATTGTCGCGCCCGCGGTAGCGACGCGGAGGCCGGTCATGGGGGCCAATGGAGAAGAAAACCTCGCGCCCAGCATCGTGCAACTCGGCCGCGATCTGCGATCCTGAGGAACCGCCGCCGATCACCAAAACGGCACCCTCAGGCAAAGCATCGGGATTCCGATAGGCGGTGGAGTGCATCTGCAGAACGCCAGAGGTTTCGGGGATGATCGGCGGAATCGCCGGTTTCTGAAACGGCCCTGTGGCACAGACGAGGTGGCGCGCTTCTATGGGACCTTGCGAGGTTTCGACCAAAAAGCCCGCGCGGTTTTCATGCGGTCGCGCACGCGTCACCGTGACGCCAGTGCGAACGGGCGCGTCGATCAATTTGGCATAGTCTTCAAAATACTGGGCTACGCATTCCTTGCGTGGAAAGGCGTCGCGGTCGCCGGAAAACTCCAGGCCCGGGAAGCGATCATGCCATGCCGGGCCATTTGCAACGAGTGAATCCCACCGTTCGGATCGCCAACGTTCGGCAATGCGGCCCCGCTCTAAAAGGACGTGGTCAATGCCTTGGGCACGGAGATGCTCGCTTGTGGCAATGCCCGCCTGACCTGCGCCAATCACCACCGTGTCGAAGTTTTCCATCGCGTCACCTTTTTTGCCGTGCTGGGTTTCTGTTGGCCCGGCTGCTTCTTTTGCTTGTGCAACCCTAATTTTGTATCATCTTATGTCGATTAGATTTTACCTAATCGCCGGTAAGATAGACTTTTGGTTTGTTTCCGGCAAAAGCCGTCTCAGTATGTGAATGCGGTGGCCGCCCGCGACTCAGGCAAAGAGGTTCGTTCATGCCCAAAGACCACGTTGATCCCATCGCCGCTCTGCGCGCGAATACCTCGGTCCCCTTTGAACGTGCGCGGGCCATGCCGACCGAGGTCTATACCGAGCCGAGCTTTGTCGATGCAGAGCTTGAGCACATCTTCCGAAAGGACTGGTACTGTGTGGGCCGGGCCGACGCCTTGTCGTCTGTAGGGGACTATGTGGCCTGCGAACTGGCCGGGCAGCCAATCGTTGTGTTGCGCGACAGGGACGGAGATCTGCGCGCGATGAGCAATGTGTGCCTGCACCGCATGTCGACACTTTTGCATGGGCGCGGGAATGCCAAGATGATCGTCTGCCCCTATCACGCCTGGACCTATAACCTCGACGGCAAGCTGCGCGGTGCGCCCGCGATGAAGCAGAACGAGGGGTTTTGCAAAGAAAACTACGCGCTGCCTCAGGTTCGCTGCGAGGAATGGCTGGGCTGGGTCTTTGTCTGCCTTGATCCAAATGCAGCCCCCGTGGCCGAGCAACTGTCCGAAGTGGCGACCATGATCGAAGGTTATGACATGGCCAACTATTCCGAGGCGTTCTACGAAGAACACGTCTGGGATACCAACTGGAAAGTGTTGGCCGAGAATTTCATGGAAAGCTACCATTTGCCGGTGTGCCACGCGGGCACGATTGGTGGCTTGTCGCGGCTGGAGGACATGATTTGCCCACCCGGCAGCACGGCCTTCAACTACCACACGATTCTGAAGGATGAGTCCCTGCGCATTGCCATGGCGCACCCCAGCAATGACCGGCTGAAAGGCGATGAACGCCGCACGACCTTTCTTCTGGCGCTTTATCCAAGCCTGATGATCACGCTGACTCCAGGGTATTTCTGGTATCTGTCGTTGCACCCCAAAGGGCCGGGTCAGGTGCATATCCGCTTTGGCGGCGGTATGTCGAATGACTTTGCTGATGACCCGGATGCGCAAGACAATTTCACCGCGCTGAAGGCGCTTCTGGATGACGTGAATGTCGAAGATCGTGGCTGTACCGAAAAAGTGTTTCGGGGCCTGTGTTCAGAAGCAGCAACGCCTGGGCATCTCAGCCATCTGGAACGCCCGAACTACGACTTTGCGCAGTATCTGATGACAAAGATCGACGCAGGAGGCGCGTCCTAAATATGGCTCACACCCGCATCCGCCCATTCAATACCGGCGATACCTACCCTGAGCAATCGCTCGACAATGACCTGTGCCAAGCCGTTGTCACTCGTGGCGGGAGTACTGTCTGGATGCGCGGGCAGTGCCCGCAGAACCTGGACGATGCCAAGAACATCGACAGCCACGACCCGGCAGAGCAGACCCACAAGGTGATGCAGAACATCAAGCAATTGATCGAAGAAGCAGGCGGCGAAATGGAGCATCTCGTCAAGGTGGTCGTCTATATCACCGATGTCCGCCACCGTGAGGCTGTGTATCGCACCATGGGCGAATACATTAAGGGCGTGCATCCTGTCTCGACCGGGCTGGTGGTGCAGGCTCTGGCACGGCCCGAATGGCTGGTGGAGATTGACGCCACCGCCGTGATCCCGGACTAGCCCTGTGACTTTCTCTCTTGTGGCCCGATGCGCGCAGACCGGCATGTTTGGCATGGCGATCTCGTCTTCTTCTCCGGCAGTTGCAGCCCGTTGCGCCTATGCCCGAGCAGGCATTGGCGCGGTGGCGAGCCAGAATGTCACCGATCCGAGCCTTGGTCCAAAAACGCTCGATCTGATGGAACAGGGCGCCTCGGCTGAGGTGGCGGTGAGCCAAATCACTGGTGAGGCCGCGCACATCGCGTACAGGCAGCTTCTGGCAATAGACCGGAACGGAACTACAGCCATCCACTCAGGCCAAAACGTGCTGGGCAACTGGAACGAGGCGCAGGGCAGGGATGTTGCATCGGGGGGCAATCTTCTGGCCCATGATGGTGTGCCCGCCGCCATTGTGTCCGCTTTTGAGGACGCGACGGGTCACTTGGGTGATAGGCTGGTTGCTGCAATGCGCGCTGGGCTTGCTGCCGGGGGCGAGGCCGGGCCCGTGCATTCCGCGGGTCTGATGCTGGTCGACAAAGTCAGCTGGCCCGTGGCCGACCTGCGGTGCGACTGGACCGAGGATTGCCCCATTGAAGCGGTTGCAACCGCCTGGAACGTCTACAAACCACAACTGGACGATTACGTGCGCCGCGCACTCGATCCCTCCGCCGCGCCCTCCTATGGCGTGCCGGGGGACGCATAAGACATAACAACAAGGGAGGCCGGGATGACCCATTTGCGAACGAAACTTCAAGACTTGGCCGCCTTGCCCGCGGATCGCCCGATGGGTATGCCCGGCGCATTCTACACCTCGCAGGAGCAATTCGACCACGAGGCGCAGACTGTGCTTCGCAGCGGGTGGCACTGCTTGGGTCGGGTCGATGAAATCCCGGAACCCGGTGATTTCTTTACCGTCCAGCTTCTGAATGAACCCTTGCTTGTCGTGCGCGGCGATGAGGGTGAAATCCGTGCCGTTGCAAATGTGTGTCGGCATCGCGGAATGCCACTGGCAGAAGGAAGCGGTAATACAAAGCGGTTTGTATGCTCGTATCACGCATGGGCCTACGGGCGCGACGGTGCCTTGCTGCGCGCCCCGCGAATGGAGAATGCGGGCTTTGATCCCAAATCCTGCCGGCTGCCGGAACACCAGGTGCAGCTTTGGAACGGGTTCATTTACGTGAACCTGACGCCGGACGCCCCGCCGTTTGAGCACCCCGAGCTTGATGCCATGCTGGCGCCTTATGAGACCGAGGATTTCCGCCTTGTGCATGTGGCTGAAGAGAACTGGCAGACCAACTGGAAATGCCTGGTTGAGAACTTCATGGAAGGCTACCACCTGAGTGTGGTCCATCCGCAAACTCTGCACGGCTACACCCCGTCAGGGCTGTCGCGCAAGCTGGTCAGCGGGGACGGGTACACCTCCTACGCTGCCAATTACCCGGACAATATCACGCCGCGCGGAGACGGCGCGGCGGGCCTGAGCGAGGCAGAACGAAAACGGTCGTCCCTCTTTGCCAAGTTTCCCACGCAGGTGGCCAGCCAAGCTGCCAGCCTGCTTGTGTCACTTTCTATTTTCCCGATCAACGCGAACCTAATCCGCGTCAAATGGACGATGTCCGTCTATCGCGATAACCTCGATCACGACACGATCCAGGGGCGAATCGCGCTCTGGGAAGAGGTCAACCGCGAGGATCGCGAAAAGCTTGAGCGCATGCAGGTCGCGCTGCATTCTGCCCACGCGATCGAAGGGCCGCTGGCAGGGGATGACTATGAAGGCACGATCCGTGATTTCCAGATCTGGCTGGCCCAACAGGATAGTGCCCCTGATCTGGCCTGAGAGTATGCGAGCCCTGAAGACCTCTGCCAACGTCTCTAAAATAGGAGTGTCTGCGTGCCGCGTCTGACCCTCCGGCAGTTGGAGTACCTCGTTGCGGTTGGCGAAACAGGTAGTATAGCGCGGGCCGCAGACCGGTTGAACGTCTCGTCGCCGTCGATCTCATCGGCCATCACCCAGCTAGAAGAAGAGTTGGCGATTTCGCTGTTCGTGCGGCAACACGCGCAGGGTCTGTCACTGACACAAGGTGGGCAGAGGGTGCTTGAAAAAGCCCGCCAGGTCCTGAACGACGCAAGAGAGATCGCAAACATTGCCGCCGATATTTCAGGTACGGCGCGCGGCCCTCTTGCGGTGGGCTGCCTGCTGACCTTTGCGCAACTTGTCTTACCGCGGTTGCGGCGCGGGTTTGAAACCGGATTTCCAGATGTCAGGATCGCCCAGAAAGAACTGAACCAGGCCGAGATATTCAACGCATTGCAACGGTCCGAGATCGACATTGCGCTGACCTATGACATGGATATTCCAACAGACCTGAATTTCATCGGGTTGGTGCGCCTGAACCCATTTGCTTTGTTGCATGCTGGGCACGAGCTAGCGACGCGGACATCCGTATCCATTGATGATCTGGCGGACCTGCCAATGATCCTCCTCGATTTGCCGATCAGTACCGACTACTTCCTGTCGCTTTTTACGGCATCCTCGCGCCAGCCTCGTATCGTGGAGCTGACGCGAGACATGGCCGTGATGCGTTCAATGGTTGGGAACGCCTTTGGCTATTCCATCGCCAATGTGCGCCCGCAAAGCTATACATCACCGGACGGCAATCCGCTTGTTTGCGTGCCGATTACCGGGCCGGTTCGGTCCTTGAGAATGGGCCTTTTGACCACCCACGGTGCGGAAAAGTCGCGCACGGTGTCTGCGTTCATAGACTATGCGCAGGCTCAGGCCCGCGCGGGCGCCTTCCGCGCCATCGGAGGAGAAGCGCTTTCATGAGTGTCTCGCTAGAGGTTCTGGAGCGTCTGGTTGCCTTTGAAACCGTCAGTGCCCGATCCAACCTCGATATGATCGCCTATATCGAAGACTTTCTGCGCAATCGTGGCTTTCGGGTGCAGCGCATCGCGGATCCTGATGAACCTAAGGCAGGACTTTTTGCAGAAATCGGGCCGTCTGTTGAAGGCGGGCTGTTACTCTCTGCGCATTCCGACGTGGTGCCGGTCGAGGGGCAGGACTGGAGCGTAAGCCCCTTCAGACTGACCTGTCAGCGAGGCCGATTGTTCGGGCGTGGAACGACCGACATGAAAGGTTTTCTGGCTGAGATGCTGGCCCTCGCCGATGCCGTGCACGGTCGGGAATTGAAAACGCCCCTAAAGCTCTTGGTTTCTTACGACGAAGAGATCGGCTGCGTCGGGATCTCACGCATGAAAAAGCAGCTACCGTCGCTGCTGGGGCGTCCCAGACTGGCCATTGTGGGCGAGCCGACCGAGATGCAGGTCGCCATTGGTCACAAAGGCAAGCGTGCCTACCGCGCCGACATAAGAGGAGAGGCCGGACATTCCGCACTGGCCCCGCAATTTGTAAACGCACTCCATGTTGCCGTCGATTTCGTCGCAAAGTTGCGCCAGATGCAGCAGAAGGCCCAACAAACCGGGATCCGCAACGACGCCTACGATGTGCCCTATACGACCTTCCATGTTGGCCAGCTGTCCGGCGGCACAGCTCTCAACCTTGTACCCGACAAGGCGACGCTTGTGTTTGAGTTCCGGCATCTGGCGGAAGATGACCCCGACGAGATCGAAGCCGAGCTTCAGCAGGCAGCAGACGCGGTTTTGGCCAAGTTTCCAACGGCTGCCCAAATCTCGCTTCGGGCGTTGGCGGGATACCCCGGGTTGTCAGTCTCCAGCTCTGAGCCAGAGGTCTCACTTGTCAAATCCTCTGGCGGCGGCGAAACAACCCACGTTGCATTCGGAACTGAGGCTGGCGTTCTGTCAGACCTTGGTATCGCGACAGTGGTGTGCGGCCCAGGGTCTATGGCGGAACAAGGCCACAAGCCTGATGAGTACGTTTCCGAGGAACAATTGGTTGCTTGTTCCGTCATGCTTGGAAAAGTCGCGAATGAGGTGTTGTTTGGCCTCTAGGGCAGATGTGTTTTTTGTGAGGTCAGTTGCGAAGCTTCCGACAATTGACGCCCACACTTGATGCGTATGAATGCCGTCTGCTCCGGTAAGGGGCGGTCCTGGATTGGCGTATTGTGGTCAGCTTTAAGCGTTGTCCATTCTAATGGATCGGTTGCGTGTCGTCAGAGATTGTTGCGGAGACTAATGTGCCTCAACCTTGCTACAGAACGACTTTGACGCAGCGTTGGCGAGGTAGTTTGACCATTCAAATGTTTCGAATCGATTGAGAAGTGGTATGCTGCACTGCAGAAATCGAGGCGCCACGATGTTCCACCTGAATAGGTCAAAAGCTGTCGTCATCGGAGTAGCGAGCGATCGGTCGATCGCGTGGGGTTATGCACGCGCGCTGCAGTCGCAAAGCGAAGATGTCGCCGGGCCTTCTGAAAACCCGCGTCGTCACCGGGATAGCCAATTTTGGTGCGCTGCAGCAAAGCATGCACCCACACATCACTTCGAGACCATCGAAGATGTCGACCTGTGCATCGTTTCTTGCAAGCAGCGAGGCGTTCAATTTTACCGGGGGCATACTCGCCGTCGACGGTGAAACCAACATCGTCCGAGGAAGGATAGATCAATGGCTCGGAATTCATTCGCGAATGAAAAGGCATCGAACCTTGCAACGGGTGAAAACATAACGGCCGTGAACAGCAAATTGTTTGACGCGATTTCTAACGTGCTCGATCAATCTGGTGTTCAGTATGAAATTCTGTCTCGTGCCGCCACCATTCAGGCACAAAAAATAACTGAGCACCATTCGGATCGGGTTCTGAACCTGACAAGCGATCTGCGAGATCTTGCGGTGCAATTCACGCAGACGAAATCTGTTGGCTCGGCTTGGGCGGACTACGTCAAGGATGCTGGTCAGCGCGTCGCCTTGACGATGGACGCCTTGCGTGAGCGTGGTGATGTTTTCATCGAACATGAAGCGGCCGGTTGCCCGCCAGTGCTTGCCTATGACTACGAAGTGATCGTTGATGGGGCGGAGCTCGACCGGCCTTGCAACTATCAGCTATTGCGCATTGTCCCCCCGCAAGGGATCGACGTAGACGATCACAAACGCCCCTACATCATCATTGACCCGCGTGCCGGTCATGGCGGTGGTATTGGTGGTTTCAAGTCCGACAGCCAGGTCGGCGTGGCGCTGGCCAAGGGCCATCCGGTCTATTTTGTGAGCTTCGGCCGTGATCCGGTTAAAGGTCAGACATTAGCCGACGTCATGCATGCCGAGGCTGGATTTGTTCGAACAGTCAGCGCGCGTCACCCCAAAAGCCCGCAACCAGTTGTGACAGGAAACTGCCAGGGCGGTTGGGCGACATTGCTGATGGCGGCCTGCAACCCAGATCTGAACGGACCTTTGGTGCTCAACGGAGCGCCGGTTGCACCTTGGTCGGGTGAGGTTGGTGAAAACCCCATGCGCTACAACGGTGGTATGCTTGGTGGCACCTGGCAGCCGATGTTCTGGTCAGATTTGGGGAATGGCAAGTTCGACGGCGCCAATCTGGTGATGAATTTCGAGCAGCTAAACCCCAGCCGAAACTACTTTGGCAAATATTTCGATCTGTATCGCGATCCCGAAGCCGGCAGGCAGCGCTTCATTGATTTTGAGCGCTGGTGGGGTGGGTTTTTCATTCTGAACGAGGCCGAAATTCGATGGATTGTCGAACAGCTGTTCGTTGGAAACCGGCTGGTCAAGAATACCGCGCAACTGGAACCCGGAGTTCCCGTTGATCTCAAGGCGATCAAAGCGCCGATATTTGTCTTTGCAAGCCATGGCGACAATATCACGCCGCCGCAACAGGCGTTGAACTGGATTGCCGAAACCTATGCGGACGAAGAAGAGATACGGGTACGCGGCCAGCGCATCATCTACATGCTTCATGATGAGGTGGGACATCTGGGCATCTTTGTTTCCTCCAAGGTCGCGCGCAAAGAGCACGCAGGCTTGGCCTCTACACTTGAGACGGTCGAGGCAATGGCGCCTGGTCTCTATGAGATGGTCATTGACAACATCGAAGGGGACGGGGTCGATAAATCCTTCGAAGTTCGTTTCGTCGAACGAACGCTGTCGGACGTCGCGGCATTGGATGACGGTCGACAGGATGAGAACAGTTTTGCCGCAGTGGCGCAAATGTCCGAAGTGCAAGCAGGGGCCTATGAAACCTTCGGTCGCCCAGCAGTGCAAGCCCTGTCGTCACCGGTGATGGCCCAGGCTTTGCTAAATGCACATCCATTGCGAGCACAACGCGCTGCGATGTCTTCGAGCACAGTTTTGGGGAAAGGAATCGAAACTCTGGCGAAGAATGCCAGAGCGGAGCGCGCTCCCGCCGATGCTGAAAATCCGTTTCTGAAATGGGAAAAACTCACCGGTGAATGGATTGAGCAGTCGATGGATCTTGGCCGAGATTTGCGCGACGCCTGGTATGAGACGTCCTTTTTCGCCATTTGGGGTGGGCCGTTTGCGTCTTGGTTCGGGCAAAGGAATGCAACGCGCCGAACGCTGCCGGATCCGGCGACTTTGCGCGATCTGCCCGAGGTCAGTGCGGTGCTTGCTCATATGCGGCAAGGAGGTCTACCCGAGGCGGTCATTCGTATACTGGTTCTATTGGCCGACAGTCACAAAGGCTTTCGTGCCGAGATTTTACACCGGTGGGCGCATATCTTTCACCACGAAGCGCCGTTCAAGTCCCTTTCGGTTACCGACCGTCAGCGGATTCTGTATGAGCAATCCCTGGTCGCCACTTTTGATCCGAAGGGCGCGGTCGACACGTTGCCTTATCTATTGCCCGACAAAGCGCGCCGCACTGAAGCCGTCGAGCTTGTCAAGCACATCATAGGTGAAGTCCGAACGCCGTCTAAAGAACTAGAAGAAATGGCCAATCTTCTTGTACGGGTTTTGGACTACAGTGGGGATGCTGGAACTGAGGCAAAGCCAGCGTCAGAGTCATCACCAGCAAGACCCAGAAGGCGAAAAGTAACCCGAAACCCAGTCTGAATTGAAACGATTTCATTGCTTTAGGCCGGAAACGTCTATTAACTTGGCGGCAACCAGATTTATCAGATCAATATAAATCCCTCCGGCGCTGATGCTTTGGTGGGCAGCACGAAGGTGGAAAGAATTTAAACTCTTAAACATGCGACTTAGGGTAGGCGATGTCTCAGAGTCTTTTGAAGTATACACGTGTTTTGGAAATTGTCGGCGACACGATCAAGGTTCGTGTGCCGGTTGACGATGGTGGCGCACCGGCTGTTCGGTTCAATGATCTGGCGGTGATCGAAACGGTCGATGGGCATAAAACGTTGGCCCAAGCGATCTTTATCGACCGGGATGTGGTGACGCTGCAGGTGTTCTCGGGCACCAAGGGCATCTCGACCGAGGCGACAGCGACCTTCCTGGGTCACCCGATGCAGACGCCGTATTCTGCCAATATTCTGGGACGCGTTTTTGACGGCGCGGGAGAGCCGATTGACGGCGGCCCTGACCTGTCTGCCGAGCCTCGGATCGACATAGGCGGCCCGACGGTGAACCCGGCCGAACGGGCCGTGCCCAACAAGATGATACGCACCGACGTGCCAATGATCGACGTGTTCAATACGCTGGTCGAAAGCCAGAAGATCCCGATCTTTTCGGTCTCGGGCGAACCGTTCAACGCCTTCCTCAGCCGCATCGGCATACAGGCGGACGCGGATATCGTGGTCTTCGGCGGCTTGGGGTTGATCTTCGATGACTACCACACGTTTCGGACTTCGTTTGAGGATGCAGGGGTGTTCTCGCGCACCGTGATGTTCGTCAATCAGGCCATGGACCCTCTGGTGGAACGCCTTCTGGTGCCAGACATGGTGCTGGCCGTGGCCGAGAAATTCGCGGTGGAAGAGGGTAAGCGCGTTCTTGTGCTTCTGACCGACATGACCGCCTATGCAGATGCGATGAAAGAGGTGGGCATAAGTCAGGAGCGCGTCCCCTCGCAGCGTGGCTATATGGGTGATCTCTATTCGCAGCTCGCGCGGCGCTACGAGAAAGCCTGTGACTATGCCAAAGGGGGCTCGGTGACTGTTCTGACCGTCACGACAATGCCCGGCAACGATGTGACCCACCCTGTGCCGGACAACACGGGCTACATCACCGAGGGGCAGTTCTACCTGCATTCGGGTGTGATTGACCCATTTGGCAGCCTCTCGCGCCTGAAGCAGAACGTCATAGGCAAGACCACCCGCGAGGATCACGGGCAGATCATGAACACGATGATCCGCTTCTATTCGGAAAGCCGGGACGCCGCGCAGAAACAGGCGATGGCGTTTGATCTGTCAGACTACGATCATCAACTTCTGAAATTCGGTGCGCTGTTCCGAAAACGGTTCATGGATATCAATGTCTCGATCCCGTTGGAGGATGCGCTGGATCTGGGTTGGAAAACACTGGCCGAATGTTTTGCGCCTGAACAATTGCTGATGAAGCAAGCTCTGATCGACAAGTATTTCCCAAAGGATGGTGATGGCGCGGTTGCAGCTGAATAAGTCGTCGCTCGCCCGCGAGCAGACACAGCTGAAAAGCTATGAGCGGTTCCTGCCGTCGCTGGACCTTAAACGCCAGCAGTTGATGGCCGAGCGCGCCAAAGCACGTGAGGACGTAAAGCGTCTCGAAGACGAAGTGAGCGATCTGGCGCAACAGGTCGGCGCGAAGCTCCCCATGCTGGCGCAGAAGGACATTGATCTGGACGGGTTGGTCGAGCTGAAAGACTACAAGGTCAAAGAAGTGAATGTCGTGGGCGTAAAGATGCCCGCCCTTGACCGGATTGAGGTTTCGGTGCGGCCATACTCGCGGCTGGCCAAGCCCCATTGGGTCGACGCCGCCGCGCAACTGCTGCACGACATGATCGAGGCGCGCCTGCGGGTCAAAGTGGCAGAAGAGCGTGTGAAGATTTTCGACAAGGCCGTCGCCACGATCACGCAGCGGGTCAATCTGTTCGAAAAGGTTCTGATCCCGCGCGCAAAGGCCAATATCAAGAAGATCCGCATCTATCTGAGTGATGAGCAGATGCAGGCCGTCGTGCGCTCGAAGATCTCCAAGCGCAAACATGCGCATGAGGCCGTGTCATGAGTGTTGCACGGCTCAAGAAGCTGTCTCTGGTGGGACGGGCGGCGCAGAAGATCGAAACGCTTGAGGCGTTGCAGGCGCTGGGCTGTATGCATGTTCTGCCTCTGGCTCCTCCGCCGGCTGAGCCGGAAAAGGTCAATGAACGGGGCGCGCATGAAGCATACAAGGCACTGCGCTTTCTGACCGATGTCCCCGAGCCTCGCAGGCAAATACAACGCGATCCTGAGTTCCAGATGGATCAGTTCGTCAAAGACGTGCTGGACCTGATGCAGCGTACGCGTGACATGTCAGACCGGCGGGATTTTCTGGCCCATCGGATTGCTCAGGTGCAGCCTTGGGGGGATTTGGATTTCCCGCCAGACGATGTGCTGGCGGGCAACCGGTTGTGGTTTTACCAGTTACCACTAAAGCACCGGGATGCGTTGGAGAGTCTGGCGCTACCTTGGGCCATTCTCGAACAGGATCATCGCTTCATCTATGCCGTTCTGATTGCGCCAGACGAACCCGCCGACGATATCTTGCCGGTTCCGCGCACGCATACCGGCTCTTTGCCGATTCACGAGTTGGAAGCGCAGCTGGAAGAGGCAGAGATCGCGATCGAAGCGCTTGAGGCGGAACGGGTTGCGCAGACCCGCTACTTGACGCTGATGCGGCGCAACCTGTCCGTAGCTGAAAGTGCGGCAGAGCTAGCCCACGCCACCCAGAAGGTCCGCGACGAAGAGGCGATGTTTGCCCTGCAGGGCTGGGTGCCAGAAGATCGGATTGATGCGGTTCTGGAGATGGCGGGGGCGAAAGATGCCGCCGTTCTGATCGAAGACCCGGGCGCCGATGACACCCCGCCCACATTGCTGGAGCAGCCGGAACAGCGCAGCGCTGCTGTGGACTTGGCGCTGTTTTACCAAGTGCCGGGCTACAAGGACTGGGACCCGAGCGTGATCGTCGCTGCCTCTTTCGCGTTCTTCTTTGCGATGATCGTGGCAGATGCAGGATATGGGGCCGTCATTCTGCTGGGCCTGTTTTTGTTCTGGAAGCGTTTGGGCGGGACAGTCAGCCAACAATCCTGGAGGCGCTACGGCGTCATCGTTTCGGCGGCGACAGTCATTTATGGCGTGCTGGTTGGCAGCTATTTTGGGGTCGCGCCGCCCGATGGGTCCCTTCTGGCAAAGGCCAAATTGCTGGACCTGAATAACTTCGGCGCGATGATGATGATCTCGATTGTTGTCGGTGTCTTGCATCTTGTGCTGGCCAACGCTTTAGCCGCGCGTGCGGCATGGGGGCAGCGCAAAGCTGTTGCCAATCTTGGTTGGATCGCGGCGCTGATCGGCGGGTTCGTCCTGTGGCTCAGCTACATGAAAGGCCAATCAGCAGCGCCGGGCGCGATGATTTTGGGCGCGGGTCTTCTCGCAATCCTGCTGTTTACCAGCGAGAGGCAGATCAAAAAACCAATCGACTGGCTCTGGCGACTTATTGACGGTGTACAGGGTCTTGCCGGGGCGATGGGCGCGTTCGGAGATGTCCTCAGCTATATGCGCCTCTTTGCACTCGGGTTGGCCTCAGCCTCGCTTGCGATCACCTTTAACGATCTGGCCGTCTCGATTATCCACGCGCTGAAAGGGCCGGGCATTTTGTTCGGCCTGCTGATCCTGATCATCGGCCACATCCTGAACTTCGCCCTCGCCATGATGAGCGGCGTCGTCCACGGGTTACGTCTCAATTACATCGAATTCTTTAAATGGGGCCTGCCGGACGAAGGCATCGTCTTTCGTCCGTTCGCCCGCAAGGAGGTTCAGAAATGAATGAGCTTGTTCTGACATTGGGTTGGCTGGGCATCTACGCCCCCATGGCGCTGGGCGCGGCGGCCAGTGCGATTGGCTGTTCGATAGCGGGCATGGCCAGTATTGGTGCGATGACCGAGACCGAGGGCGGCTATGGCCGTTTCGTCGGCGTCTCGGCCTTTCCGTCAACGATGGTGATCTATGGGATCGTCATCATGTTCACGCTCAACCGCGATGTGACGCCGGAAAACGCGGGCGGGTTGTTCGGGATCGGCATCCTGTCCGGCATCGCATTGATGTATTGCGGTATCTGGCAGGGGCGCGCCTGTGCCGCCGCGATCAATGCAACGAAAGAGAAGCCTGAGATTTTCGGCCTGTCCTTGGCTCCGGCGGCAATTATCGAAGGCTTTGGCGTCTTCGCCTTCGTCTTCGCCCTCGTGATCAGTGCGGGGATCAGTTGATGGCACAGGATGGCATGATCTCGCACGGCGTTGACGCACTGATCGACAAACTGCGCAATGATGGGGTGGCCGCCGGGCAGGCGGATGCCGAGAAGCTGAGGGCGGATGCCAAGGCCGAGGCGGCCAAGATTCTGGCGGACGCCAAGCGTGAGGCGGATGCCTACCAGAAAAAGGCCCGCAGCGACTCCGACAGCTATCGCGCGGCAGGCGAAGAGGCGCTGAACACCGCCATGCGGGACGCGGTTCTGACCATGAAGGCGGGCCTGACGGATCGGTTTCGAGAGGACGTGGCGCGCCTCGTCACCAAGGAAATGGCAGACCCGGACCTGCTGAAACAGATGATCCTGGAGGTTGTCGGGCGCGCGGCTGAGGGCGCCAATCTCGAGGGCAAGGTTCAGGTCATCCTGCCCGCAAAGGTCGCCACGCAAGAAGACATCAAGCAAAACGCTGATGACATCCAGTCCGGTAAGCTGACGAAATACGTACTTGGCCTGACCGCCGAAATGCTGCGTGAACAGGTGGAATTGCATGCTGCGGACGATGCGCAGGACGGTATCCGAGTGCGGGCGGAAGATCAGGGCGTGGTTCTGGATTTGACCGACAAGGCCGTGGCCTCGCTGCTGATGCAGCATCTACAGCCCCGTTTCCGCGCCGTGCTGGAAGGGGTGATCCGGTAACATGTCGGACCCCGACGCCTATATCGCTTTGATCAGCAGCCTGCCGGGCTCGGAACGGCTGTTCGTCGCCAAGCAGCCGCCCTTGTCGCGCCTCCGCCTTGAACGGCGCTTGATGGCGCTGACATCCGAGGACGCGCGCGTTTTGAAGGCGTTGGAGCATGCTCTGAACTGGAGCGGCTATGACATGGACGTGACGGATGCTCAGGCGATCAAGCGATGCAAAGAAGCACTAGAAGATACGCCGCAACCAACTTTGCGGAAGATCCTTGTGGAGCGCATGGATCTGCGAACTGCCGTTGCCGCACTGCGCCTGCGTAAACAAGGCGGCAGCCCCCCGTCAGGGGTGTTCGGAATGGGGCGTTGGAGCCGACACATTCCGGAGAATTGGGGCGACCCGCATTTCCGTCTTGAAGGGGCGATGCCATGGATCAAGGACGCGAAACAGCTATTGGAGGCCGAAGATCCACTGGGCCTGGAGCGGTTGCTCTTGTCGGTCAGTCACAAGCAACTGAAACGGCACGCATCTCGTCACTACTTCGATTTCGAAGCCGTGGCGATCTATGTGCTGAAATGGAACATTTTCGACCGCTGGGCGCAAAGCAACGCGCAGGACGCGGCCAAGAGATTTGAGCATCTGGCGCAACAGGCCATGGCCGATGTCGCCGATATCGATTTTGAGGGAGCATACGCATGACCGCCCCAACCCCCGCCACACAGACCGCCACCGCCCGCGTCGTTTCGGTGCAGGAGGGGCTGGTGCAGATCCAAGCCAACGCCGACGCCTCGGGCCAGCCCGGACAGCTGGTCAAGAACGAGGTGGTATTCATCCTGCCCACGCGCTCCGGCCCAGGCGGCAGGCAAGAGCGTCTAAAGGCCGAAGTATTGCGCGTACGCGGTGATACAGCGGATGTTCAGGTCTATGAGAGCACCGACGGTGTCGCCGTCGGCGATCCGGTAGAACAATCGGGCCAGTTGCTGTCGGTCGAACTCGGGCCGGGCTTGCTGGGGCAGGTGTTTGATGGCCTGCAATCGCCGCTGCCCAAGGTGGCTAGCGAGTTTGGAACATTCCTGCCGCGCGGGGCAGACGTAGCCCCTCTGGACGATCAGGCAAAATGGTCATTCACGCCGTCGGTCAAGGTCGGGGATACGGTCACAGCGGGCGACAGCATCGGAACGGTGCCCGAAGGCCACTTCAGCCACAAGATCATGCTGCCCTTCAATTGGACAGGCGACTACAAGGTCGTTTGGGTCCAGAAGGGCGCGGCCACGATCCACGACATCGTTGCCCGGCTGGAGGATGAGCAGGGTGGCGAACACACACTCACCCTTTCGCAGAAATGGCCGGTGCGGCGCCCCTTGCCAGAGAGCATCCTGAAACGCGCCCTGTCCGAACGCCTCTATCCGACCGAGCCGGTTCTGACCTCGCAGCGCCTGATTGATACGTTCTTCCCAATCGCCCGCGGCGGAACGGCCTGTATTCCCGGCCCGTTCGGAGCGGGCAAGACGGTGCTGCAAAACCTGATCGCGCGGAACGCCAAGGTAGATATTGTCATCGTCGTGGCCTGTGGCGAACGCGCCGGTGAGGTGGTCGAGACGATCCACGAATTCCCCAAGATGACCGACCCGACCACCGGCGGCAGCCTGATGGATCGCACGATCATCATCTGTAACACCTCCTCGATGCCGGTCGCCGCACGCGAGGCCTCGATCTTCACCGGCATCACGCTGGGCGAGTATTACCGCCAAATGGGCTATGACGTTCTGCTGATCGCCGACAGCACTAGCCGCTGGGCACAAGCGATGCGCGAAACCTCTGGCAAGCTTGAAGAAATTCCGGGCGAGGAGGGGTTTCCGGCCTATCTGGAAAGCTCGATCAAGGGTTTGTACGAACGCGCGGGCGCGTTGAAAACCAATGATGACGATCTGGGCAGCCTAACCCTGATCGGGACGGTGTCACCTGCTGGGGGCAACTTTGATGAGCCGGTGACGCAGTCCACTCTTTCTACCGTGAAATGCTTCCTCGGCCTGTCCTCGGAGCGGGCCTATAAGCGGTTCTATCCGGCCGTTGATCCGATGCTCAGCTGGTCGCGCTACACGGATCAGCTTTCCGACTGGTATGACAAGAACGCGGAACCCGGATGGACAGGTAAGGTCCGGGACCTGCTGGCCCTGATCGAAAAAGGTGAGCAGGTCGACCAGATGATGCAGGTCACCGGCGAAGAGGGTGTCACCATCGAGGACTTTGTCACCCAACAAAAGGCGCTGTTTGTGGACATGGTCTACCTGCAGCAGGATGCTTTTGACCAGGTGGACGCAACCGTGCCGCTGGAGCGGCAAAAGATTACCTTCAAACTGGTCTACGATGTCACCCAGTCGAGTGCCGATTTCGCCGACAAAGCCGAGGTGCGGCAGGTGTTCACGCAACTCACCGGATTGATGAAAAACTTTCACTACGCAGCCGAGAACACGCCGGAATTCAAATCAATCTGGCAACAGATCACCGATCTCTTTCATGAAAAATTCGGGGTCTGAGGAGTTGCTTGCCATTGAGCACATAACTCGGACTTGTGAGGACAATGCATGTGAGGTTTCTGGTCGGGCGAGTCATCGTTCCCAGAGCTGTTGCAAACTTTTGACAGCCCAAAGTGCCTTGGCTAGCCGGAGCACGACTTTCGAAGTCATCGCGCTGAGAACCAATCCAAGATTCCGTCAAAAGTAATCGATATCCGAAGGATGCTATGCGCGATGGCCACATCGCAAGCGCGTTATTTTTTCTTTGACATCGACCAATTTACAGGCAGATGGATCGATAAACCTCGAGATGGTGCGCAGCTGGAATTGGACTTGTTTGACAGATCTACTGCTCTGGCGAACAATTGGCATTTGACGAAGCCGAGCCAAGCACAATTACCATGAGCCAGAATTTCTCCCGGCGACTGACGGATCTTCTGATCCGTATCTACCCGGACCATGACCATGCAGAATTATCCGAGCAGATTGTGCAAGCGTTCTGGCCGTCCGGACACCACCAAAGAAAGCAGGGGCGAAAGCCCGGCAATGGTCTGTGGTCCGAGCGAGACAGTGTTCTGATCACTTATGGCAATTCCATCGAGGACCAGGTCCACAAACCTCTGGACTTGTTGCACGATTTTCTTGTGCGTCATCTGCAAGGGGTCGTGAACGGCGTGCATATCCTGCCATTCTTTCCCTTCACATCCGATGATGGGTTTGCGGTTTCGGATTACTACAGCGTCAGCGCGCAATTGGGGGATTGGCCAGACATCACGCGCATCGCGGATGATTTCCACCTGATGTCGGACCTTGTACTCAACCACGTGTCCAGTCAGGGGCTATGGTTCAACAACTACCTGCAGGGAAAGCCGCCGCATGACAGGTTCTTCTTCGAGGCTAAGCCTGAAGATGATCTGCAGCCGGTAGTACGGCCCAGAACCACCCCGCTTTTGCGTCAGGTTGAAACGAGCCGTGGCGACCGTCACGTCTGGTGTACTTTTAGCCACGATCAAATCGATCTGGATTTCCGCAATCCTGAGGTTCTGATCGAAATGCTGCGGATCATCCGACTGCATATCGACAAGGGCGTGCGCATCCTGCGGCTGGATGCCGTGGCCTTCATCTGGAAAGAAGTGGGTACGACTTCGATCCACCTTCCTCAGACGCATGCCATCGTGCAACTGCTTCGGCTTCTTTGCGATTTCGCGACAGAGACTGTCGTACTGCTGACCGAAACCAATGTTCCGCGTACAGAAAACTTAAGCTATTTCGGCAATCGGAACGAGGCGCATGCGGTTTACAACTTTCCCCTTCCTCCCTTGATCCTGCACGCCATGCAGTCTGGCACGGCACGATACTTGCGTGACTGGCAGGCGGCCATGCCCCCGGCGCAATTGGGGTGTGCCTATCTGAATTTCACCGCCAGCCATGATGGTATCGGGATGCGGCCCGCAGAAGGGCTGCTGCCACCCGAAGAAAAAACGCGGATGATCGACACCGTGCGAAGGCTGGGCGGACTGGTTTCCATGCGCGCCTTACCGGATGGTCGCGAGGAACCTTATGAATTGAACTGCGCCTTTTTCGAGGCCATGCGCGCGACCTTTGACGGTGAAGACCAATTTCACCTGGCGCGTTTCATCTGTTCGCAGACCATCGTAATGTCACTTGAGGGCATTCCCGCTTTCTACATCCATTCACTGTTGGCTACCCCCAACGACCATGAGGCGGTTGAACGTCGCGGGATGAACAGGGCGATCAACCGGCATCGCTGGCACTATCCGGACCTGCTGTCAAAGCTCGCTGATCCTGGATCGGATCAATCCCGAGTGTTGTCGGAAATGTCTCGCCGGTTGCGCATTCGCGCGCAGCAGTCGGCGTTCCACCCGAATGCGACGCAGTTTACCCTACGGCTTGACGAAAGGGTTTTTGGAATTTGGCGGCAGAGTCTGGATCGAAGCCAATCCATTTTTGCCTTGCACAACGTGTCTGCGGATCACGTGCAGATCAACCCGACAGAGGTAAACCTGATTGCAGAAGAAACGTGGATGGACGCCCTGACCGGCGAGGTCTTTGGTGCCAATATGTCCGAATTCTCACTGGCGCCTTACCAGTGTCGCTGGATCACGAACGCCCCTGCGGTGTGAACTCATCCAGATCCAGCGCGACCGCTTCGCTCAGGTGGTGCAGGAACTCGGCATCTGCGGCATGGACCCGGTTCCATGTCGGGATAAACGGCGTCTCATGGGGGTTCTCCAAAAAGACCCGCCCGGCGCGGATGATGTTTTCGGCAAAGAGCTCGATCGACTTTTCCTCGGTGTGGCGATCAAGCGCCAAGCCGTTCATCTTTGCATCGGTATAGTACCCCTCAAGCAAATCCAGAGCCGAGCGATAGTAGGTCGCCTTGAGGGTCCGGAATGTGTTTGTGGTGAATACGGTGCCATCTGCCGCCAGTTTGCGGAAAATGGCCTTGCATATGTCGGTCGACATCCGGCTTAGCCCGGTGTTGGCATCCTCGGGCGACAGCTTCTGATGCTTGTGATCGTAATTGTCGGCAATCTCGACCTGGCAGACGGATTTGGGCGCGAGGTTCCTCCAGGCCTCAGATAGAACGCCGATTTCCAGCCCCCAGTCCGACGGGATACGTAGATCGGGCAGGGTCGGGGTGCGAATGGCAAACTCGCCTGACAGCGGATACCGGAAACTGCGCAGGTAATCGATGTAGTCTCGATCTCCGATCACCTTCTTCAGCGCGATCAGCAAAGGGCTGACCAGCAGCCGCGTGACACGGCCGTTCAGGTTGCCATCGCCGATGCGCGGATAAAAGCCTTTGGCCATTTGGAACGGGAAGGTCGGGTTGACCACGGGGTAAACCAACCGATCCAGCAAATCCCGTTTGTAGGTCACGATATCGCAGTCGTGTATTGCCATGACCGAGCTGTCGGCGCAGGCCAGCAGATAGCCGATGCAAGACCAGACGTTTTTGCCCTTGCCGGGTTCCTGTGGTGCAAGGCCAAGGTCGCGCAGCCGTTCTTCCAGCTGCAACATCCGGGGGCTGCTGTTCCAGATCACAACATGCTTCTGGGGCAAACGGTCGAAAAACGCTCTTGCGCGTTGGTATTGTTCTGCGTTGGCCTGATCTAGCCCGATGATAATGCGATGCAGGTAGCTGACCTTGGACAATTCGTCGATAATCCCCGTAAGGGCTGGACCTTCCAGTTCTGAGTAGAGACAGGGCAGGATCAGCGTCACCTTGCGCGTTTCGGCAAAGACAGAGACTTCGTGCACCAGATGCTCGGCCGGACGGCTTCGCAGGTTGTGAAGCGTGGTGATGTTTCCGTTTTGATGGAAGTCTGCCATTTGGGCTGCCTGTCTTGGTTAACTGTCTTTGTGATCGGCTGCGGTAAGGGTCAGAATGGCCTCGGCCCAGCCTTCGGGGCCTTCGCGTGTGGTTCTGAATATCCGCCGCTCGGCTTCGGGTGCCTGGACCGGAATGGACGCGCCATGCCCGTTTGCGACAACGACACCGGTGTCGGCGGCCAGGATCATTTCCAGATCATTCGGTGCATCGCCAAGCGCAATGGTTCTTTCGGGTTTCAACTGGCGGATCACGTCGGACATGGCATCCGCTTTGGTCTTTCCGAACGACAAAGTGAGAAATCGACCGCCTTGGCGGGCATGCAGGCCGTACCGCCCGGCCTCGGACAGAAACGCATCAAGATCCTCAGGCGTGCCATCCCACACGCCCGGTTCGCTGAAATGCCGATCCTGGGCTTTCTCTGCCTCGACGAGATCAAGGCCGGTCCTGTCGCTCACCTCCTGCACGCTCATATCTGCAAAACCGCGAAAGCCGGGTTGGAGGTGTTGCAGGATATTCAGAATGTTCAGATATTCAGAGGGTCCAACGGTTTTTGGGTGGCCCGGTGTCAGAATGCCAGCCCCATTTTCGACGATCGACGGCATGTTCGAAAAGCCTATGGCTTGGCGCAAGCCAATAATCTCGGCAGCGGTTTTACTGCTGGCTAGCACGAGCCCCGCGCCAATGTCCCGAAGCCGCTTTAGCGCGGGTTGTGCGGCGTCCCAGCTATAGTCTTGATGGTTCAGCAGAGTACCATCGAGATCGGAGAAAACCAGAAGTGGCAGGCGTTGGAGCATGGCTTCTGACTAGCATCCGAGATTGCGCGGCTACATCTCAAATCAGAAGAAGACGCGAGTTTTCTGTTTAAAAAATCAGCATACAGGCGAGAACGATTAAGAATTAGGCAATCTAGGCCGGTAAGTTCTGACTTAACCCGCTCCCATGCGCACTGGACGGGCGGGAAATGAAAACGGATAAAGCTAAGAAAGCGTATCCGGGCATTGAACTTTGTGTCTGTTCCGGATCACCTGCACGACAGCGCGAGCGAAGGACGCCAACCATGCCCAGCAACGTAGAACCGAGCATCCGCCAGCTCAAAGCGCTTGAGGCGGTTGCCCGCACCGGCAGTTTCACGGCTGCGGCAGAAGAGTTGGGCGTCTCTCAACCCACGGTTTCCAACCTGATCGTCGCCTTGGAGCGGCAAACCGAGTGTCGCTTTTTGCGGCGGGGCAACAAGGGTATTGAAACCACCGAAATGTTCGAAACACTGCGTCCGCAGATCAAGGCTCTGCTGGCGTTGAAGTCCGAGGTCGATCTAGCGATTGGCGCGCGGAAAGACCTGAAGTCGGGCAGTTTTTGGGTGGGCTATTCAACCTATCAGATCGCTATGCCTCCAATTGCCCGATTTATCCAGACCCATCCGGGTGTCACCCTGAATGCGCGTGCCATGGCCAGCCTCGACCTGATGCCCTTGCTGCGCACGGGTGATCTGGATGTCGCCTTTGTCACCGCGCGCGAACCGCTGGAGACGATGCATTGCCAACAAGTTGCCTCGTTCCGGATCGGCATTGTGGCCCAAAGCGAAGGCACGTTGCGGGACGTCGAAAGCCTCAGTTGGGCCGATGTCGGGAAACTGAGACTGATACAGCGTGAGCCGAATGCCGGTACGCGTCAGATTTTTGAACGCGCAGCCTCAGAAGCTGGTATCGCGCCGGATACCATTCTGGGCCTCGGCTCCTGGGGGTCGATCACCTCTCTGGTCCGGGCTGGCGTAGGCGAGGGGGTAGGCTTCGAATCGGAGTTGGTGGCCGCCGACAAGGATCTGAAATTCATCCCGATTAACGATCAAAAACTAAGCGCTCATCAGTTTCTAGTTTCGATGCCCGCCATGGCTGCGTCGGCCACCGTCCGGCAATTCTATGAAATTACTCAAGAAACTTTGGCGAGTACAAACGAATAGGAATAGCATAGTTTAAAGCTATAAACCCTCACTCATTATTAAACTGTTACAATAGCCCCTTAACCGGGTCGTCGAACAAACCTGGAGGTTGTCATGACGATCCGTCATATTCTGATGTCCACTGCCGCGACGATGATTGCGGTTCCCGCGCTGGCAAATTGCCCGGTCCCCACCGTCGCTGATCCAAAGGGGCTAGAGCCCGCGTTCCCGCAGCAATTGGAACTGGCCGAGCTGCAATCGACCGCATCCTGCACCCTGGAATTCTCGGAAAACCCGGCGATTGCCGACCTTAACGGCAAAATCCTTGGCAACGCCGACTTGGCCGCTGTCGCAGACCGCCTGCCGGCCGAGCCTCTGGTCGTGATGCCCTATGAGAGCATCGGCCAATATGGCGGCGCAATTACTGGCATTTCGAAAGCGACCGAGTCCGGCACGTCGGACCTTCTATCCGTACGCCACGTGAATTTCGTGCGCTATGCGGATGACTTGCAGACGGTTGTGCCCAACGTCGCCAAGGCTTGGGACTGGAACGAAGACAAAACCGTTCTGACGATCACGCTGCGTGAAGGCCACAAATGGTCGGACGGCGAACCCTTCACCGCCGAAGATGTTGCCTTTTGGTACAACGACCTTCTGTTGAACACCGACATTCTGGAAAAAACCCCGGATCGCTGGCTGTTTGCAGGCGAGCCGATCAATGTTGAGGCGGTTGACCACGTGACCGTCCGCATGACCTTCCCGGTGCCGACGCCGGGCATTCTGAACCGTTTTGCCGTCGACTATGGCCAGCCGTTCCAGCCCAAGCATTTTCTGGGCCAGTTCATGCCCAAATACAACGAAAACGCCGATGCGCTGGCGCAGGAATACGGTTTCGCCAACGGCGCCGAGGCAGTTGATTTCTACTACGGCGGCTCGGATTGGAAAGACGTTCCCTCGCCGCTGCTGAAAGACGCCGACAAAGCCGCTGCGATTGGCCGTGCGGTTGTGCCGACGCTGGAAAGCCACATCGTTGTAGAAGAGACCTCGGAAGGCCGCAAACTGGTGGCGAACCCCTATTTCCACCAGGTCGACACTGCGGGCAACCAGCTGCCCTATATCAACGAAATCGTTGAGAGCTATGTCAGCGACAAGGAAGTTCAGAACCTTAAGGTCATGAACGGAGAGGTTGTCTGGAAACAGCAGGCGATCTTCCTGGAAGACTTCCCGCTGCTGAAAGAGAACGAAGGCAAAGGCGGCTACACGATCCAGTTCGCGCCGACACTGGGTGAAAACGTGTTCTTCTCGTTCAACCGCACCCATAACGACGAGGTGCTGCGCGAAATCTTCAACGATGTACGCTTCAACCGTGCCATGTCGTTGGCGATGAACCGTGATGAAATCAACGAGATCGTCTATCTGGGTCAGGGTACTCCGATGCAGGGTGTTCCGGCCGAGCCCAAGACTGTGTCGTTTATCTCGGATGACGTGCTGACCAAGGACATTGCCTATGATGTCCAAGGCGCCAAGGCCCTTCTGGCTGAAATGGGCCTGAGCGACAGCGATGGCGACGGCACGTTGGAGCGCCCGGACGGCAAGCCTCTGGTCATTCGCCTTGTCTATTCCTCGCAGGGTGTGCCGGTGAAAATGATGGAGCTGGTGCGGGATTACTGGACCGCCGTGGGCGTGCGCGTTGACCTGAAAGAGGTTACCTCGGACGAATACCGCGCATCGGGCAACAACAACGATCTGGACCTGACGACCTGGAAGTATGACGGCAACGCCGGCCCGACCATCTCGCAGGATACCACCGTTTTCGTGCCGCCCTTTGGTGACTTCTTCAACCCGGGCACCGGTGCCAAATGGGCAACATGGAAACAAACCGATGGTGCCGAAGGCGTCGAACCCCCAGCCGATATCCAGAAGCTGTGGGAGCTGAGCGAGCGGTTCATCCAGGCTGAGTTCGGCTCGGACACCAGCAACGAAATCGGGGCGGAAATCGTCAAGATCCACACTGACAACATGCTGAAGATCGGCACCGTCGGTGACATCGTTGCCCCCTTCCTGTGGCGCAACGACCTGCAGAACGTCAAACCCATCAAGTCGAAAACCTACGACTTCTACTGGACCTACCCCTACCGCCCCTCGCAGTGGTGGCTGGAACAGTAACCCCCATACGGGTTTGACACTTTCCTCCGGGGCGTTTGCAGCAGACGCCCCGGAGTTTGCAGTCCAAGCTGCAATCTCGGGACAGACGCATGCTCAGATTCACCGCCGAACGATTAGTAGGAATGGCCATCACGATGCTTCTGGTGTCGATGATGGTATTCCTGATCATGGAAATCCCGCCCGGAGACTACGCGGACCGCTACGCGTTCCGGAAATACTCGGGCACCGGGGTCAACGTAACCGAGGCCGATGTGCAGGCCATCCGTCAAGAGCTGGGTTTGGACAAGCCGATGTTGCTTCGGTATTTCGACTGGATTGGCGGTATCGTTCTGCGCTGGGATTTCGGGCAGGCATTTGCCTTTGAAACCTCGGTCACCAAGGTGATCGGTGACAAGGTTTGGCTGACCGCAGGCATCCTGTTCGCGACGCTGATCCTGACCTATCTGATCTCGATCCCGGTTGGGATCTACGCGGCCGTGCGGCGCGGTTCGGCCATTGACTATGGTCTGACGATTTTCTCGTATCTGGGCCTCGCGCTGCCGAACTTTTTGCTGGCGCTGGTCATGCTGTATTTCGCCAACCGCTGGTTCGGGGCGGATATCGGTGGCTTGTTCTCGGCCCAGTATCAGGACGCCCCGTGGAGCGTGGCCAAGGTCTGGGACATGCTCAAACATCTGTGGTTGCCCGCGGTGGTTCTGGCCTGGTCAGCGGTGGCCTATCAAATCCAGACCGTGCGCGCGACCATGTCGGATGAGCTGAACAAACTGTCCGTCACCGCAGCCCGCGCGCGTGGAGTGCCCGAGCGAAAGCTGCTGATCAAATACCCGGCCCGACTGGCAATCAACCCGGTCGTTTCGACCATCGGGTTTGACGTGAACCGCATCTTTTCCGAGCTGCCCATCGTGGCCGTGGTTCTGGGCCTGACCGAACTGGGTGAGCTGCTGCTGAAAGCGTATCTCGACCTTGACATGAACGTTGCAGGCGCGATCCTGCTGATGCTGACCTTTGCCATCGTGTTCATGAATTTCCTTTCCGATCTGCTGTTGGCGTGGCTTGACCCGCGCATCAAGCTGGGGGCGTGACATGACCGATATGACAGATCCCGAGATGACCCCGGCCCAGCGCCGGGCTGCGGAAAAAGAACGTCAGCAGCTGCTGAAATACTATTCGGCCTCGCAATGGACCCTGATCTGGTGGCGCTTCAAAAAGCACCGTGCCGCGATGTTTGCCTCGATCCTGCTGGGGCTGATGGCGCTGGCCGGTTTGTTTGCCGAGATCGTCGCCCCCTATGGCCCGGTCACGCGCGATACCTCCTACATCGAAGGTCCGCCGCAAATCCCGCGCTTTTGCGATGACAATGGATGCTCTATCGTGCCCTTTATCAACGGCACCAAGACCGAGCGTGATCCGGTGACCCTGCGGGCCGTCTCGGTGCCCGATCCCGACGTGCGCAACTATCTGGGGCTGTTCGTCAAAGGCGAACCGGTCAAGGTTCTGGGCTTTATCCCAACCGACCGCCACCTGATCGGCTTGCAGAACCCGGAGGCCAAGATCCATTT
Organism: Ruegeria sp. CK3; assembly: GCF_056536565.1. NCBI lineage: Bacteria > Pseudomonadati > Pseudomonadota > Alphaproteobacteria > Rhodobacterales > Roseobacteraceae > Ruegeria > Ruegeria sp. CK3. Next base: position 65,196 of record NZ_JBQFPV010000014.1, read on the forward strand.
CTGGGGCACGGATGATCTGGGGCGGGATGTGTTCTCGCGCACCATCTATGCCACGCGGACGTCACTTTCGATTGGTGTGATCGGGGTGCTGATCTCATTTGTACTGGCGCTGATCATCGGCGGGATTGCCGGATATTTCAGCGGTCTCATCGATAACGTCATCCAGCGCGTGACCGAGGTGATCCGCGTTGTACCCATCATCCCGCTTTACATGGGTCTGGCCGCCGCCATGCCTAAGGAGTGGTCGACCACACAGGTCTATTTTGCGATGACACTGATCCTTGGCCTCTTTGGCTGGCCGACACTGGCACGGCGCATCCGGTCTCAGCTTCTGTCGATCCGGAACGAAGACTATGTGGTTGCGGCCCGACTGGCCGGCGCGCGCCCCAAGCGCATAATCGGTCAGCACATGCTGCCAAGCTTCACCAGCTTTATCATCGTCGATCTGGTGATCTCGTTCCCCTACATGATCCAGTCGGAAACCGCGCTGTCCTTCGTTGGCCTGGGCTTGCGCCCGCCGTCGGTCTCGTGGGGTGTTCTGCTGCAACAGGCGCAATCGGTGCGCGCGATCGAGCAAACCCCTTGGCTGTTCATTCCCGCCGTATTCGTGGTGGTGGCCGTTCTGGCCTTCACCGTGATCGGCGATGGGCTACGCGACGCGGCTGATCCTTATGCGGAGGCGAAGTGATGGCAAACATCCTCGACGTCAAAAACCTGACCCTGTCTTACCGCACCGATGAAGGGCTGATCCAGCCAGTGCGCGATGTTTCATTCTCGCTTGAGAAGGGCAAGACGCTGGGTATCGTGGGCGAAAGTGGCTCGGGCAAATCCGTGTCGACCAAGGCGGTGATGCAGCTGCTGCCCGGCATTGCCAGCATCGATCAGGGGTCCGAGATCAACTACGTCATGAAGGACGGCAAATCCGTCGATCTGGCTAAAATTCGCCCCCATGATCCACGGATGGGCGTGATCCGCGGCGGCGAGATCGGGATGATCTTTCAAGAGCCGATGGCCAGCTTTTCGCCGATCTACACCATCGGCAACCAGATCATGGAAGCGATCCAGCTGCATCGCGGGCTGAACAAACGGCAGACGCGCGAGCTGGCGATTGAGATGTTGGACAAGGTGGGTATCACCAACCCCTCTGCCCGCGTGGATCAATTCCCGCATGAGATGTCGGGTGGCATGCGCCAACGGGCAATTATCGCGCTGGCCCTCTCGGCGGGTCCGCAGTTGCTGATCGCGGATGAGCCGACGACCGCGCTGGACGTGACCATTCAGGCGCAGGTTCTGCAACTGATGCGTGATCTGCAGACCGAGCTGGGCATGAGCATGATTTTCATCACCCACGATCTGGGTGTGGTCGCTCAAGTCGCGGACGACATTGCAGTGATGTATAAGGGCGAGATTGTCGAGCGCGGCACCGTTCGCGAGGTCATCAACAACCCGCAACAGGCCTATACTCAGCGCTTGCTAGACGCGGTTCCGCGGTTGGATAAGGTCGTCCCGCCCGCGCCGTTGAAGAAGGCCAGAAAGCTGATTGACGTTAACAATTTGGGCGTCGAGTTCGAGGTGCGGAAGAAGAAACTGTTCCGAACCGAGGTTGAAACGGTCCGCGCGGTTAGTGACATCACCTTCGACATCCTCAAGGGCGAAACCGTGGGTCTTGTCGGCGAAAGTGGGTCGGGCAAAACCACCGTTGGTCGCGCGATGCTACGCGCCATTGATCCCAGCGAAGGCGAGGTGATCTTTCACCGCAAGAAAAAGGGCGATATCGACCTTGCCCACGCCTCCGAGGCTGAGCTGCGCGCGGTGCGCAGCAAGATCAACATGGCGTTCCATGAAGGGCCGGTTCAGTTGCACAACATCGGTGGCAACTTGCTACGCAGCTTCCGCCCAGAAATGAGTCTTGTCTTTCAGGACCCGTATTCCTCGCTGAACCCGCGCATGACGGTGCGGGATATCATCGCCGAACCGCTTGTGGCCTCGGGCCTGATGACAGACCGGGATCAGATCGACGAGCGGGTGCGCGAGATCGCGGCGCGTTGTAAAATCGATCTGGAGCATCTGCGCCGCTTCCCGCATGCGTTCTCCGGTGGGCAGCGGCAGCGGATCTGCATTGCGCGCGCGCTGGTTTCCAAGCCCAAGTTTGTTGTTTGCGACGAATGCGTTTCGGCGCTGGATGTGTCGATTCAGGCCGAGATCGTCGCGCTTTTAAAGGACGTGCAGGCCGAACTTGGTGTCAGCTTCCTTTTCATCGCTCATGACCTGGCGGTGGTCGCACAGATCTCGAACCGGGTGGCGGTGATGTATCGGGGGCGGTTCATGGAGTATGGCCCGACTGACAAGATCTTTTTCAACCCGCAGCACCCTTACACCAAGGCGTTGCTGTCCGCTGTGCCGCATCCCGATCCTGACGCCGAATTCAAACCGATCCGTTTTGAAGGCGCCATGATCCACCCCGTTGCCTCCAATGGCCCGGACGGGGTGTCGCTGCGTATCCCGAAACAGCCCTCGGACGAGCCGATCCAGCTGGTAGAGGTGGAGGAGGGGCATTTTGTTGCCTGTCATCTGGACCAGCACGTGACCACGGAAAGGACCAAGGCGCTTGAACCCGCTTAGCCGGTCGAAATGCCCTTGCGGGGGTCACTGGAAAACTGTAGCCACGCCATAGCTCAAACCTATGTTATGGCAGCCGTCATATAGAAGATGAATGACATGACTGATCAAACCCAAAAACTGCCATCGCCGCATTTCGGTGAGCCGTATCTGTTGACTCCGGGCCCATTGACCACGTCGCTGCCAGTGAAAGAGGCGATGCTGCGCGACTGGGGCAGTTGGGACGCCGATTTCCGCGCGATGACGGCCGAATTGCGTCGTCGCCTGCTGGATATTCTGGGTCAGGACAAAGCCCGCTATGACTGTGTGCCTTTGCAGGGCAGCGGCTCTTACGTGGTTGAGGCGATGCTGGGCAGCTTTGTGCCCAAGGACGGCAAGGTTCTGGTGTTGTGCAACGGCGCCTATGGCAAACGGGCGGTGCAGACGCTGGGGTATCTTGGCCGCGATTGCGCCATAATCGACATGGGGGACTATCTGCCACCGCGCGGGGATCAGGTGACAGATGCGCTGCAGGCCGACCCCGCGATCACGCATGTGCTGGCCATCCATTGCGAGACCAGCTCGGGCATCCTCAACCCGCTGCAAGAGATCTCTGACGCCACGCAAAAGGCTGGCCGCAAGCTTTTGGTTGATTCCATGTCGGCCTTCGGTGCTGTTTCGCTCGAGCCGCATGTGATCCCGTTTCAGGCCATGGTCAGCTCGGCCAACAAATGCATCGAAGGCGTGCCGGGCTTTGGGTTCGTGATCGCCGAAACAGATGCGATCAAGGCGGCGGAAGGCAACAGCCATTCGCTCAGCCTGGATGTTCACGCCCAATGGGCCGCGATGGAGAAGACGGGCCAGTGGCGCTTTACCCCGCCGACGCATGTGGTCGCGTCCTTCATCGAAGCGCTGCGCGCGCATGAGGCCGAGGGCGGCGTCGCTGCACGGGGCGCGCGGTATCTTGAAAACCGCAAGACGCTGGTCAAAGGGATGCGCGCGCTGGGCTTTGTCACATTGCTGGATGATGAGTGGCTGTCGCCGATCATCACCACTTTCTTCTGCCCAGATCATCCACGTTTTGCGTTTCCGGATTTCTATAACCGCATGAAAGCGCGCGGATTTATCCTGTATCCTGGCAAACTGACCGCAGCCGAAAGCTTCCGGATTGGCCATATCGGACAGGTCGATGCGCATGTGATGCAAGCGGTCGTTGACACCGCAGCCGAGGTGCTGCGTGACATGGGGGTCGACTGTGCCAGACCCTCGGACGAAACACTCAAACAGAAACAGGTTGAACCTGCCTGACGAAAGGAAAGACAATGAGCAAATTCAAAGCCGCCGTGTTTGATTGGGCGGGGACAATGGTCGATTTCGGATCATTCGCGCCGATGGGCGTGTTTGTGAAGGCCTTTGCCAAGTTCGATATCGAAGCCACGATCGAGCAGGCCCGCGCACCGATGGGCGCGCCCAAATGGGATCACATCCGCTCCATGATGGATATGCCCGAAATCGCCGCCCAGTGGGAGGCAAAATACGGCAACGCGCCCACTGATCAGGATGTCGACAAAGTCTATGAGATCTTCGTGCCGATGAACGAAAAAGTCGCCGCCGACTACGCGGATCTGGTTCCGGGTGGTAAAGCTGCGATTGATGATCTGCGGTCCATGGGCCTCAAGATCGGATCGACCACGGGCTATACCCGCTCGATCATGGAGAACGTCCTGCCGGTCGCCGCCGCTCAGGGCTATGAGCCGGACAATCTGGTCTGTTCCGACGACCTGCCCGAAGGCCGCCCCGGCCCGCTGGGGATGTATAAATGCATGGTTGATCTGGTGGCCTACCCGCCTGCGGCGATCATCAAGGTCGATGACACCGAACCGGGCATCAAAGAGGGTGTCGCTGCTGGCTGTCTGACCGTCGGCGTATCCCTGTCCGGCAATGCGGTGGGTAAAACACCGGAGGAACTGGCTGCTCTGTCCGCAGATGAGGTTGACGCGCTGCGCCAGCACGCGACCAAGATCCTGAAGGACGCCGGAGCGGACTATGTGATCGACACGGTTGCCGATCTGCCCGCGCTGATCCGTGAGCTGGACAGCGCAGAGGCCTGACCCCATGCTGAAGAAGGCTCCGCGCAATTTTCTGTTCATCGTCATCGATCAGTTCCGCGCGGACCTTCTGGCGGGCGCTTTGGGACAGCATGTGCCGCTGCCCAACATCCGCGCTCTGGCCGCGCGAGCGGTGCATTTCCGCAACCATCATACGGTTGTGGTGCCTTGCGGTCCGGCGCGCGCAAGCTTGCTGACGGGCCAATACGCCATGAACCATGGATCGGTTCAGAACGGCGTTCCGCTGCGGCGCGATATCCCCAACCTTGCAACGGCGCTGCGCTCCATCGGGCGAGAGCTGTTGCTGTTCGGCTATACGGATACGCAGCCTGATCCCAGAGGCTTGCACCCGAATGACCCGGCGCATCTGTCCTACACAGGGCCGATTCCGGGGATCACCGAGGTCACCGAGATGCGCGAGGAAGCGTGGGAGTGGCTCGCCCATCTCAGATCGCGTGGTTATGACGTGCCGGATGCGAGCGGCCTGAATGCGCTCTACAAACCTCAGAACGACACTCTCGGAGGGCCAGCGCTCTATGACGCGCAGGACAGTGATACCGCGTATCTGACCGACCGGGTTTTGACGCATCTTGACGTTCGCAAATCTCAGCCTTGGTCTGCCATGGTCACCTATATCCGGCCGCATCCTCCGTTTGTTGCCCCCGCGCCGTATAACGATTTGATCAACCCGCAGGACATCCCGCCACCGGTTGAGGCCACTTTTGAGCATCCGTTCTTTGAAGCCTATCATTCCCGCCCAAGCGGCACGGATATGTTCTGGGGTTTTGACGGACAGCAAAATGCCATGACGCCCGCGCAGATCGCGCTGTGCCGGTCCACCTATCTTGGGCTTGCCGCCGAGGTCGATCACCATATCGGTCGACTTTTTGAGTGGTTGCGAAATGTGGGTCAGTTGGACGACACGCTGATCGTGTTGACCGCCGATCATGGAGAGATGCTGGGCGATCTTGGCCTTTGGGGAAAACAGACCCCGTTCCGCGCCGCGTCCCACGTGCCCCTAATGATCGGACATCCGGATATTGAGCCCGAGGATATCGACGCATTGACCCAGTCGATTGACGTGGCCCCAACGGTTCTGTCGGTGCTTGGGGCTGCTTCGCCCTCCGAGATGCAGGGCTGTAACCTTTTGGCGCCAGACCGAGCCTACGGGCTAGAGGCCATGGTCGAGCTTGAGCTTGGATCAGAAAACGGCCGGGGGCGCTTTGAAGCCGCGTGGCAGAGCTCGCCTGATCATTGCCGCGCTCTTGCGTTTGAGAAAGACGGATATCGGCTTGCGCATTTCGCGACGGATATAGAGCCGATGCTGTTTGATGTCGAAAATGATCCCGATTGCACCCGGAATCTCGCGCGGGAAGATCTGCCCCGGCTGCATCACCTTCGGGCTGAGGCGCTGTCACACAGAATGAGAAAATGCTCTGTCTGAGGTGACCTCAGGTCCTGACCCCCAAAGCTTCATACGGTTGAAAAAGCGAAGGAATTAACTCGGAAGCGGGGAATTCCGGAGCTTTTCAGAAATGCTTGCCGCAGTCTCAACAACCGACGCGGCGAAGGTTTCAAGCTTGTTGTCGGGGAATCTGGTGATGGGCCCGGATACTGAAACGCCAGCGATGACATTCTCCAACGAGTCGAAGACAGGCGCTGCGATACAGCGCATGCCCGGAAAACGCTCTTCATCGTCGATCGCCCATCCTCTTTGGCGGGATGTCTGCAGCTCGTCCTTGAGCTGTTGTTTGTCCGTAATCGAATTGGGCGTCTGCTGAACCAGTGTCAGTGGGTCCAGTAGCTTTTCAAGTGCTGTCTCGTCCATATGCGCCATGATGGCTTTGCCGACACCGGACGTGTGAAAGTAAGCTGCGGTTCCATTCTTGATCGAGGCGCGGATTGGGTTTTCGGATTCCACCTGAATCAGATACAGCAACTGCCCACCTTCCTCGATGGCAAGGTTCACGGTTTCTCCAGTTTCCTTGGACAGTTTGCGCATCGCGGCTGGTGCGACCTCCAGCAGATTCGAGGTTTCCTCAAACGTGTTGCCGATCCGATAGGCCTGCGGTCCGACGCGCCACATACCATGTTCGGCATCGTGGACCACCATGCCTCGCTGTTGAAGCGTGGTCAGAAGCCGATGCGCCGTTGCCGTTGGAATGCCTGTCGTTCGTGCGATGTCGACAAGCGTCGCGCCCCGCGCATCTGCGACGGCAATCAGGACACGAATCCCACGATCCAGCGCCCCGACCAGAGAACCTGCGGGCTTTTCTTCATTCGCTTTCAGGCGCGGGCGCCCGCGTTTTGCAACTGTCTTTGGTTCGTTCATTTTTGGCGCGTTTGTCATCTGGCTGGTTGTGAAAAGAGTCTAGCTTGTTCGCAAGTGCAAAAAAATGAAAATAATAATTTTCTTAAAAACAAATAGTTGCGTGCATTTTGGCTCTCAAAATGAAAGAGTTTCCAAAATATTTTGAAAAATCGCGAATCTGGCTTATCGTAGATTCTATCCGCTGGAGGGCGGGTTTGGTGCCAATGCTGAAGGGATATCGGCGACGGCCCAGTCTAGGGAGGAAACATGACAAAATCTTTGAACCGCAGAAACTTTCTGCGTGGGTCCGCTGTTGTAGGTGCTGGTGCGCTTGCTGCTCCGGCTGTCCATGCGCAGGAAGGAACGACAATGAAGATGCAGGCAGCCTGGGGCGGCGGCATCTTTCTTGAGAACGCGCAATCCTACGTCAACCGCGTCAATGAAATGTCCGGTGGCAAACTGACGATCGAACTTCTGCCTGTGAATTCGGTCGTGAAAACCAGCCAGATGCAGGACGCGGTCCACCGCGGCGTTCTGGACGCGGCGCACTATGTTCCGGCCTACTGGTACTCGAAATCCAAGACAGCATCGCTGTTCGGGACGGGTCCGTGCTTTGGCTGGTCCAGCCAGGAGGTTCTGGGCTGGGTGAACTATGGTGGCGGTCAGGAACTGTTTGACGAGCTGATGGGCATCCTTGGCCTGAATGTTGTGTCGTTCTTCAACTCGCCCATGCCTGCGCAACCACTGGGTTGGTTCAAAGAGGAAATCACAAGCTCGGATCAGATGAACGGTCTGAAGTACCGTACAGTTGGTCTTGCGGCAGATGTTCTGCTTGAGATGGGCATGTCCGTTGTGCAGCTGCCCGGGGGCGAGATCCAGCCCGCGATGAAGTCCGGCCTGATTGATGCGGCCGAGTTCAACAACCCCACATCCGACCGCGACTTTGGTATGCAGGACGTGTCCAAACACTATCACCTGGCCTCGTTCCACCAGAGCCAGGAGTTCTTCGAGGTCACGTTCAACAAAGACAAGTTCAACGCGCTTGCGCCCGAGCTTCAGGCGATCCTGAAATACGCGTCCGAGGCCGAGAACTCGAACTTCTACTGGAACAACACCAAGCGCTACGCTGACGATCTGGTGACGCTGGCCGAAGAGCAGGGCGTCAACGTGTATCGCACGCCCGACAGCGTGATGCAGGCCCAGCTTGAGGCTTGGGATGTTGTTGTCGAAAGGATCTCGAACGAAGATCCGTTCTTTGCCAAGGTCGTCGACAGCCAGAAGGCCTATGCGAAGACTGTCATGAACTACCTCAACCTCAACCAGCCGGACTACAAGCTGGCGTACAAGCACTATTTCGGCTGAGGCCTGACAACTCTTTAAAAACGGAAGGTCGCGCTGGTGCGCGGCTTTCTGAACTGCGGGCGGAACAGGCGAGGAACTGACCTTGATCAAGACAATCCACGCCATCGAAGGGCTAAGCCAATGGGTCGGCAAAGCCTTCGGTTGGTGCATCCTAATTCTGACACTTTCGGTGTCCTACGAAGTGTTCGTCCGGTACGTGCTGAACAAGCCGACCGTCTGGGCGTTCGATATGATGGTGCAGATGTATGGCGCCCTGTTCCTGATGGCCGGGGCCTATGCGCTGGCGCAAGACGCTCATGTGCGCGGCGACGTGCTGTACCGCCTTTTCTCGGTCCGCTGGCAGGCGCGGGTCGATTTCGTTCTGTATATTATCTTTTTCTTCCCCGGCATGTTTGCCCTGTTCTGGTACGGCTGGGAAATCGCTAAGGACAGCTGGCGTTATGAAGAAGTCAGCTGGAACAGCCCCGCCAGAATTCAGATCTATTTCTTTAAAACTCTGATCCCGGTCGCCGGTGTTCTGCTGATGTTGCAAGGGCTTGCCGAGATGGCAAGATGCTGGCTGGCGATGCGAAACGGCGTCTGGCTCGACCGTCTGGATGACGTGCGCGAGACCGAAGACATGCTGATGGAATCAACCGTCGACCGGATTCATACAACAGGCACCAAGCAAGGAGGTCGCAGCGATGACTGACCCACAAGTCGCCATCCTGATGCTCAGCCTCTTTATTGTGCTGGTGCTGCTGGGCTTTCCGATCGCGTTCACACTGCTCGCCATGGGCGTCGCGTTTGGTTACTATGCCTACTACCAGTCCGCGCCTGAGAGCATTGCGGACATCTTCAACAATAACATCTTCTACCTGCTGAATCAGAACACCTATTCGGTGATGGAGAATGACACGCTTGTTGCCATCCCCTTGTTCCTGTTCATGGGCTACGTGGTCGAAAGGGCGAATATCGTCGACCGGCTGTTCTTTTCGCTCTACATGGCGGCCCGCAACCTGCCTGGGTCTCTGGCGATTGCGGCGCTGCTGACCTGTGCGGTGTTCTCGACTGCGTCGGGGATTGTGGGCGCGGTTGTCACCCTGATGGGTTTGCTGGCCTATCCGGCAATGGCCAACGCGGGATATCAACGTAGCTTTGCCTCGGGCGTGATCTGTGCAGGTGGCACCTTGGGCATCCTGATCCCGCCGTCGATCATGTTGATCGTCTACGCCGCCATTGCCGAGCTTTCTCCGCTGCGCCTCTATGCAGCGGCGGTCTTTCCGGGCCTGATGCTGGCGGGTCTCTACATCGTCTACGTGATGGTGCGCGTCTGGCTGAACCCGTCGCTGGCCCCCAAACCGCAGGAGGATGACGTTCCGCCAAAACGGCAGATCTACATGGACCTGCTGATCTCATTTGTGCCGTTGACCGTTTTGATCCTGCTGGTGCTTGGCTCAATCCTCGGCGGTCTTGCAACACCGGCCGAAGCGGCGGCGATGGGTGCCTTGGGCGGGCTTGTGCTGGCAGTGCTCTACCGGTCGCTCAGCTGGGACAAGGTCAAGCAAAGTGTCTTCCTCACGGCTAAGGCCACCGCTATGGTGTGTTGGCTGTTCGTGGGCTCGTGGACCTTTGCGTCGATCTTTTCCTATCTCGGCGGGCATGACGTGATTGAGCATTGGGTTGTTGGTATGAACCTTCAGCCCTGGCAGTTCCTGGTGCTTGCGCAGTTGATCATCTTCCTGCTGGGCTGGCCGCTTGAATGGTCCGAAATTCTGATCATCTTCGTGCCGATCTTCCTGCCCATGCTCGAGACGTTTGGCGTCAACCCGTATTTCTTCGCGATGCTGGTGGCTCTGAACTTGCAGACCTCATTCCTGACACCGCCGATGGCCATGTCGGCCTACTATTTGAAGGGGGTCCTCAAGAACCAGATCCAGCTGATGGAGATCTTCCGAGGCCTGATGCCCTATCTGGCCATCGTGATCCTGTGCATGGTGTTGATGTATCAGTTCCCGGGTATCGCGCTGTGGCTGCCTGACTACCTGTTCGGGGTCTGGGTGCCATGACCAAACACGATCTGTCATTGTTCTCGGCGGTTCAATCCGCCGAGGGCATTCGGGACGGGCGTATCTTGTCCGAAGCGCTGGTTGAGGACTGTCTCAAACGCATCGAAGAGACCGACAGCACCATCCGCGCCTGGGCTTACCTGGATGCGGGCGTCGCGCTGGATCAGGCGCGTGAGATGGATCGCATTCGCAAGGCCGGACGGGCGACAGGCCCTTTGCACGGCTTGCCTGTGGGGCTGAAGGACATTGTCGATACACAAGACATGCCCACGCAGCGGGGCACGCCGATCTTTTCGGGTCGACAGCCGGAGGCAGATGCTAGGCTCGTAGAATGTCTGCGAGAGGCCGGTGCCGTCATCATGGGCAAGACCAAGACGACCGAGCTTGCCTTCATGCATCCGACCGACACCACCAACCCTTTTGATGCGACCAGAACACCAGGGGGTTCGTCCAGCGGCTCGGCTGCGGCTGTCGCGGCAAGACATGTGCCTCTGGCCATCGGCACGCAGACCGGGGGCTCGGTTATCCGACCGGCCTCTTACTGCGGCGTCTATGGTTTCAAACCCACCCGGGGAATGATCTCGCGACATGGGGTTTTCAGGACGTCGGTCTCTTTGGACCACATTGGGGCGTTCGCAAACACGCTGGAAGATATCGCTTTGCTGACAGACGTGGTCGCCGGATATGACCAGCGCGATCCCGCCAGCTTTGCCCGGCCGCGAGCGGATATGCTCTCCAGCGCGCAGGCGGAGGTTCCGGTCGAACCGAACATTGCCTGGCTGCAATTTCCATTCAACGACCGCCTTGATGAAGATGCGCTTGAGGGGCTGAACGCTGTTATTGATGGGCTTGGCGGTCGGGTCGAGCGTTTTTCGGTATCGCCGCAACTGGCCGATCTGATCACCGTTCACAAAACGATCTATGACTTTGAGATTCGCCAGAACATGGCCGAAATCTCGAATGCGTATTGGTCGGACCTCAGCCCCGAGATGCGGGCCGCCATCACCCGCGGCGGAGATATCAGCGAGGCCCAATATGAAGACGCCTTGGCCGTCATGGCGTCCGCTCAGGGCTTCTTTGCCGAGTATTTCAATGAATTCGACGCAATCCTGGCCCCGGCAGCAACCGGCGAAGCCGTGCCGCTGAGTGCGGGCCATACCGGAGATTCCGTTTTCTGCCTCACCTGGACGCTGGCAGGTTTGCCCTGCCTCACGCTGCCTTTGTTGGTGGGGCAGAATGACTTGCCCATAGGTGTCCAGCTGATCGGCGCGGTCGAAGAAGACGATCGGCTTCTTCGCACTGCTTCATGGGTTCAAAGAACCCTCAGAACGCAAGAATAAAAGGGAGAGTAATCCTATGTCACGACTGACAAATATTCTCATGGGCCTCATCGGCACCGGCCTGATGATGGTGTTCGTTCTCGGCCTTGCCCACAGTATCTCGACCGGTTTCGCCGGGTTCTGGGGCGGGTTTCCGTTCTTGTGTATTGCGGTCTTCGTCATAGCCCTTGCGCTGTACAATTTCTGGGAAGACGCGATCAAAAAGGACTGACCCCATGAGCGATAGACCCGTTCTCTGGCTGCCGCGCCGGGTGTCCGATGCCACGATTGCGCGCGCGCGGCAAGGCTATGACGTGATCCTTAACGAGGCCGACACGCCAGGCACGGCAGACGAGATCATCGCCATGAGCGCGAAGGTCGACGCGATGATGCCTTGTCACTCGGAACATTTCTCGGCTGAGGTCGTCTCAAAGCTTGATCCACGGCTTAAGATCGTGGCGAACCATTCAGTGGGCGTAGATCATTGCGACCTTCCGGCGCTGGCTGCGAAGGGGATTGTCGTGACAAACACGCCCGACGTCCTGTCAGACGCCACGGCTGAGCTTGCGATGTTGCTGATGCTGGGTGCCGCGCGGCATGCGGTCCGAGGGGACCGCCTGATGCGCACCGGTACTTGGGACAGCTGGAGCCCGTCTTTCATGGTCGGCAAACAGCTCACCGGCGCTCGGCTTGGGATTGTCGGTATGGGTCGTGTGGGCCGCGCGTTCGCAGAAAAGGCGCGCGGGTTTGATATGGAGGTTCACTACTTCAACCGCACCCGCCTGTCGCCTGAACAAGAGCACGGAGCCACATACCACGACAGCATCGAAACGTTGTTGATGGTGGCGGATTTCTTGTCACTGCATTGTCCTGCAACACCGGAAACCGTGAACCTGATGGATGCCCAAAATCTGGCAAAACTGCCTGACGGCGCGGTTCTGGTGAATTCGGCGAGGGGTGCGCTTGTTGACGAAGACGCGCTTCTGCACGCGATCGAAAGCGGCAAGCTGGCGGCTGCCGGGCTTGATTGTTTCAAGAACGAACCGGGTGGAAACCCAAAATTCGCCGAGCACGAAAACATCTTCATGTTGCCGCATATCGGCAGTGCCACAACCAAAACCCGAGACGCTATGGGCTTTCGAGCGTTGGACAATCTGGATGCTTTTTTTGCGGGTCAAACACCGCGAGACCTTTTGTAGTAGAGGACATAAGTAATGGCTAAACTTGCTTTTCTCGGCCTGGGCGTGATGGGCTATCCGATGGCAGGCCACTTACAGGCTGCAGGCCACGACGTGACTGTTTTCAACCGGACGGCAGCCAAAGCCGAAGCCTGGGTTGCCGAACATGGTGGCTCGATGGCCGCAACCCCGCGCGAGGCGGCCGAGGGGGCAGAATTTGTCATGACCTGTGTGGGGAATGACGATGACCTACGCAGCGTTTGCACCGGGGCAGACGGAGCTTTCTCCGGGATGTCGCAAAGCAAAACGCTCGTGGATCACACGACCGTTTCAGCTAAAGTCACACGCGAGTTGTATGCGGCAGCGAAGGATCAGGGTTTGGGCTTTGTAGACGCGCCGATTTCGGGCGGTCAGGCGGGGGCCGAAAACGGTGTCCTTTCGATCATGTGCGGCGGGGATCAGTCTGTTTACGATGCAGCCGAGCCGATCATGCAGGTCTATTCGAAGATCTGTCGTCGGATTGGCGAAAGCGGTGCGGGTCAGATGACGAAGATGAGCAACCAGATTGCGATCGCCGGTCTGGTTCAGGGTTTGAGTGAAGCCCTGCACTTTGCCGAGAAAGCCGGTCTGGACGGGCGCGCGGTCGTCGAGGTTATCAGCCAAGGCGCAGCTGGAAGCTGGCAGATGGCGAACAGGTACGAGACGATGCTGGACGACCACTTTGACCACGGGTTTGCCGTAGATTGGATGCGCAAAGATCTGGGGATTTGTCTTGATACTGCAAATGAAACCGGGGCGAGCCTTCCGGTGACGGCGTTGGTCGATCAGTTTTACAAGGATGTTCAGAAACTCGGCGGCGGCCGCTGGGATACTTCGTCTTTGCTAAAGAGACTTCGGGCTCTGGATTGAACAACACGTCTGCGATTTCGATGCCTCCCAGCTGAGCGCTTGCAAAGCAAACCGAGGTAGGGTGGCGATTCGCCTGACACGCAGTCCAAGCGCCAGATGGTTCGCTAGCCCAGGCGCTTCTTGAACCTCAATGTTGCTGCCAGCAATCCGAAAATGGCAAAGCCGATCATCCACAGGATCTCCGAGCGCAGATCATAAAGCGAGGCGTCGCGCAGAACCACGCCTCGGATCATTTCCATAAAATGCGTGGCTGGCAGCACCTGTGCGATGATCTGTACCGGTTGAGGCATGCCGTCGAACGGGAACATGAACCCGGACATCAGGATGGACGGCAGCAGGATAAAGAGGGTCATCTGCATCGACTGAAGCTGGTTCTGGGCCAGCGTGGAAATCACCAGCCCCAGCGAAAGGCTGGCAATGATGAACAGCAGCGTCACCACCAGCAATGTGCCCAGCCCTCCGTTAATTGGGACGTCAAACAGAAGATGCCCAAGCCCCAGAATGATCGCGACCTGGATCAGGCCCAGAAAGATGTAGGGGATGATCTTGCCCAGCATCAATTCGATCGACTTGATCGGTGTGTTGATCAGCATCTCCATATTCCCGCGTTCGCGCTCCCGAACGATCGCGGCGGAGGTGAACAGGATCATCGTCATCGTCAAGATCACCCCCACAAGACCTGGCACGATATTGACTGCGGATCGCTGTTCAGGGTTGAAATACAGTGTCACTTCAAATGTCGGAACCTGCCGGTTAGCAGGCAGCCTTAGCAGTTCGGTCAAGGGCATTGTCCGCAGGGATTTGATTGCGCTTGCCACCATGGTGTCCGAGCCATCGACGATCCAATGCGCAACAGGTCGACTACTGGTTTGATCTGTTGAATTGGGCAAGCCAAGCCCAACAGACGGGCTGCGGGCAAGGCGCTGGCTAACGTCCGGAGGGATGATTAGCGCGGCCCGCACGCGGGATTCCGTGATCGCGCGCTCGGCCTCTTGTGGGGTTGTCAGTTGCTCGGTGACTGTCACGACCTGCGTGGCCTGAACCATCTGCGTCAACATGCGGGACAGCTCGGTTTGGGATTGATCAACAACAGCCACAGGCACGTGGCGCAGGTTGGTGTTGATCGCATATCCGAACAATAATAGCTGGATCAGCGGGATCATGATGACCATGGCGAAGGTCATCCTGTCCCGCCGCAGTTGCAACAGTTCTTTCCTGAGGACGGCTGCGATCCGGCGGGCCGAGATCATGGGTCTTCCCCCCGCGTAGCGCTGACAAAGACGTCCTCAAGATTTGGCCTCTGGGGTGTCAGAGACAGATCAGAGAACCCCTCAAGCTGGGCGCGCAGCATGTCCACCGGCTGAGGTTCGGACTTGTCCACCAGAACCCGCAAGCGAGAGCCGACCTGAGCGGTCGACAATATCTTTGGCGTGCCGTCCAGCTCATGTTTGACCCTACGCAGATCCGGGCCTTCGACCTCCACAACGTCGGCTTGAAGATCATTCATAAGCTGGCGCGGTGATCCGTCCGCTTTCTTGACACCATGCTGGAGGATGGCCAGGCGGTGGCAGCGCTCGGCCTCATCCATGAAGTGGGTAGAAACGATCATGGTCGCACCCTGATCGACCAGATCGAACAATTGCTCCCAGAACGTGCGGCGTGTTTCGGGATCAACGGCCGAGGTCGGCTCGTCCAGAAACAGCAGTTTAGGCCGGTGCAGGATCGTGGCCGCAAGTGCCAGCTTTTGCCGCTGCCCTCCGCTCATGCTTCCGCTGAGTTGATTTACGTTGGTCGTCAGGTCGTAAGTGTGTAGCAGCTCGTCGATCCGATCTTTCGCTGCTTTTGCCGGGATACCGTAGATTTCCGCCGCGAACCTGAGGTTTTCCAGCACGGTCAGGTCGCGGTAGTAGGAGAAGATCTGGGTCATGTACCCGATCTCGTTCTTGAGCGGTTCTGCTGCCTCGGGCATGGACCGGCCCAGAACCGAGATGGATCCGCTGGTCGGTGTCAGCAGCCCGGTCAGCATGCGCATGGTCGTGGTCTTGCCGCAGCCGTTAGGGCCAAGAAACCCGTAGATCTGGCCTGTTCTAATCTCAAGATCCAAATCGTTGACGGCGGTGTTTGTTCCAAACTGCCGGGTCAGGCCGCGTGTCGATACGACGACATCTGTCATGGCATGGGAACCTGCACTGGAACGCCGGCTGGCAGATCCGGCGACGCGGTGGGCAGGTCAATCTCGGCCAGATAGACAAGCCGCGTTCGGTCATCTTGGTTCAAGCCATAGTAGGGCGTAAAGGACGCGTCATCGCTGATCCAACGGACCACGCCGTCCAGCGGGTCATCCAGCCCATCGACATTCACCTTCAGCGCATCGCCGGGTTTCAGGTTCACCCGATGCGGTTCGGGTACATAAACTCGGGCATAGGGTGTCTGTCCCGTGACCAGAACGGCCACGGGGCTGCCGGTTGCCACCCGTTCACCAAGGTTCCAGGGCAGCGAGTCCAACACGCCGTCGCGTGTTGCGACAACGGTCAGATCCTCCAATACGGTCTGTTCCGCATCGACTGATGCTTCGGCTGCGCGGACGTTTGCTTCGGCGACGGCGAGATCTTCGGGGCGGGTGCCGTTCTGAAGCTCTTTCAACGTTTCCTGAGCACCGACCAATTCGGCGCGTGCCGAGTCCCGTAAGGCCAGATCATTTGCGACCTGCGCCTCGGTCACGACCGAGTTTTCCACCAAACGGGCATTGCGTTCATAGATTGCTTCAGCATCGGCCAATCGCGCGGTAGCTCCGGCGACTTTGGCTTGGGCAATTGCGATCTCTTCCTCGCGCGGCCCAACCTGCAGCTTCAAAAGGGTGGCTTTTGCTTTTTCCAGTTCCGCCTGAGCCAGGTTCAGCTTTGCGGTCTGCAATGTGGGATCAAGTTGAACCAGCGTATCGCCGGCCGCAACGACTGAGCCCTCGGCAACGGGCAGATCGACGATGATTTCGCTGGCCGTCGCGGTCAATGCGACGCGGTCGCGTGCCAGTACGCCAAGGGCCACACTCGTATCCGAGGCAGAGCATCGGTCCAGAACCGCAGGCAGTATTGCTGCCAATATCAAAGGTATGGGGATCGACAAATTCAGCACGGGGTCCCTCCGGGTGTTAACCTCTGGTCGCGTTGGGCAGTTTGTTGAACCATACAATCATGAAATCGGAATTGTATATATTGTCCAGCCATCCACGGAGGCCGCGCCGATCATGCAATGCGTTGCGCCGGCCTCAAGCCTTAAGCTTGTCCTGACAAACCATTTCCCTGCTATGCCTTCGGCAGTGTTGGATCAATGGGGTTCTCAAGAGCATCAAAAGTCAAAACGCGCGCTGTCATAGCGGGCGAATAGAACGTCACAGTCATCAGACTCCGGTCGAATGGGTCTAGGGAAATCCAGAATTTCAAACCCGTTCTGACCCATGAAAGAGACCAGCTCTGAGAACCTGTATCCACCCAAATAGCGCCGTTTCACATTCGCTTCGGCCAACACAAATTCGGCTCTTTTCAGGGTTTCTGTTGCGCCTTTCATGACCTCCAACTCGAACCCTTCGGTATCAATCTTGATGCCGATCGGGCCCTGCAGGTCTGCCGTCAGACTGTCCAGCCTGCGCATTGGTACCTCGCGCGTTTCAAACGATGCGAACTGGTCTTTATTGCGTCCTTCGAACTCCATGGCTGTTGCTCGGCTTGTGCGGGTTTTCGTAGCCGTCGAGGGGATGTTGACTGTGATGTTGCCGTCTTCGGGACCTAGGGCGCAGCACTCGAACCGAAAATCCAGTTTGCCTTTGTATTTTTGGACCCTTTGCTGGGATTCGATCAACGGGTCCACAAGCAGGAACTTTGCTTGCGGAAAGGCGTCGTAGATCATCGGGGTGCCCTGATCTACGCCAATATCGATGACGGATTCAGGCTGAAACCCGAAGCCTCTCAAAACTGCGGCGGTGGGTTTGGTCTGTTCGATCTCAAACCCCCGGCGCGACAAGGCTCGAAACAGTTTGCGTGGGCGGATTTCGGCGCCCGGCTCTTTTGGCGCTAGGTCTACCCCCAGCTCACGCAAGTGACGAAGGAACAGGCGAGGTGTCGAACGTGTCATGTCGTGGGCCGGTCTGGTTGGTGTTCAAGAAGGATGTTCATCAGCTTGGGGCTTATCACCTCGGGCGAGTGTATTTGCGCATGGTTCAAACAGGCTTGTCGCAGCCTCTGATACTCTGAGGTTTCCATCTGCAGCGATCGGATCATGGCGCGGATCAACCCTCGGGGCAAGCTTGGGTCATAGAGTGTTGTCTCATGCAGTTCCGGCGGCGTAATTTCTTTCATTTCACGCAGGGCAGGGCCGATGATCGGTAATCCGAAACTTAAGGCCAGTGAAACAGTGCCCGAGCTGAAAAGCTCGGAATAGGGGGCCAGAAAGAAATGCGCGTTCGAGAAGATTTGGGGGATCTCTTCATCCGGGATACGGTCGGTTCGGAGAGATATGTTCTCATTCCAGCCTAGGCGCCTCAGCAACCGTCTTTGGCTGCTGAAAGCCTTGCCATACATGTTCAGACGATAGTCATAGTCCCGCTTTGTCAGCTTAGCGGCGGCGTCCCGGATGCGCTCTGCCCCTTTTTCTCCTCGAAACATTCCGAAGAACAAAAACGCGGTTGGGCTGCGATCCGGCATGGCGCGCGCCAGCGTGATGTCTTGCGGCTCATACGACCCGAGGTAGCTTGGATGGGAAATCACATGAATGCGGCTTGGGTCGGCCCCGTATTCCGAGATCATGTGATCGCGGGCATGGGAGGCGTGAACGTGGATGGCGTCGGCCCGTTTGACCAGCGATTGGCGGGCTTGGCGAAAGCCGTCAAGGCTGATCACCTTGTGCGGGCGGGCATTGTGAATGGTCCAGACCAGCCGACCGCCCCGCGCACGGTAGCTGTCAATCGACAGTTCCGCCTTGTGCAAAAGGTCCGTGTTGTTTTGCGCATCTGCGTCACGACCAAAGATCCGGTCATCCCAATGTAGATGGGTTACTGGGTGTTTGGCCGCATCCAAATTCAGAAGTGCGCCTTTGCCGCCGCCGACGAACTCGACCCTGTCCGCCGCGCAGCGATACATCAGATTGCGCTGATAGGGGTTTCCGTCGGCGGTCGGAATGTTGAGGACCTGCACCGGATTTCCACCGTTCACAAGGACCCGCCGATTTCGTCTTGGGCGGGCGTGGCGTATTTCTTTCTGGGGTTCGGTGAAACTGTCACTTGGCTCATATCTACCCAAATTAAAGGGTCTGTTATCGACTGCATCCAACGAAATTGGATGCTCGGCGTATGCAGGCTTGCTTGATGATGGGGGTGATAGCAACCCTTTTCTGCCAGCAACCTCGGCCTTGGCCAAGCGCATGGTCGCCTGGGCAGGGGTCCCTGCTCAGCTATGGGCAACCTGACCGTCGAACAGCGGTTTGCGGTTCCCGCAGTGACGCTCGATAAGCTTCGAAATCCACTTGCCCTTTTCAGGCACCAGCCGTGCCGTCAGCGGCTGAAAATCAACCGCCGCACATTCTGGGAAAAGCTCTTTGATCTCTTGCCGCGCTTGGGGCGAGATGGCCTGCATGGTCAGCGGCCCTAGAAAGAGGCTTTCCGTGGGCGTGCCGTTGGACCAAATGATCTCATGCTGATCGAACAAGATGTGGTGATACCGAACTCCACCAGACAGGTCGTCCAAAACATCGACACCGCTCAACGGCAGCAATTTCTTCGCGGGCAGCAGGATATCCTTACAGTCAAACATCCGTTTGGCGATGGCTGAGGAAACCAAAATCCGGTGCTGAGGCGACACGATCAGATCGCGCTGCGGATAGCCAGGACCCAGCGCATTCGCCCTGATCACAATGGGTTTGAGGTGCGGTTTGTCCTCAAGCTGAGTTTGGCTCAGGCCACGAGAGCCAATCCAGCAAACCGGCCGCAGCCCGTTGTCATACGTCAGGACCTGATCGCCGACCTTCAGGTCCTCGACGCGAACAAGCCCCTCTGATGTTTCGATCAGTGTTCCGGATGCAAAACAGGGTACATCCTCGAATTCACCGCTCGCATTGGTCGGGCCGGTCACGACCTGATCGATTTCGATGGTGTTGTCACCATCCTCGTTCCAGGCTGCCGCGATTGCGTCGGTGTTCACGGTCAGGCCGTTGAACAATTCCAACGGGACAAGCGCGCCATCGTTGGACTTCACACCGAACAGGGCGATGGTCCCGTCCGGGTTCACCTCGAGCCGGACAACAGGATCAGTGTCCGAATTTTGAAGCTGCCATACGGCAGGCGTATTCACCTCGTACCGGTCGCCATCTGCAAATCGCACGGTTTGACCGGAGGTTCCGCTAATCTGGAACTGTAGCTCATTGGGTGCTCCGGCAGGGCCGCCGACAAAAAGATCAACACCGTTGATCTGCACGCTGAAGCTGTTGTCGAGCAGCCTGAAGTCGATAACAAAACCCCCGCCGGGGGTTGTGTCGGTAAATGTGGTGGATGCGCCGCCGACGATGCTGAAATCTGGCATTCAAGTCTCGTTTCAACCTGTAACCTGTTTTCCTTCCGTAGACGCGTAAACCCTTGCTTCTTCAAGACAGAAATTCGTTCATTTTGTGAAAAATTCGCCCCTGACGTCAGGTCCATTGGTTTTGGTTCTGCCCTAGACCGACGTGGGAATCCGCGGGCAGCGTCCTGACGCATATTCGGGGCGGGAGCGCGCGCCACTCAATGGCGTGTCGTGCTCAGGCGGCCTCATCCAGAGTGCGCAAAATCCAATCTCTTACCTTTCGCGCATCATCGGACAGAGGGGTTTTCTTGGACCAAACCAGATAGAACCCTTTACCCGTCGTCCATTGCCAATCGGATCGGGCGGCCAGAAGACCCTGATCTACAAGACGGTCGGTCAGGTGTTTCCAGCCGAAGGCAAACCCCTCACCGGCCATCGCCGCCTGCAGGACAAGCGCATAGTCATTCAGCCGCAGCCCCGTGTTCGGAACTGCCGTCCTGATTGAGAAATTGGCGAACCAATCGCTCCAACTCGGACGCTGACGAATGGGTTCTTCCAGATGAATGAGGCGTTGGGACAGGAGATTGGGCAGGCTTCTCAGATCAACTGCGGCGGCCATGACGCGGGGCGAGGCGACGGGATAGATCGCCTCGGGCGCGATCAGGGCGCTTTCGCAATCCGCCCAGTTTCCATCCCCCAGACGCACCGCAAGGCTGATGTTTTCCGCGTCGATATCCGGTTCCCGGTCACTGGATTGCAGGCGCAAGTCGATCTTCGGATGCTGGCTTTGCAGATCGGCAAGTCGCGGCATGATCCAATAGTTGTTGAAGGCCGTTGATGCGCTGAGGGTTACATAGCCCGCCTGTTTGGTCTGCTGAATGGACTCAACCGACAGGGCCAATTGCTCGAATGCCCGCGAGACATCAGCCAACAGCCGCTCACCCGCTCCGGTCAGTACGACCTGACGGTGACCGCGGGTGAACAGGGGCGTTCCCAGGCCTTCTTCCAGCCTACGGATGGCAACGCTGACGGCGGGTTGTTGCACGTTCAGCTCATGCGCGGCGCGGGTAAAGGACTGAAGGCGGGCGGCGGCCTCGAATACGACCAGATTGCGGGGTGAGCCAAGCTGCTTCCAGAGTTCTTGCATAAACTGCTTTTATGCTAAGCATTCAAATTTTCAAGCGTCACATGCGTTTTCTTGTCGATTAATATGCACCAAACAAATGGAGTGCTATGTATGGCTCGGCGCGCACGTCAATCCCGTTCCCGCGGTTCCGAGGCCGGTTCCGTCCCGGCCTCCCCCTATATCCAACGAAAGTTGGCGTTTTTTGATCCTCTGAACGAGGAAGATTTGGTCCGTATTGAGGCTCAGGTCGACTGGATTTTCCAGGACGTGGGAATCGCCTTCCGCGACGACCCCGAAGCGCTGGAGCTGTGGCGCCGTGAAGGCGCGCGGGTCGACGGTGATATCGTGCGGGCCGACGCGCAATGGATTCGCAGCCTGTGTGCCAAGGCGCCCAAAAGCTTCAAACAAGTCGCACGCAACCCCGAGCGTTCGGTCGTCATAGGTGACGGCAATCAGGTTTTCGCGCCGGTCTACGGCGCGCCTTTTGTGCGTGATCTGGAAGGCGGTCGCCGTTACGGCGACATCGCGTCATTCGAAAAGCTGGTGAAACTGACCTACCTGCATCCGAACCTGCACCATGGCGGTTTCGTGACCTGCGAACCCTGCGACGTGCCGGTCAGCAAGCGTCACCTCGACATGATGTTTGCACACATGACCCTCAGCGATAAACCGCATCTGGGTGCCATCACCGAGATGAGCCGCGCACAAGACAGCGTTGACATGGCCGAGATCATCTTTGGCGCGGATTTCATGGAAAACAATTGCGTCATCATGGGCAACGTGAACACGAATTCTCCATTGCTGGTTGACCGCGTTGTTACCGAAGCGGCACGGGTCTATTCGACGCGCGGCCAAGGCATGATCGTGGTTCCGTTCATCCTGTCCGGCGCGATGGGTCCGGTCAGCACTGCCGCCAGTGTCGCACAGGCCATGGCCGAGGCGATGATGGTCTGCGCTTACGTCCAACTGCTGCGCCCTGGCGCGCCTTTTGTTCTGGGCAACTTCCTGTCGTCCATGTCGCTGAAATCCGGCGCACCGACCTTTGGTATGCCCGAACCAGTGATCTCGAACTACGCCATCGGCCAACTGGCCCGCCGTGCTGG
Organism: Ruegeria sp. CK3; assembly: GCF_056536565.1. Taxonomy (NCBI): domain Bacteria; kingdom Pseudomonadati; phylum Pseudomonadota; class Alphaproteobacteria; order Rhodobacterales; family Roseobacteraceae; genus Ruegeria; species Ruegeria sp. CK3. The sequence goes on from NZ_JBQFPV010000014.1 coordinate 87,803, forward strand.
TCTGCCGCTGCGTTGCGGTGGATCGCTGACGGGTTCCAAGATCGAGGACGCGCAGGCCGCCTATGAATCGGCGGATTCGATGCATTCGACCATGCTGGCCGGTGCAAACTTCGTTCTACACTCGGCCGGTTGGCTCGAAGGCGGCCTGTGTACTGGTTTTGAAAAGCTGATCATGGATGCAGACCGTCTTGGCTCATACCAAAAGGTCCTCAGCCAAGGGTTAGACACCAGCGACGACGCCTTCGCTCGTGACGCCTATGATGAGGTCGACGTAGGCGGTCACTTCCTCGGCTGCGCGCATACCATGCGCAACTACCAGACCGCATTCTACGAACCCAAGCTCAGCGACAGCGAAAACGTCGAAAGCTGGGAAGAGGGCGGTTCCAAGGACATGCGCCGCCGCGCCTATGAGCGCTGGAACCAGATGCTGAACGAATACCAGCCCCCCGCCATGGACGAGGCCAAGAAAGAAGAACTGGCCGCCTATGTGGCCAAACGCAAAGAAGAGATCCCGGACGCCTGGTACTAAAACCGGGATCCCTTCATCTGGCCAGAAATATCCTCGGGGGGAATCGCGCCGAACGGCGCGATGAGGGGCAGACAGCCCCCCTTCCTCCATCACCACAAGAAAACGACACAGGAAACTCCAATGCCTGAGATTCAAAAAGACGAAACCACGTCTGGTAAAAAGCTGCCTTCCCACGCCAAGGTCGTTGTCATCGGCGGCGGCGTTGTCGGCTGTTCGATCCTCTTTCACTTGGCCAAGTTCGGCTGGAAAGACGTTGTCCTGTTGGAACGTGACGAGCTGACATCCGGCTCCAGCTGGCACGCGGCGGGTCAGATCCACACGATCAGTTCGGACCCCAACATCTCGCGCCTGCAGAGCTATACTATTGATCTGTACAAAGAGATCGAAGAAACCTCGGGCCATTCGGTCGGTATGCACATCACCGGTGGTTTCTACGCGGCCTCGACAAAGGAATGGTACGACTACCTCAAGCGTGAACGCTCGAAAGCGCGTTACATGGGCCTGCATCAGGAATTCATCAGCCCGCAGGAACTGGCCGAGCGTCACCCGCTGATCGACCCCAAACACTATCACGCCGCCCTTTGGGACGAGCAGGACGGCGATGTCGATCCCTCGGGCGCAACCTACGCCTTCGCAAAATCCGCCCGTCACCACGGTGCGCAGTATTTCACCCATTGCGGCGTGACCTCGATGAGCCAGCGCCCCGATGGCAGCTGGGATCTGACCACCCCCAAAGGCGTCATCAACGCCGAGCAGGTCGTGAACTGCGGCGGCCTCTGGGCGCGTGAAGTGGGCCATATGTCGGGCATCCACCTGCCCGTACAGCCGATGGAGCACCACTACCTGATCACCGACGCGATCCCGATGATCAAGGACCGCATGGAGAGCATGGGCGAAGCCGGTCGTCTGCCCGCAGGCATCGACTATGAGGCCAACATCTATTTCCGTCAGGAACGCCATGGCATGCTTCTGGGCACCTATGAGCCGAAATCGACCCCGTGGAAGGTCGATGGCACGCCTTGGGATTTCGGCCACGAGCTGCTGCAACCCGATCTGGACCGCATCGCCGACCGTCTGGAAATGTCGTTCGAGCGTATCCCCGCCATTGGCGAATCCGGCATCAAGGACGCCATCAACGGCCCGTTCACCTTCGGCCCCGATGGCAACCCGATGATCGGCCCGGTTCCGGGCATGAAGAATTACTGGGTCGCGGTGGGCGTCATGGCAGGCTTTTGCCAAGGCGGCGGCGTTGGCCTGACCATGGCCGAATGGATGATCGACGGTGAGCCTTCGATCGACGTCTGGGCGATGGACGTGGCCCGCTTTGGCGAGTTCGCAACGCCGGACTGGGGCACCATCAAATCCTCGGAAAACTACGAGCGTCGTTTCGTGATGACCTTCCCGAACGAAACGCTGCCCAAAGGCCGGATGCAGAAAACCACCGCGCTCTATGACCGTCTGGTCGAAAAGGGCGCGGTGATGGGGCAGGGCTTTGGCCTGGAAAACGCCCTGTGGTTTGCCAACAATGCCGAAGACGCCCATGAAACCCCGACCTTCGAGCGGAACCGCAGCCACGATTATGTCGCGCGCGAAGTCAAAGCCGTGCAAGAGGCCGTCGGCGGTATCGAAATCGCCAACTTCGCCAAGCACGAGTTCAAGGGCGCTGGCGCGCGTGAATATCTGAACCGCACTCTGGCCGGTTACGTCCCGAAACCGGGCCGTCTGGCGCTGACCCCGATGCTGACCGAAAAGGGCCGTCTGTACGGTGACCTGACCGTGGCATGCCTGGGTGACGATCACTTCATGCTGTTCGGTTCCGGCACGATGCAGGACGCACACAGCCGTTGGTTCGAAAAGGACCTGCCTGCGGATGTGTCCTATGCGAATGTCTCGGATGACTGGCATGGGATCGCTCTGTCGGGCCCCAAATCGCGCGAGCTGCTGGCCCGTATCACCCGCGACGACGTCAGCGCCGATGCGCTCAAGTTCCGCGATCTGCGTCAGACCTTTGTGGGCGGGGTTCCGGTGATCTTGAACCGTATCTCGTTCTCGGGCGAGCTGGGCTTTGAGATCTACTGCAAGCCGATGTACCTGCTGCGTCTGGCCGAGGCGATCGAAGAGGCCGGGGCCGATCTGGGTTATCGCTGGTACGGCGCGCGTGCGCTGATGTCGCTGCGCCTTGAAAAAGGCTGGGGCGTCTGGACCACCGATTTCCGTCCTGACTTCAACGCGGTCGAATCCGGCATGGATGTCTTCATCAACTGGAAGAAGGACTTTGTCGGCAAGGATGCGACGCTGAAGTTCAAGGAGGATGGCGTTGCCCGCAAGCTGGTTACGATGACCATCGACGTGGACGGCATCGATGTCTCGAATGACGAGGCGATCCTGAAAGATGGCGAAGCGGTCGGTTATGTCTCGTCCGGCGGCTACGGCCACCGCGTCGGCAAGTCGATGGCGATGGGTTACGTCGCAACCGAGAGCGCCGCTCCGGGAACCAAGCTGCAGGTGGAAATCCTGGGCGCGTTCTACGACGCCGAAGTTCTGGGTGCACCCGCCTATGACGCCAATGGCGCCAATATGCGGACGTAAGAAAGGAAAGCCGGAATGGGTCGTCCCGAGATCAATTTTGCAGATGCAAGCACACGGGTGAATGAGCTGAATCGCTTCATTTTCCTGCTGACGCCGGGGTTCTCTGCTTTGGACCTTGGGGCCGGGATCGACTCATTGGGGGCGGCGAATGCCGCCTCCGAGCAGGCTATTTTCGAATGGAATATCGTCAGCGAAACCGGCGAAGCGGTGACCTCATCCTCGGGGATGACGGTTGCTGTTGATGGCGGTTTGATCAAGACCCGCCGGGGCGATTGCATTGTCATTTGCGGGCCGATGACCGTGGATCGGTCGATCTCGAATGAGTTGAAATCCTGGTTGCGGCAGGGGCGTCGGTTCGGCGTTCAGCTTTGCGGCATCGGGGGTGGGTCCGGTATTCTGGCTATGGCCGGAGTGGCCAGCGGCCAGAGCCTGAGCGCACATTGGAAACAGCAACCCGTGATGGTTGAGCTGTTCCCCACTGTGGAATCCAACTGCTCGGTCTTTGTAGATGAAGGCCCGATTGCGACCTGCGGCGGAGGTGTCACCACGCTCGATCTGTTCTCATCGCTGATCGGTCAGGCCTGTGGTCAGACTGTTGCCTCCCGCGTGGCGGATCAATTGCTTTATGCGTCGGTGCGTCCAAAGGACGGCAGGCAGACGCAGACGGATCTGTTCCGCTTTGGCCGCCGTCATGAGAAGCTGGCGACCGCCATCATGATCATGCGCGAAAACCTTGAAAACCCGCTGTCGCCCAGTGTCGTGGCCGAAAGCGCGGGCCTCTCGACCCGACAGCTTGAGCGCCTGTTTCAGCGGTATGTGGGCACGAGCCCAAAAAACTATATGACGCGCCTGAGGCTCGAGCGTGCGCGCACCCTGTTGCAGCAAACCGATATGCGGGTGCTGGATGTGGCCATCGCCTGCGGCTTTGGCTCAGCCAGCTATTTCTCCAAATGCTTCCGCCGGTATTTCGGAACCTCTCCGCATATGCAGCAGAAGTCGGTCTGAAAGACCGAGCTTTAGTCCGAAAACCTGCTCTTACCCCGCGCTGGGCGAACCTTTGTGGTGCAGAATACGCCCAATCGTGTTCATGAGGATCTGTGCCGCCAGAATGGCGGTGCTGCCCGTGTGATCATAGTCCGGGGCCACTTCGACCAGATCCATCCCCACCACATCCCCACGCTGGGTCAGACCGTCGAGCAGTTCCAGCACTTCGTAGTACAGGAACCCACCGTGGCTGGGTGTACCGGTCCCGGGCGCGATGGAGGGATCGAAACCGTCAATGTCTATGGTGACATAGTACCTGGCGCCCTCCGGTATCCGGTCCAGAACGGCCTCGGTCCCCAGTTCGCGCAATTGCCGGACGGACAGGATGTCTGACCCCATACGACGGGCGTCCTCATAGCCCTCTTTTGCGGTCGACGAGACGTTGCGGATGCCGATTTGCGTCAGGCCCGAGACATAGGGTTTCTCCGCCGCACGCCGCATTGGGTTTCCGTGCCCAAACCGAACCCCGTGCCGTTCATCCACGAAATCCAGATGCGCGTCGATCTGAACTATGTGAATGGGGCCGTTCTTTTCGCAATCCGCTGCGAAGGCATCAATGCAGGGGATGTTGACCGAATGATCTCCGCCCAGAACCACGGGCAAGGCCCCGGCCTCAAGGCATTTTTCGACACCGAGTTTTATGTTCTCGTGGCTTTTTTCGGTGCTGGTATGCACGATATCCGCATCGCCCAGATCCACGATCCGGGTGGTTTCCGACGGCAAGTAGGTGATGTCATCCTCGTGGTCGTATGCGCCGCCATGCCCGAAGGAAAACAGGGTCGAGGCTTCGCGGATGGCCCGTGGGCCGAACCGCGCGCCGGGCCGAAACTGTGTGCCAAAGTCGAATGGAGCGCCCAAGATCGCGACATCAGCGTCGATCGCATCCCAGTCGCTGACATAGGGATATTTGCCAAAGGTCGAAATCCCGACAAAGGGCAAGTTTAACCGACCGCCTTCATATCCATGTGCGCTCATTCTTCCGTCTCCAACCACTATTCTTGCGCCATAGTGTGGGATAATTTTCCGAAGGGCCATAGGGTTGTGGAGAAGAGGGCGAAATCTATCGCCCCCTCAGCGCATTACAAACGGGTTCGACATGGGATGATCTGATGTATTCAGCCAAACGGTCTTGGTGCGCGTATAGTCCTGAATGGCCTCGATCCCGGCTTCGCGGCCATAGCCGGATTGGTTGTAGCCGCCAAACGGCGCGATGGGTGACACCGCACGATAGGTGTTGATCCAGCAAATACCGGCCTTTAATCGGGACGAAACGCGATGCGCGCGGGCGACATTTTCGGTGAATACGCCCGATCCCAATCCGAACGGGGTGTCGTTGGCCAAAGCGATTGCTTCTTCTTCGGTGTCGAAGGGCAACAGGGACATGACGGGCCCGAACATCTCGACCTTAAGGGTCTCGGTCTCGGGTGATGCACATTCGACCAGAGTCGGGGCCATGAAGTTGCCGGGCCGGTCGAGGGGCGCGCCGCCAAATCGAATGCGCGCGCCCTGATCGGCGGATTTAGCCAGTACCGTCTTGATATTGGCGATCTGTGCATTGGTGCAGAGCGGCCCGATATGGGTTGCGGCGTTCAACGGATCACCCACAACAACGTCTTTCATTTTCTCTTCGATCCTGGCGGCCAAGGCCTCCAGAATTGGGCGATGTATCAAACCGCGTGATCCGGCGACGCAGCTTTGCCCGGAGGCCCCAAAATTACCTGCGATCAGGCCATTGGCGGCCCCGTCCAGATTGGCATCGTCAAATACTAAAATCGGGGATTTTCCGCCCAGCTCCAGCGTGGTTACGGCGAAGTTTTCGGCCGAGTTGCGAACCACATGGCGCGCGGTTTCGGGACCACCGGTAAAGGCGATGCGATCCACGTCGGGGTGTCGGGTTAGGGGGATCGCGCAGTTTTCTGCGTCGCCCGTGATAACCGAGACGACGCCGGGCGGGAAGCCCGCCTCCTCGACCAGACGCGCGAATTCCAGCATCGGAGCGGGCGCAATCTCAGAGGCCTTCAGCACCACCGAACATCCGGCGGCAAGGGCTGGTCCCAGCTTGGTTGCCGTCAGAAACATCTGCGCGTTCCAGGGCACAATTGCGACGACGACGCCGATCGGTTCGCGGCGGGTAAAGACATGCAGGTTGGGCTTGTCGATCGGAAGCACCGCGCCTTCAATCTTGTCGGCCAAACCAGCATAGTAGCGATAGTAGTCGCCGACATAGGCCGTCTGGCTTGCGGTTTCGGCCAGGAGCTTTCCGCTGTCTTTCGTCTCAATCTCGCCAATGCGATCGGCGTTTTGTTCGATCAGCTCAGCAAGCCTGAACAACAGTTTGCCGCGTGCAGTTTGCGTCAGATCCCGCCAAGCCGGGTCATTCAGGGACCGACGCGCCGCCGAGATGGCGCGATCTACATCCTCTGGTGCCGCGCAGGCGAAACTCGCCCAAGCTTCGCCGGTGGCAGGGTTTTGCGAGGTCATGACCTGCCCGTTGGCGCCCTCGGTCCAGGTTCCGTCGATGAAAAGCTGATAGTGTGGGTTCTGTTGCATCACGGGTCCTCACTGAAACTTTGGCATCACGTCGTCGATGAACCGGGCCAGCGAAGCGCGCTTGCGCTCAAAGCTCATGCCGCTGTCCATCCAGAACGAGTATTCATCATAACCAAGGTCTTCATAGTGCTTCAGGCGATCCGTGACCTGCTCAGCCGTGCCAACTGTCAGATCACGGCCGATGTTTTCGGGGGCCATCATGGTGTTGGCGGCCATTTCCTCATCCGTCAGAGTTTGGATCAGCCCCTGATGTACGGGTCGCTTGTTCTGAAACCACGCACCGAAATAATTGTAAAAGCGCGAAAGCTCACGCGTGGCCTGATCCACATCAGCGGCGTCCTGCCCGACATAGGTGTGGTGAAGCAGCATGATCTTGGGGCGCGGCCCGTCATAGTTGGTGCAGGCATCATTGAAGCGGCCCATCAAACTCTCAATCTCTGCGTTGCCTTGCCAGAGAGGCGTGACCTGAATGTTGAAGCCATTTTGGACGCCGAATTCATGGCTGTTCGGGTCGCGGGCCGCGATCCAGATCGGTGGCCCTCCGTCCTGAACGGGTTTCGGGGCAGAGGTGGTGGCGGGGAATTGGAAATACTCTCCGTCATGGGCGCAGTCGCCTTCCCACAATTTGGGCAACAGGGGGGCGATTTCCCGCATGCGCTGGCCCGCGTCCCAGGCATCCATGCCAGGGATCAATCGCTCATATTCATAGGAATAGGCCCCGCGTGCGATACCCAGTTCGATGCGTCCCCCGGTCATCAGGTCGGCTGCGGCGGTTTCACCGGCCAGTTTGATCGGGTGCCAGAAGGGCGCGATGACGGTGCCGGTACCAAGGCGGATGTTTTTGGTGTGATGCGCGATATCGACTAGGGACATCAATGGATTGGGCGCGATGGTGAAATCCATCCCGTGATGCTCGCCCGTCCACACCGCTCGCATACCGGCGTCATCCGCCATTTTGCACAGCTCGATAAACTCTTCATACAGTTTCTCATGAGGCTGTTCGGGGTTGAGCCGCTCCATATGAGCAAAGAGGGAAAACTCCATCATTCAGTCCTTTCCGAGAGAGTATGTACATCGCCCCGCTGTGCGTCGCCGAGGTATAGCGAAAAGTCGCGGGTCAGGCTTTCAAACGCAAAGCGAGACATCATGGTGGCGATGGCTGGGGTTGCGAAAGTCAGGTTTGCAAGGTTTTCGATGGCAACCGATTCAAGGTTGTTGTTGAGCGGTAGGGTCGATGCCGACGCGAGCGTGTAGACATGGTGCGTCGTGGCATCGTCGTAGACGGAATAGACGGCACCCAAATGCGCCGTGATCCCGCGCTTTGCCAAGTCTTGCTGCAGGCTTTCGCGCAGGGCTTGATGATCCGACAAGCTGATCTGCGGCGGGCGGTATCCGGACGCGGTTTTCTCCAACAGCACTTTTTCGTCGCATTCGATGATAGCGCCGCAGACAACGGTTCGGTCTGCGGCCTCGAATGCGCCGCGTTCAAGGCCGAGGCTGAAATACTGCCCGTTGGCATATCCGAGGCCTCGGGTTTCGGCATGTGAGTAGGCCTCAACCTCTCCGATCAGAATACAGTGATCTCCGGCCTCGATGGTCTGATGGGTCCGGCATGAAAACGTCGCGACCGCGCCGTCCAGAAGAGGGACACCATGAGCGTTCAGCTGATGCGCGGTTTTCGCAAATCGATCCCCTTTGAACCCGGCGAAGGTGTTTGAGACATCCTCTTGCCCCTCAGCCAGAATGTTCACCGCGAAATGCTCGCAGCACGTGAAGGCATCGTAGGAGGACAGGTTCTTGCCCGGGCAAACCAGCAAGAGCGGCGGGTCCAGAGAAACGGATGAGAAGGAGTTGGCAGTGAACCCCAACGGAACGCCCGCGGCATCGCGCGTCGTCACAACTGTGACGCCGGTCATGAAGCTGCCAAAGGCGCGCCGCAGGTCGCGAGGATCGAGACTGGTCATTGTTGCACCTCATTCAGAAAGGTTGACAGTGCGGCGTTAACCTCTGCGGCGTGGGTCATCGGCATCATATGAGCAGCGCCCTTGATGATCTGCGCCCGCCCGTTCGGAACAAGCTCCGCCATGGCGCGTGACATGTCCGGGGTCGAGTTGGGCTCAAGATCACCCGTTATAAACAAGGCGGGGTAGGTGAGCGTCTTCAAATCGTCCCGGCGCGGGATCGGACTGTTGGCAAATACCGTATAAGCTTGCTTGTAGGCCGCTGGATCTGTGGTCGTCAGCCAGGTTCGGCACGCAGCACATTCTGGCGGATCAGTGTCACCAAACCAACGCTGTAGAGTGACCGTCGGATCACTTGGTGTTTGACCGTCAAGTGCGGCGGCGCGGGTTGTAACGGCCTTTGTGGCCTCGGAACTGCGTTCGAAAATGGCGTTCAGTGCAACGACACCGGCGACATGTTGCGGTGCCCTTGCCGCAAGATCGAGCGCGATCATTGCGCCCATGGAATGACCAACAACGACCGTTGGTCCCCCCAGTTGATCCAGAACGCTTAATGTAGCTTCGGTGTATCCCGACAACTCTGCGCGCGTGCTGCCTATTGGGCTTTCACCATGACCTGGCATGTCCGGTGCGGTCAGACGCGCCACCGATGCCAGCGCGTCCAATTGGGCGCCCCAGGCCTCTGCGCGCAATCCAACGCCGTGCAGCAGCAGGACATTCGGTCCCGCTCCGGTCTGGATTGCTACGAGCCCGCCGATCTCAGACCGCGGCCGGGTTGTCCACGTCATGGCCCAAATCCTTGAGGTCCTGATAGCGGTCGCCAATGCGGTGATGCGGCCTGCCCGAGGTCGCCGCGCCAAGCACCACAACAATCTCGTCGTCTCGTGGTGCGTCGGGGATCGAAAACTGGATGGTCAGATAGTGCGAGCGCCGCCCGGCGTCGTTCTTGTCCATCAGCGGCACCATGATCGGAGCGTTCGCGGGCCCTCGGGTGTTGGTAAAGGCGAGATATGACTTTGCGTCGACGGCCTGCCGGTAGTGGTTGCCAAAGCGCAGAGTGTGAATGAGGCCTGAGGCATGCTCGACCTCGCCATTCAGACCAACCACTGCGGCCTTGCCATAGGCCTCGATCGCATCGCCGCTGCCAGCCAGCGCAATCATGCGCTTGGTCATCATCTCACCCAGAACGGGACCGTAGGCCTGAATCTCGGGCTTCAGGTCTTCGACATATCGGCCGGCCCATGGGTTGGTGACCACAGCGGCCACTGCGAACATGCGCCATGGGGTTTTTGCGGGGCGAAACCCCTCGACCAGAACCTCTTCATCATAGGTTACGATTTTGCGTATTTCCGGCTGCATAAAACTTCTCCTGTCGCGCGGGCCGACGTTAGAAACGGGGCTGGTTTTTGACAAATGATAGAATTATGTGCTTTGACATTAACAAGACTAATGACTGGCTTGGCCTATGGCAAAATCACTTACCCCTCTGACCTGGTTCCGTTCCTTCGAGGCCGCCGCCCGCACGCTTAGCTTTACCGCTGCGGCCGAGGAAATCGGTCTGACGCAATCTGCGGTCAGCCAGCAGGTGAAATCGCTTGAATTGCGGTTGGGCGCATCCCTTTTCGTGCGCCATCCGCGCAGTCTGGCGCTGACGGATGCGGGGAGAAAGCTGTTGCCCGAGGTGGGCAAGGCGCTTGAGGCGCTGGCCGTTGCTGCCGGGCAGTTCGACACCAACGCGTCCGGAGACGTTCTGACGGTCGCGACCTCGGTCAGTATCGCGCAATGGGTCATCGCCCCACATCTGCCCGCGTTTGCCCATCAGCACCCGGATATCCGTGTGCGGCTGCTCAGCGCGATTTGGCCGGACGATTTCAATGCTTCTCAAGCGGATGTGCAGGTGCGGTTCGGATCGAAGAAACAGGTGGGGCAGGGCGCTGTTCGTCTGATGCCGGACCGGCTTGTTCCCTTCAAATCCCCGGCCCTGTTGGGGGACATTTCGGACCTGCCACTGATCGAGGCGGTAGGGACTTCAGGCGGGTGGAGTCGATGGTTGGAAAGCCAAGGGTTACAAAGCCAGCCCACCGTTTTTGTGGATACTTTTGGCATGGCGCTTCAATTGGCGGCGCATGGGGGTGGCGTGGCTTTGGTGAGCGAGCTTTTGGCGAAACACGCGCTTGATACGGGCTTGGTCGAGCGCGCGCATAGCGGGTCGATCGACAGCAATGAGGGGTATTTCCTATCCGCCAATACCGCGAACCCGGCAGCGGGATTGTTTCATGACTGGCTCTTGGAGCAGATCGGTTAACGATCAGGAGAGTTGACAGATCAAGGGCGATCGGATCACGTCAGGCAAAAAGGCGGGGAGTCACATGAAAATCGTTGCGAATACACACCGGGCAGGTCCCAATCTTGCGCCCTCGGCCCCTTATCCGTCGACAGATGCGGCCCGCGTTGCGGCATTGTTGTCGATGTGCCCGGCGGCGAAAGAGACACCGTTGGTGGATGCCGCAGGCCTCGCCCCGGTTGCGAAGCTTTGGGTCAAGGATGAACGCGCGCGCATGAATCTGGGCTCGTTCAAGGCCCTCGGTGCGGCTTATGTGGTTGCGCGCCATGCTGCCGAAGCCTCTGATGCGCCGGGTGCAGACACATTGGCAGGGTCAACCTACGTGACCGCCAGCGCTGGCAATCACGGGATGAGTGTTGCGGCGGGCGCGCGGATGTTTGGCGCAAAAGCTGTTGTCTATATTGCCGAGACGGTGCCCGAGAGCTTTGCCGCCCGACTAAAAGGCCAAGGTGCCGACGTGGTTCGCAGTGGGTCCGATTATGCAGCCAGCATGCAAGCCGCAAGCGACGCGGCTGACGAAAACGGGTGGACCTTGCTCTCGGACAGCTCATGGGACGGGTATTTTGATCTGCCGTGGACCCTGATGGAGGGGTATCTGCAAATGGCGTCTGAGGCGGTGGACCAATGCCCCGAAGTGCCGACTCACATCATGTTGCAGGCCGGTGTTGGTGGTCTGGCCGGGGCTGTTGCTGCCTACGCCCGCAAAGCCTGGGGTGACGCGCCGAAAATAGTCGTGGTCGAACCTGAAGCCGCGCCCGCCCTGCAGGCCAGTATCGAGGCCGGGTCGTGCGTGTTCGCCGATGGGCCAGATAGCATTATGGGGCGTTTGGATTGCAAGGAGCCTTCGCTGATCGCGCTGAACGGACTGGCACGCGACGCCGACCTGTTCCTGACACTTTCGGACGAGGACGTATCCGAGAAACTGGCCGCCATGGCCGCAGCGGGGTTGGAGACAACAGCCTCGGGCGGCGCTGGGCTCGCAGCAGTTCTGAATGACCAGGCGCGGGCCGAATTGGGAATGACCGAGACCTCGCGCGTGCTGTGTATCCTCTCCGAGACCGCAGAATGAGGGGGTTTGCGCCATCCGAGTTTGAAGCGCGTACCAAGCGCGCGCAGCATTTGATAGATGCGGCGGGCCTATCTGCGCTTTTGCTGACAACCGAGACGGATGTACGCTATTTTACCGGGTTTCTGACCCGGTTTTGGGAAAGCCCGACCCGCCCGTGGTTCCTCATTGTGCCAGCCGAGGGCAAGCCGATCGCAGTGATCCCGTCGATCGGGGCAGCCCTTATGGCGCAGACATGGATCGATGATATCCGCACGTGGAGTGCGCCTGATCTGAAAGATGACGGTGTCTCCCTGCTATGTGACACGCTGGCGGAAGTGACACCCGAAGAGGGGCGAATTGGGATCCCGGATGGGCATGAGACGCACCTCCGCATGCCTTTGGCAGACCTTGAACGTCTGCGCCGCCGGCTTGGACCAAGGGTGCTGACAGGCGACAGCGGCATCCTGCGCCGGTTGCGTATGGTCAAGTCCGAGGCCGAGATTGCCAAGATCGAAACCGCCTGCAGCATTGCCGGTCGGGCCTTCGCCCGCGTCCCCGAGATCGCCGGAGAGGGAGTGCCGTTGGATGAGGTGTTCCGCCGCTTTCAGATGCTGTGCTTGGAAGAGGGCGCCGATTGGGTGCCCTATCTTGCAGGCGGTGCGGAGCAGGGTGGCTATGCCGATGTGATTTCACCAGCCTTTGGCGTACCGCTGGCGCTGGGCGATGTGTTGATGTTGGACACTGGTTTGGTCTGGGACGGGTATTTCTGTGACTTCGACCGAAACTGGTCAATCGGCCCGCCTCAGCCTGATGTGGCAAACGCCCATGCTAGGTTAATCGAGGCATCGGATGCTGCGTTCGAAATCGCTCGTCCGGGCGCAACCGCAGCGGATTTGTTTCATGCCATGAACGCGGTTCTCACGGCGGATGCAGAGGGTACGGATGCGGGTCGCCTGGGCCATGGTTTGGGAATGTCCCTCACCGAATGGCCGTCCCTGATCCCGTCGGACAACACCGTTCTGGAGCCGGGAATGGTTTTGACACTGGAACCGGGCATCGCCGTTGGCGACAAAATTCTGGTGCATGAGGAAAACATAGTCATCACTGACAGCACCCCACGGTTTATCAGCCCGAGGATCGGGCCGGAGATGATGCAGCTATGACCCATGTCCCTTACACTCTGGACGAAGACGATCCAAACGCCTCGCCGCTTGGGCTGATCGTTTTGCAGGTCGATGAGACGCTAGAGCCTGAATTCGGCGCATATTTCGCGGACCGCAAATATCCCCTTCACGTCACGCGTATTCCCAGCGGGATCGAGGTGACGACCGAAAGCCTTGCCGAGATGGAGAAGGCGCTGCCCGCAGCAGCGCGTTTGCTTCCAAATGCGCGACCCTACAATGTTGTGGGTTATGGCTGTACCTCGGCCAGTTCTGTGATCGGGTCAGAGCGCGTGGCAGAACTGGTCAAACAGACATGCAACACCCGTGAAGTAACGAATCCTCTGCGCGCGGCGATTGCCTGCGCCGCCGACCTCGGTGTTTCGAAATTTGCCCTGCTGTCGCCTTACATCGAAGAGGTCAACATACCGCTGCGTACTGCGTTTCAGGCCAGTGGAATAGGCATGGATGTTTTTGCAAGTTTCGGGCAGGCAGAAGAGGCCAAGGTGGCGCGGATATCGACGGAATCCGTGGTCGAGGCGGCCTCCGAATTGGGGGCAGATCCGGCGGTCGAGGCGGTGTTCCTGAGTTGTACCAACCTGCGAACTCTCGACGCGATACCGAAAATCCAAGAGCGGATCGGAAAACCTGTTTTGTCGAGTAATCAATGTCTTGCGTGGCATATGCGGCGCTTAAACGCTGTGCATTGACAGGTAAGTGTGAACTCAATTTTGGCAAAAGCACCATAACTTGTTGCCAAGTACGTATCGCTTGGTCTTAACTGTGGATCACAGATCAATGAAATCCGAAAGCCTCGGGTAATCATTTGACGAAACAGGGGGTCTTGTGACCGGTACAACGAACGACGCCGCGTTTGTCGAATTTCAACGCGTTCAGAAGTCTTATGATGGCGAGAATCTCGTCGTTAAAGATCTCAACCTTGCAATGCCGAAGGGCGAGTTTCTGACAATGCTCGGGCCGTCAGGTTCAGGCAAGACAACTTGCCTTATGATGCTCGCCGGGTTTGAAACCGCTACCCATGGTGAAATCCTGCTGGATGGAAAGCCCATCAACAATATCCCGCCGCACAAACGTGGGATTGGCATGGTGTTTCAGAATTACGCTCTGTTCCCGCACATGACGGTGGCCGAAAACCTTTCGTTTCCTCTGGAAGTTCGCAAGTTGGGCAAGTCCGAGCGCGACGAAAAGGTCAAACGCGCTTTGGACATGGTGCAGATGGGTGCCTTTGGCGGGCGCCGTCCGGCGCAGCTTTCCGGTGGTCAGCAACAACGGATCGCTCTGGCACGGGCCCTGGTGTTCGAGCCGGAACTGGTTTTGATGGACGAGCCGCTGGGCGCGCTGGACAAACAGCTGCGCGAGCACATGCAGTTCGAAATCACCCGACTGGCGCATGAGCTGGGCATCACCACGGTTTACGTGACCCACGACCAGACCGAGGCGCTGACGATGTCAGACCGGGTCGCGGTGTTCGACGATGGCCGCATTCAGCAGCTGGCCCCGCCGGATCAACTTTACGAAGAGCCCGACAATAGCTTCGTCGCGCAGTTCATCGGCGAGAACAACACGCTGGAAGGTGTGGTCAAATCCATCGACGGCGACGGCTGTGTGGTGCAGCTGGATGACGGATCAGAAATTGATGCGGTGCCGATCAATGTGCACAATCCGGGCGAACGGACCAAGGTTTCGATCCGGCCGGAGCGTGTGGAATTCAACAAGGATCGTCTGCATGCCGACGCGCATACGCTGAAGGCGACGGTCAAGGAATTCATCTATATGGGCGACGTGTTCCGCTTCCGCATGTCTGTAGCGGGCAATGACGAGTTCATCGTCAAGACACGGAATGCCCCCGATGCTATTCGCCTGCAACCCGGTCAAGAGATCGATATCGGTTGGCTGGCCAAGGATTGTCGTGCGCTTGACGCATAGACCAAGCCGCGCGGCACAAGCGCGGTTACACTGAGGGACCGGCTGGCGAAAACCCGTGCGTCGGCTGACCATACAACAAACGGGAAATACTGGGAGTTTTACATGAAACCAACAAAGACACTGCTGACTGCAGCGGCTCTGGCAACAGCGGCCGGTGGCGTTTCCGCCGAAGAGATGACCATCGTCTCATGGGGTGGGGCCTATTCCAAATCGCAGCTCAAGGCCTATCACGAGCCCTATTCGGAAAAGACTGGCGTCACCATCCTGAACGATGACAGCTCGGCCGAAGCGGTTGCCAAGCTGCGCGCGATGAATGAAGCCGGGAACATCACTTGGGACGTGGTTGACGTTGTTGCGGCGGACGCGATCCGTCTTTGCGACGAAGGTCTGGCGATGGAAATCGATCCCGATACCATGCTCGCCCCGGCACCTGATGGCACGCCCGCATCCGAAGACTTCGGTGACCTGCTGGTCAGTGACTGCTTTATCCCGCAGATCGTTTACTCGACCACATTCGGCTACCGCACCGACCTGGTCGGTGACACACCGCCGACAGACGTCTGCGCCGTGTTTGATCTGGAAAACTACCCGGGCAAGCGCTCGCTGGAAAAGCGTCCGATCAACAACATGGAATGGGCTCTGATCTGTGACGGCGTTGCCAAGGACGACGTGTATGACGTGCTGGCGACTGCAGAGGGTCAGGACCAGGCTCTGGCCAAGCTCGACACCATCAAGGACAGTGTTGTCTGGTGGTCGGCAGGTGCTGACACCCCCCAGCTGCTGGCTGATGGTGAGGTCATCATGGGCTCGACCTATAACGGTCGTCTGTTCAGCGTGATCGAAGAGCAGAACCAGCCCGTTGCTATGCTGTGGGATGCGCAGGTGTTCGATCTGGACGGTTGGATCATCCCGGCCGGTTTGAGCGAAGAGCGTCAGGCACGCGCACTGGACTACATCATGTTCGCGACCGACACTCAGCGTCTTGCGGATCAGGCCAAGTACATCTCGTACGGTCCGGCCCGTGCCTCTTCGGCTCCGCTGGTAGGTCAGCATGCTGATCTGGGTATCGACATGGCACCGCATATGCCGACCGATCCCAACAACGCCAAGAACACGTTCTTGTATAACTACGAGTTCTGGGCTGACTACCGCGACGACATCGACGCCAAGTTCCAGGCGTGGTTGGCGCAGTAAGCGTCTGATTTCATGACAAAGTCGGGGGCGGTGCGCCGCCCCCGGACCAAAGAAAACCCAAGGGGCACTGATGACTGACGCAAGCCAAAACGCCGGACCTATGCTGGCAGCGGACGGAACGCCGCTCAAGCAATCGCTGGCACGTTCGTTGAGGCGACAAAAGCTGCGGGCGCTGATGCTGGTGGCCCCTCTGCTATTGTTCGTGCTGTTCTCGTTCATCGTGCCGATTGCATCGATGCTTTTCCGGTCGGTGGAAAACAGCATTGTGCAGCAAACCCTGCCCCTGACGGTCGAAGCATTACAAAGCTGGGACGAAAACAGTGGCGAACTGCCTGACGAGGCCGTCTATGATGCCTTTGTCCGGGACATGGTCGTGGCTGTCGACAACAAGACACATACCCGACTGGGCTCGCGTCTGAACTATGAAGAGACAGGCATGTCCTCGATGTTCCGCCGCTCGGGTCGTAAAATGGGCAAGCTGGATCCCGAAACAGATGGGCCGTTCAAGGATCAGGTGATCGAAATCCACGAGGGCTGGGGCGAACCGCAGACTTGGGCGGTGATCAAGACTCACTCGCCCGCCGTGACGAATGGCTACTTTCTGAACGCGGTCGATATGCGCCGCACGCCCGAAGGCGCGCAGGCGCAGCCCGAGGACAAGCAGATCCTGATCAAGCTATTCGGGCGTACTTTGTTCATGTCACTGGTGATCACCGCGTCCTGTATCTTGTTGGCCTATCCTGTCAGTTACCTTTTGGCGACGCTTCCAATGCGGGTGTCAAACTTACTGATGATACTCGTTTTGTTACCTTTCTGGACCTCGCTATTGGTGCGAACCTCGGCGTGGAAGGTCATGCTGCAACAACAGGGTGTGATCAACGAAACGCTAGTCTGGCTTGGGTTGGTGGCCGATGACGCCCGACTTGTCATCATCAACAACCAGATCGGTACGATCATCGCGATGACGCATATCCTGCTGCCCTTCATGATCCTGCCGATGTATTCGGTGATGCAGACGATCCCCGAATCCTACACCCGCGCCGCGAAATCCATGGGCGCGACGAATTGGACGACCTTCTGGCGCATCTATTTTCCGCAATCCATTCCGGGCATCGGCGCGGGGTCGATCCTCGTGTTCATTCTGGCCATCGGCTACTACATCACGCCCGAGATCGTGGGCGGCACCAAGGGCGTCTTCATCTCGAACCGGATCGCCTACCACATCTCGTCCTCGCTGAACTGGGGGCTGGCGGCGGCGCTGGGCACGATCCTGCTGGCCGTCGTGCTGTTGCTCTACTGGTGTTACGACAAGATCGTCGGCATTGATAACGTGAAGCTTGGATAATCGACATGGCCGCACTTACTCCGATTTCCCGCAAACCAATGTCCATGGTGCTGCCGAGCGTTGCGTTGGCAGGGGCCTTCGCCGGTGTCTTCGTTGGCGCAGGTAATGGTTCGATCCTTCTGGGCATCATTGGCGGAGCCGCCCTGATCGCGGCACTGGCTTGGATCTACATCGCTGTTCTAAAGAATGAGAATCTGGCCCGCTGGATCACCATTTTGGGCTTCGGCATCGCCGGGTTTCTGATTTCGGGTCCCATGGGCGGCGTTCTGGGCCTGCTGGGCGGCTGGTTCTTCGCATGGTTCATCTACTGGCTATATGAGGGCCGTTATCGCCGTAAATTACTGCCGTATCTGACTGCGAAGCAGGTGTTCTATCACTACCTGTTCCGAGTGATCTGCGGTGCAATCTTCGTCTTCCTGATCACGCCCATCCTTGTGGTTCTGCCACTATCGTTCAACGCGCAGGACTTCTTTACCTTCACGCCCGAGATGTTGCGACTGGACCCCGAGGGGTATTCGCTGAAGCATTACCGCGACTTCTTCACCAACAATGAATGGCAGCGCAGCTTCAAGAACTCGCTGATCATCGCGCCAATTGCGACGGTGATCTCTGTCTCGCTGGGCACCCTGGCGGCCATCGGCCTGAGCCAGAGCCATGTTCCCGGTCGCCGCGCCATCATGGGTATCCTGATCTCACCCATGATCGTGCCACTGATCATCTCGGCCACTGGCATGTTCTTTTTCTACAGCGATATCGGCCGCTTCATGGAAGGCACGCTGGGTATGAACAAGAACTTCGTTGGCTATGTGAAGGTCATCCTCGCGCATGCCGTTCTGGGCATCCCGTTCGTCATCATCACCGTGACCGCCACGCTGGTCGGCTTTGACCGCTCGCTGACACGGGCGGCGGCGAATATGGGCGCAGGGCCGGTGCGGACCTTCTTCAAGATCCAGATGCCGCTGATCCTGCCGGGCGTGATCTCAGGTGGTTTGTTTGCCTTCATCACCTCGTTTGATGAAGTGGTCGTGGTGCTGTTTGTCGGCTCGGCCAGCCAAAAGACCCTGCCATGGCAGATGTTCACTGGTCTACGCGAACAGATCAGCCCGACCATTCTGGCGGTGGCGACGATCCTTGTCGTGATCTCGATCGCGCTGTTGACAACGGTCGAATTGCTACGCCGCCGGTCCGAGCGTCTGCGGGGGCTTTCCCCCGCTTGACGCAAGCGCGCGCCTGATCTAACGATTTAACCGTTCATCCCAGCCGCGATGGCGTCGCGGGCGCACTGGGATGATCGGCTCTCGGACCCCGAGACCGCCTGTCCTGAACGCCGGGACAAGTGGCCGGGTTTGCCACCCGGCAAAGATGAGAGACCTGAACATGACAAATCGCCCCGAATTCTTCACCTGCCACAATGGCGACAAAGCCCCCCTGCCGTTCAGCAAAGGTGAATACGACCGCCGCCTGGACAAACTGCGCGCTATCATGGCCGCGCGGGATATCCCCGTGGTGCTGCTGACGTCGATGCAGAACATCGCCTATTACTCGGGCTTTCTGTACTGCGCCTTTGGCCGGCCCTATGGCTGCGTAGTCACGCAGGACGCCTGCACCACGGTTTCGGCCAATATCGACGCGGGCCAGCCGTGGCGCCGCTCCGTCGAAGACAATGTGATCTATACCGATTGGAAGCGCGACAATTATTGGCGCGCGGTGGCCAGCCTGATTGGTGGCGCGAAACGGATCGGGATCGAGAGCGATCACATGACACTCGCCGCGCGCGATACGGCTTTGGCGATGCTGGGCCTGCCTGAACTGGTTGACATCGCGCCCGACACCATGGCGGTCCGTATGGTGAAATCCGCCGAAGAGATCGAGTTGATCAAAGGTGGTGCCCGAACCGCTGATGTGGGCGGAGCGGCCATCCACGCCGCCATCCGCGAAGGCGCAACCGAGATCGAGATCGCCATGGCAGGCCGCGACGCGATGGAGGCGGAGATCGCCCGCGCGTATCCCGACGCGGAATACCGTGACACTTGGGTCTGGTTCCAATCCGGCCTTAATACCGATGGCGCGCATAACCCGGTCACCAAACGGGCGCTGCAAAAGGGCGATATCCTGTCGCTGAACACCTTCCCGATGATTTCGGGTTACTACACGGCACTGGAGCGTACCCTATTTCTGGGCGAACCCGACGCCGACAGCCTGCGCATCTGGAAGGCTAACGTCGCCGCGCACGAGCTTGGCCTGAGCCTGATTAAACCCGGCGCGACCTGTTCGGGCATCACCGCTGAGATTAACCGCTTCTTTGAAGATGAGGGTCTGCTGCAATACCGTTCCTTCGGCTATGGCCACTCCTTCGGTGTGCTCAGTCACTACTATGGTCGCGAGGCGGGTTTGGAACTGCGCGAGGATATCGACACGGTTCTGGAACCCGGCATGGTCGTGTCCATCGAACCGATGCTGTGGATCCCCGAAGGCCAGCCCGGAGCCGGAGGCTACCGTGAGCATGATATTCTAGTGGTCGAAGAAGACGGGGCCGAGAACATCACTGGCTTCCCCTACGGTCCCGGCCACAACATCATCGACGCGTGATACTAAGGGGGTGGGGCGTGTGCCTCACCCTTTGCCACAAACACGCCGAGTGCGGTCTAGGCCTGATAAAACGGATCCAGCTTGGCCTTGGCTTTTTCGTTTACGATCGGGATATAATTCAAGCGTCCGCTGGCAGATTGTGGAATAGCTTGCTTTAGAGCCTCAAGGTCCCGCACTGCCAAAACGACAGCATCGCCGGTTTCTCCGCCAAAACCTGCGATCTCTTCTTCGGTGAAACCGATCAGTTGAACGACGTCTTTGGCAAGAAACAATTTGACCTCAACGGATTGCGATAGCTTGAGAATTTCGTCCTTCAGCCGCTGGGCTGTTTGCGCAGGCATGGTAACGACGGCCATTTTCGGTCCTGGTTGATTGGGGTACGCTGTAATTGATCACACTACAGGAAAAAGATACTAGGGTTGTCAATTTAAGGATGCATTAGTACGCACGAGATAGAATATCGTTATTCTATGCAGTTTAAGCGGTTTGGGAGAAGCAGTAGTGCCATTCCTATTTGATTGGTCAACTCTGGGCAGTGCGAACAGTTCGACCGTGCTGACAGACGGTTCGAACTCGTCGACGCTAACCGTGGCCTCTGATCCAGGGGTATTCTTCAATGGGTTTCTTGGTGGAAACCTGTTTGTTTCGGGCATCCCCGGCCCTGCTACATCAGAGGTGACGTTTTCAACCGCTGTTAAAAACGTGACGTTCGAAATTCTGGATCTGGACAGCAACGAATTCTCTTTCGACGATAGAGTGACGGTTCTGGCGTTTGATGTGAACGACAATCCGGTCCCGGTTGTTTTCTCCAACCTCAGCCCATTTCACGTCCAGACCGGCAACACGGTCGAAGCCAACGGGAATGTGTCTCCGGGTGTCGAAGGACCGGGCGCGCCAGATTCGCTGACCGTTTCCATTGCAGGCCCGGTGTCCCGGATTGAGGTCATCTTTGAAGGGGGTCTGTCTTCGGGTGCCAATACCGGTGCAATCGGCTTTGGTGATATCTCCGGCGATATTCTGTGTTTGTGCGCGGGAACCATGATTGAAACGCCGAACGGCCCAACCGCTGTTGAAGATTTGTCTGTGGGGGATGTCGTTCTGACCAAGGGAAATGGCCCGCAGCGGTTGCGGTGGGTTGGTTCCAAGACAGTGGACTTTGCGGCCCAAGGTGTAGCTGCGGAAAAACTACGACCTGTCCGTATCTCTGCCGGCGCGCTTGGGCAGGGGCTTCCGGCAAAAGACCTGCTGGTGTCCAGACAACACCGCATGTTGGTGTCTTCCAAAGTGTCCGAGCGTATGTTCGGCAGTCCCGATGTCCTTGTGTCGGCATTAAAGCTGGCCGCGTTACCTGGGATCTACGTGGATGAAGACATAACCGAGGTCGTCTATTTCCACCTTCTCTTCGATCAACACGAGGTCATTTTCGCCGATGGTGCTCCCTCGGAGAGCTTGTTCACAGGCCCCGAAGCAATCAAGGCGATATCGGAAGAAGCCCGAGAAGAAATCTTCACCCTTTTCCCGGAAGTGAAACGTCAGGGCTACGCCCCGGAAACGGCATATCCCGTGCCAGCCGGTCGTTTGCAGAAGAAATTCGTCGAGCGGCATCTGAAGAACGGAAAGCTGGTTCTCGAGGACACGCCCATGGCGTCAGACCGCCTGCATTAAGCGTTCACAATTCGATCTAGCCGGAGTCGTCTCGAAAGTTTGAACTGGAGTGGTCGTCTTCGGCCTCTGCGATTGACCAAGGCCCAGGTGCATTTTAGCTGGAAATTGCCTCGGAAAATGCAGTCAGGCGATCACTCAGATCGCTCTGCCCATCGGCACCGATTATCATGTAGCCATAGCCATCTTGCGCCCAAGTGGCCGTTGCCAGACCGCTGAGAACGGCAAGGTTCACATCCTTGTCCGATGCCCCTGGCCCTTGACGGATCACGCAAAAGGCAAAGGGCCGCCCCTGATCATCCGCAAAGACGACCTGAACCAGTGGCTTTCCCTTGAAAGACAGAACCTGAGCGCGTTTCAGCTCTGCACCCGGCAAGGCGCTCAGGGCTTCGCGATTCAGTGATCGGCCTAGCGTGGCTTCGGCCTGAGCAAACTGGGCCTCAAGCGCCTCGGGAGCGGTGTCCAGAGTGGCAATTGTTTCAGGTACATAGAGCGATTGGTAGATCGCCGCCTGCTGCGTCCAACCTAGCGGCGCGGGTCGTGTCGCCCACAACGTCGCCGAGACCGCCACAATCGCGACCGAGGCCGCAACGGCCAGCAATCGAAAAGGTTGAGACGCGGGTTGAGACGTCGCGCGGTCCGGCAAGGTGATCTGAGGCGCATCCTGCGGAACATCCTTGAAGACCGAATGCACAACGGGTCCAAACGGATCAAGCGCCATCAGGCGCTGTTCTAGTTCTGGATCGGCTTCGACCGCGCTCTCGATCTCTTGCGCGTCGGTCTCGTCCAGATTTCCATTCAGATACGCCATCAGCGTTTCATCGGAAAACGTCATTTGCCACCCCGTCGAACGGCGTCCGCAGCCTCGTGCTGCATCACGGTTTTCAGTTTCTGCCGAGCCGTAGAAAGCCGGCTCATGATTGTTCCAATCGGCACCTCAAGCAAGGCTGCTGCCTCGCGATAGCTATACCCTTCCACGAAGACAAGCATCACGGTCTCGCGCTGTGCTTCTGGCAGGTGCATCACTTGAGTAAACACTTCAGCCGCGAAAATATTCGTTTCTGAATCCGGTCCTGTTGCAATTAATTCGGTTTCTGGGGTCATAGACAAGGCCTGCGCCTTGCGAACGGATCGCGCGCGCACCTCATTCAGCCAGATCGAACGGCAGATCGTCATCAGCCAGCTGTCCAGCCTGTCATGGGATGTCACCTGATGGTGACGCTCCAGCGCGCGCAGGCATGTGGATTGCAAAAGGTCGTCGGCCACATCCGAGGCGCCCGACAGGGCAAGCCCGAAGCGCCACACGCGTTTCGAATGCGTCTGGATCGCGCCGCGCACGGCCTGTTCCGAGCTGATTTCACCACTCATCGAATAAATCGCGACCTGTGTGTGTTTGTCTTTCACGGACCGGGCCCGCGGGGTCAGAAATTACATAACCTGAGGAGAAATGAAATGAAACTTCTGTTGAAAGCAGTCACGATTGCGTCTGCAATTGTTGCAACCCCGGCTCTGTCGGAAAGTTGGACTCTGTCCTCGGAGGCCTCTCATCTGGCCTATGGCACGATCAAGAAAGACACAGTGGGTGAGGTCAATTCCTTCACCGGGCTGAGCGGTTATGTCAGCCCTGATGGCAAGGCCGAGATCGAGATTGATCTGTCCTCAGTAGAAACCAACATCGACATTCGCAACGAACGGATGATCGAATACGTGTTCCGCAAGGCGGGCACCGCTGCTTTGACCGCTAAATTCGACATGGATGAGGTCTCGGGACTTGCCGTGGGCGCATCATCGATCATCGATGTCGAGGCCGCGTTGTCTCTGGTCGGGACCGAGATCGAGTTCGACGCTGAGATGTTCGTGGTGCGACTGACCGAGACGTCGGTGATGGTTTCTACCAATGATATGGTTTTTCTCAGCACCGAGGATGCAGGCGTGGATGCAGGCGTCGACAAGTTGATGGAACTAGCCGACCTGCCCGGCATCACACGGACCGTACCGATCACCGCGCGGCTTGTGTTTACCATGGACGACAACAAGGCCGAAACCGCGCCCGCCGCCCCGGTTGCAATCGCCGCGGTAGAGGGGGATCTGAAAGCGGGTAAGAAGGTCTTTCGCAAATGCAAGGCCTGCCATCAGCTGAAAGAAGGCCGCAATGGCGTAGGGCCCTCGCTGTTCAATGTGGTGGGTGCATCTGCGGCGCAGGTGGACGGGTTCAAATATTCCGACCCGCTTGCCAGCGGCGATCTCGTCTGGACGCCCGAGAATCTGGCGGCGTTTCTGGCCGATCCAAAAGGGTTTCTACCCGGCAACAAAATGCAGTTCCCCGGCCTGAAGAAAGAGGCCGACATCACCAATGTCATCGCCTACATGCAGGATGAGGCTCAGGGCTGAGGGAAACAAAATGCGGTGTGGCAGACCCTGCCACACCCGTTGGATGCGCGTTAGGCGCGGCGCTTATTGCACGAATTGTTCTGCAACAACTTCTCCGAACTTGTCGAAGAACTTGCCGGATAGCTTTTTAGCCGTCCCTGCAATCAGGCGGCTGCCTAATTGTGCGATCTTACCGCCGATCGTGACCTTGGCGGTGTACGACAGAACCGTCTCATCCCCGTCGGCGGTCAGGGATACATCTGCGCCGCCTTTGGCAAAACCAGCCGCGCCGCCTTTGCCTTCGCCGGACAGTGAAAACGCATCTGGCGCCTGGGAGTTATCCAGCGTCACTTCGCCGTTGAAGCGGGCCTTGACCGGGCCGATTTTCAGGACGACTTTGGCCTCTAGATGTTCGGGCGAATGCTGGATCAACTCTTCGCAGCCCGGAATGCATTCGCGCAGCACATCGGGATCGTTGAGCGCACGGTAAACGGCATCCTTGGGGGCAGCGATGCGGATTTCGTCAGTGAGTTCCATCTGGGGGGTCCTTTTTCAACAACATTTCGGAAAGACAAGGAGGGCTTTTTCGGTTGCCTCCTCCGCGGTCAACTCGGGCTGCGCCGCCTTGAAAGCGTGCAGCCAGCTAAGCCATTTTCTCATCATGGGATGTCTCCTGGGCTTTATCAGAATTTCGCCACATGATGATTTCAGCCAAAATCGAAAGTGCGATTTCATGCGGGTCGATGGCGTGGATATCCAACCCAGCGGGCGATTTCAGGCGCTTGGTCTGCTCTGTGCTCAGCCCTTGTGAATCCAGTTTGGCACACAGCACCTCGGCCTTGCGGCGACTCGCAACCATAGAAACGCGGCGCGCGGGTGATTGCAGCGCGGCTTTCAATGCCGCTCCGTCGCCTTTGCCTTGCGACGCCACCACAACAAAATCACGCGCTTCAACGCCCAATGCGTTCAGGTCTTTGGGATCAAAGGGGGTGTATTTCACCGTGTTTTCAGCACCCTCAGGCAAACACACGCGCAACCCAGCCAGTGCCGCATGGGACGCCAACGCCTGCGCGATCGGAGAGTCTCCGAATATGATCAAGCGCGGAGCGTGTTGATAGGGTTCGATCAGCATGTCCACTGTCCCTCCGGATGGGCACCCGCTTTTGTAGGTCTGAACACCGTCCGGGTCGGCCATTGACACAACCTTGTCCGAGGGTTTGACGCGGATCATTTTTGGCTCACCCGACACCAGCGCCTCTTGTGCTGCGGCGCGTACGGCCCGTTGTACGCAGGCACCCCCCAGATGGCCTAGAACCGTACCGTCGCGGGTGATGGCCGCCTTGCCTCCGGCCTTGGCCGAGGTCGCATCGGCGGTGCGCAGAACTGTCGCCACGCAAAAGGCATCGCCGGTACGCCGCAGCTCTTCAATCGTGTCGAAAATGTCGAAACCTGCCATCGGTGTATCCTTTCACAGTTTTCTGAATTCGGGTTCCAGCGCCGCTAGCGCCTCAAGCGTATTGGCGGGCAGATGGGCGTCCAGATGGGGTTCTGCGGCCTGCATGGCAGCGGCAACGGGTTGGTAATTCTGCCAACCTTTCAGAGGGTTCAGCCAGACGACCCCGCGCGCTTTGCGTTGGATCCGTTCAAGAACCTGCCCCAAGGCCTGCGGAGCCGTGCTGCAATACCCATCCGACAAGATTAGCACGATCGTCCGTCCGTTCAGCGCCCGCGCGCCGTAGCCGTCCAGAAAGCTTTCGAGACTGCCAGAGATATCGGTCCCGCCGCCAAACCCCTCAGCCATCAGTGAAAGCCGTCCCGCAGCGCGGATTGAGTCGTGATCGCGCAGCGCGTCCGTCACGCGCATCAGACGGGTGTGGAACAGATAGGCGTCGGCTTCGGTTCCGCTGCCGATCAGGCCCTTGAGAAACGCCAGGAAAACGCGGGAATAAACGGTCATCGACCCACTGACATCGCATAGCGCAACGATCCGCATCGGTCGCGGCGGTCGCGCACGGCGATAGAGGTCTATCGGCTCTCCACCCCGCGCCAGGCTGGCCCGTTGTATCCGCCGCATGTCCAGCGTCCGACCACGCTGTGCCTGTTTATGGCGGCGCGAGCGGCGGTCGCGGATCGCCCGGGCCAGCTGGGTTGCGGCGCGTTCAGCCTGTCTCAGCGACTCGTCATCCATCAATTCGCGCAGATCCCGGCGCAACAGGTTGGCCGTTCGGGTCGCGATCAGCTTCCCATCCATCCCTTCGGCCTCCCCGTCGCCCGGATCAGGAGTGGCGGCTGCCTGATCTGTATCCGTTTTCGGATCCTGTTCGTCTTGTGTTTGCTGCTGCCAGATCTTCGGTTTTGCGGACTGCACCCGTACATGTGCGGTCTGCGCTGTCCCACTGCGCTGCTTGCCGACATTGAACCAGTAGGCGTCGAACAGCTCATCAAAGCGTCGCCAATCCTCGGCGCTGCCTGTCAGCAACACGCACAAGGCCTGCCTGGCCTGTGTCGCATCGGTTGCTTCGACCGCCGCCAAGGCGGCCAGCGCGTCACAGGTTTCGGCGGGACCCACGCGCAATCCGTTCATCCTAAGATGGGCCATGAAGCCGCTCATGCGGTCCGCCAAGCCTGCCGCGCGGGAAGGGAACCGGGTGACCTGCATCACGCAACCTTCCCGATCAAGCGATCCAGAACCTCAGGCGGAGCGGCATCATAGTCGGCGGTCGTTTTCAGCAGACACACCAGTGTCGCCTGCACTTCGCCCCGAGACTGGGCCATGTCGTTCACACCTAGCCCAGACAGGGCGGCGGCCCAGTCCAGCATTTCGGCAATGCCCGGCGTTTTCTCGAGGTCTTCCTTGCGCATGGCCTGAACAACCCCGACGATCTGACGTGCCAACAACCCTTCAACAGAGGGCATACGCGCCTTCAGAATGGCCATCTCTGTCTCACGCGAAGGATAGCCGAGATAGCTGTACAAACACCGCCGCCGCAATGCGTCGGAAAGGTCCCGCGTGCCATTGGCCGTCAGGATCACAATCGGGCGGGAGCGCGCCTTGACTGTCCCAAGCTCCGGAATCGTGATTTGAAAATCAGACAATATCTCAAGCAGATAGGCCTCGAACTCCTCGTCTGCACGGTCAATCTCATCAATCAAGAGAACCGGAGGGTCGTCTTCACTGATTGCCTCCAAAAGGGGTCGTTTCAGGAGGTAGTCATCCGAGAACAACTGCGCTTCGCTTGTGCCGCCTTGGGCTTCGCTTGCGCGGATGGCCAGCAATTGGCGCTGATAGTTCCACTCATAAATGGCGTGGCTGGCATCCAGCCCCTCATAACACTGCAAGCGGATCAAACGCGCGTCGTGTTGGGCAGCCAGAGCCTTCGCGACTTCGGTCTTTCCAACGCCTGCCGGACCTTCCAGCAGCAAGGGCCGCCCCAAAGCCTGCGCCAGATGCAACGCCATCGCCAATCGCTCATCAGCAACATAACCCTGCGCGGCCAACCCGTTTTGTACATCTTTCAAGGTCAAAACCAGGATCCATTCTTCATCTGGCTAAAAATATCTCGGGGGTCCAAGGGGGCAGAGCCCCCTTGCCTGATCCGACCGGCAACGCCGGTCCGAACCCAATCACCCATGCATCCCCAACCCGTTGGCAATCTTCCAGATCCGCCAGTGGTCATGCGGCATGTGGCTTTGCACCAACCCAAAGGGCCGGAACGCATCATGCACAGCGTTCGAGAAGCAGGGCACGCCGCCCACGTTCGGGCTTTCGCCCACACCTTTCGCGCCAATCGGATGGTGCGGAGAAGGCGTCACCGTGTAGTCGGTGATATAGTTCGGCGTCTCCCATGCGGTCGGTAGGAAGAAGTCCATCAGCGTGCCGGTCTTCACATTGCCCATCTCATCATAGGCAATCTCCTGCCCCATTGCGATGGCCAAGGCCTCGGTCACGCCACCATGGACCTGCCCGTCGATGATCATCGGGTTGATCCGGGTGCCGCAATCATCCAGCGCATAGAACTTTCGCACGTCCCATTCACCGGTATCCACGTCGATCTCCATGACGCAGATATAGGCCCCGAAAGGATAGGTCATGTTTGGTGGGTCATAGTAGCTGACCGCCTCCAGACCGGGTTCCAGTCCCGGGATTGCCTGATTATAGGCGGCAAAGGCGATTTCCTTCATGGTCTTGAACCGCTCGGGCGCGCCTTTGACCGAGAACCGATCCACATCCCATTCGACATCGTCGTCGTGGACCTCAAGCAGATATGCGGCAATCATCTGCGCCTTGGCGCGGATTTTGCGCGCGGCCATGGCCGTTGCAGCCCCTGCGACCGGCGTGGACCGAGACCCATAGGTCCCGAGACCATACGGAGCGGTGTCGGTGTCGCCTTCCTCCAGCGTGATGTCATCAGCGGGTAGGCCGATCTCACTGGCGATGATCTGTGCAAAGGTCGTAGCGTGACCCTGGCCCTGAGAGATCGTCCCCAGCCTTGCGATGGCCGAACCAGTTGGGTGGATGCGGATTTCGCAGCTATCAAACATCCCTAAGCCGAGGATATCGCAGTTTTTGACCGGTCCCGCGCCAACGATTTCGGTGAAATGCGTCAGACCAATGCCCAGCAGTTTGCGGGTTTTGCCAGCTTTAAAGTCTTCGACCCGCTGCGCCTGTTCGGCGCGCAGACCTTCGTAGTCGACAGCCTTCAATGCCTTGTCCCAAGCGGTATGGTAATCGCCCGAGTCATACACCCAGCCCAGAGCCGACTGGTACGGGAACTGATCGGCCTTGATGAAGTTTATCCGGCGCAGCTCGGCCGCGTCCATGTTCAATTTGATGGCCAGAACCTCGATCATGCGTTCGATGAAATAGGCCGCCTCAGTCACGCGGAAGGAACAGCGATAAGCCACCCCGCCCGGAGCCTTATTGGTGTAAACCCCATCGACAGCCAGATAAGCGGTGGGGATATCATAGGACCCGGTACAGATATTCATGAACCCCGCCGGGAACTTGGTCGGGTCGGCGCACGCATCAAAGCCACCGTGATCCGCGGTTGTATGGCACCAAAGGCCGGTGATCTTGCCGTCCTTGGTGGCCGCGATCTTGCCCTGCATCCAGTAGTCGCGGGCAAAGGCGGTAGACATCAGGTTCTCCATCCGATCCTCGACCCATTTCACCGGCTTACCGGTGACAATCGAGGCCACGACCGAGCAGACATAGCCCGCATAGGCTCCAACCTTATTGCCAAAACCGCCACCGATATCGGGGCTGATGACGCGGATATTGTGCTCGGCGATACCGGAGATCAGTGAGACAACTGTCCGGATCGCGTGCGGAGCCTGGAACGTACCGTATAGCGTCAGCTTGCCGGTCACCTTGTCCATGCTGGCCACGGACCCGCAGGTCTCGAGCGGGCAGGGATGTGTACGGTGATAGTACACCATCTCCTCGGCGACCACGTCAGCTTCGGTTAGAATGGCCTCGGTCGCATCCTTGTCGCCTTGTTCCCAAGTGAAGATGTGGTTGTGATGCTTGCGAGGGCCATGCGCACCTTCGGTCTGGCCTTCAAGGTCTTCGCGCAGGACCACATCGGATTTCAACGCCTCGAACGGATCGGTCAGAACGGGTAGTTCTTCGTATTCGACATCGATCAGTTCGACGGCATCAGCGGCGATATAGCGGTCTTCGGCGACGACAAAAGCCACTTCCTGGCCCTGGAACAACACCTTGCCATCAGCCAGAACCATCTGCTTGTCACCGGCCAAGGTCGGCATCCAATGCAGGCCCAGCGGGGCCAGATCCTCGGCTGTCAGAACAGCGATCACGCCGGGCATCGCCAAGGCGGCCTCTTTGTTGACGCTGACAACACGGGCATGTGCGTAGGGGGAGCGCACGAAGTCGCCGAATAGCATCCCGTCAAGCTTGATGTCGTCGACATAATTGCCCTTGCCTTGGGTAAAACGCACATCCTCGACGCGTTTGCGCGAGCTGCCCATCCCTTTGAGATTGGCGGCGCGTTCTTCGGGGGTCAGAGTTTGATCGTTCATTCCGCAGCCTCCTTCTGAGCGTTCAGCATGTCAGCTGAGGCCGAGATCGCCTTGACGATGTTCTGGTAGCCAGTGCAGCGGCACAGGTTCCCAGCCATGCCAAAGCGAATATCCTCCTCAGACGGGTTCGGGTTTTCCTGCAGCAAGCGGTGCGCGCGAGTAATCATACCCGGCGTGCAGAAGCCGCATTGCAACCCGTGATGTTCGCGGAACATCTCCTGCAATACGCCAAGGCTGCCATCGTCGTTGGTGAGCCCTTCGACGGTGGTGATATCGGCACCGTTCACCTGCGCCACGAAGGTGGTGCAGGATTTGACGGATTTGCCATCGATATCCACGGTGCAGGCCCCGCAATGGCTGGTCTCGCAGCCGATATGAGGGCCGGTGATTTTCAGATCTTCCCGCAGGAAGTGGATCAACAGCGTGCGCGGTTCGGCCAGACCTTCGACCTCTTTGCCGTTCACGGTGAGTTTGACGTGCATTTTCGACATGGTTTCCTCCCCTCAACCCGCGCGGCTTTGCGCACGGTCGATGGCGCGGCGCAGCATCACGCCCGCCACATGTTTCTTGAATTCGACGGGTCCGCGATTGTCGGCCACGGGTTCAATGGCATCCAGCATAGCGGCAACACAGCCGTCCGCATCGCCATTGGCCAATGCAGCGCTGGCGCTTTCGGACCAGATCGGGGTGTCCGCTAGGTTGGTCATTGCAACCGAGGCCGTGCCGTTGCCGACCACTACGGCGGCGGCGGCGGTCGCATAATCCCCGATCTTGCGCTTTTGCTTCTCATACGCCTGACCAACACCGGCCCCCGGCACAGGGATCGAAATCCGGGTCAGGATTTCCTCATCCTCGCGTGCGGTGAAATAGGCGGCCTCATAAAACTCACGCGCGGCGACACTGCGTGACCCATCGGGGCCGGACAGTTCAAAGGTCGCGTTCAGGCACTGCATGAGACCGGGCATGTCATTGCCAGGGTCGCCGTTGGCGACATTGCCACCGACGGTGCCCATATAGCGGACCTGAGGGTCGGCGATCTGCAACGCCGCTTCGCGGATCAGCGGAATGGCAGTGGCGAGACCGTCATGGGTGATCAACTCGTGCTGCGTCACCATGGCGCCAAGGGTCACGGTATCGGACCCGACCTCGATGCCTTTTAGTTCATCGATGGCCTGGAGATCGATCAGGTGGCCCATCTCGGCCATGCGCAGCTTCATCATCGGGATCAGGCTATGCCCGCCCGCGATCACGCGCGCCTCGTCTCCATGTTCTTGCAAAATGCCGATGACCGAGGCGATGTCGCCTGGCCGGTGATACTCAAAACCGGCTGGTATCATGTTTTTCCTCCCTGGGTCCAAGTGGTATACCTTGGGGTACCTTCAGTCAGGAAAGACGGACGCGCTCAGCGGTTCCAGCCGCAGGGAACGGGGCGCGCAGCTTGTTTCACGAAATGCGAATGAGCTGCACGAGTTGCGATCACAGGCCCAAAGCGTCGCGGATGTCTGAAAGTCGAGATCGGCTGACAGGTACCTTGCTGAGGGCCTCGACAGAGTCGAAATAGCATGTCCCGTTGTCTTTGTGCCTCTCGAAGCTTGAGACATGTTTGGGGTTCACCAGATAACTTCGGTGGGCGCGGAGGAAGCCATCGGGTTGCAAGCGTGTCTCGGCCTCGGTGATGGACCAGGGGCAGAACAGTTTCTCGGAATCGATATAGAGGATAGTGTAATGCCCCTCGGCCCGGATGGCGGCAATTTGGGCGGGTTCGGCAAAGAAGGTCTGACCTTCGCGTTCAAACGGCACTCCGGCGCGAAGGGTCGGGGTGGGATCGGGCTGCGGTGCAGGTTCCGGTACTGCGGCCGGTTCTGGCTTGGGTTCAATGAAAGTGATCCCGGTCAGAAGGAAGGCCCCACAGATCAGGAAGACTGCAACCGTGACGCCCATCGCCAGAATCTGGTTGTCCAGCGCAGGCCCGGCGGCCCCGGCAGTCTCGGTTGCGACGAAATCCGTGAGACCGGTCGCGACGAAGTGCATGGAAAACACCGCGATGCCGAAACAGGCCGTGCCCAGTAGGATGTTCCGATGGGTTCGGCTGTCATAGGCCACCCAGATCGCCAGAACCGACAGAACAACCGAGGCCGCGGTCGACAAAACGATATCGAACAGGCTGTAGACGGGTCGGCACAGCTGCATCCCGGCCATGCCGACATAGTGCATGACAACGATCCCAAGCCCCACGATCACCCCCGCGCCAACGATGGACGGCGGTGTTCTGGGACGGAAATGCAAAAGCAGCAGCGCCAGCCCCACCATAAGGATGGCAACCAGCGCCGAGATCAGCGTCACCAGCGCGTCGTAATAAAACAGGATCGGCAGTTGCAGGCCCAGCATGGCAACGAAATGCATGGACCAGATACCGCCACCCAGTATCACGGCTGCGAGGGCGACGATGAATTTGCGCCGTTGATTGTCCAGTTTCGACGCGCCATGCGTCAGGTACAGACCGGTAAAGCCGGCCATCAGCGCCACGGCCAACGAGGCCGCCACGAGCCACGCATTGTGCGAATAGTCCAACATTGAGATGCCGCGCCCTCCCCAGCGCGATCATGACGTTATCAAACTGAAATTCTCCGCACAATCTTTGTTGGACACAGCGGAAGACACCTGTTTCGACTGAGGCGCATAAACGGGTCTCGCCGGTTTTTAGGCTACAGGTCAGCCCCGCTTTTTCGGCGCAAGGTAGGTCCATGTCGGCCCGGCTGTCTCGCCCGATCCGTCCGGCAATGGGATGCGCATCAGTTTTTGCGCCAGCGACTTGATCGAATACATCGTTGGAACAAGGTCGCGCAAAGCGGATTTATCTTCGTTGAAGGCGATGTGCAGACCGTCCAGCAAACCGGACCACGCGGCGTTGAATTCGGCCGAGATCGCGGCGATTTCGGGGGCGGACTTGTAGTTCTCCTCGCTTGGGTCGTCTTTCATCGGAGAGACTGCGCTCCAATCGACGATAAGGTCACCGCCAGTCGGAGGGTCGGTCACAAGATCTTCGGGGCGATAGTAGCGGCTATGTAGGATTTCGTTGAACTTGAAGAAATGTGCAACGTCCTCATGGCCAGCTGGCCCCGGAATGGTGTCTCCGTCGCCAGCTTTGCCACCCAGATCTGCGCCTTCGCCCTCTTCCATGATCTTTTGGATGGCATCAAAAGCCGCCTTGCGACGTTGCGCGGGGGTGCCGGTGATCTCGACAACTTCACCGCCCGCGCCGAAATAGTCGTCATTGGAGATCTGACGCGCGGGGTCGCCGATGAAGATCTCTTTGTCCCCGAACTCCTTACACGCTTCTTCCAGCAGCTTCCTGACATAGGCGTAGAACCCGCCGATGGTGGAATAGTGCCCCCTCAATGCCTTACGGAGGTCTTTCGGCGCGGTTTCGATCTTGCGAAAGCTTTTGACCTGTTTGGGCGAGAATTTGCGCAGACGCACCTCTGGCCCGGCCCCGTTCAAAAGCTCTGTCGGGTATTTCGGCAGCAAGTTGGGATTGTTCAGCTGAGGCGTGCCCCCGATCGCGTTCATCACATTCGCCGCAAGAACCATATGCAACATCTCTTCGACCATGACCTGACGGATCACCTCGATCGGTTCGGCGTTGACGATGGTCGGCTCGGACCGGTCGTATTGCCCTTGCTCGAGGATCGAATAGCAGGCCGTCGCGTAGGGCGGTATTGTCGAAAGCTCTAGCATCAAGGCGTCTTGCAGATGTTTGCAGAGATTTTTACGCGCGGCGTCCAGTTTCTTTTTCGAACTCATTTCGCACCCCTTTTCCGAACGGCCTTCTGGATGGCTCTGGCGGCCCTGAAGGCCATGGCAGACATCGTCAGTGTTGGGTTGGACGTGGCAATCGTCGGCATCGAGCCCGCGCCCACCAGCCACAGATTGTCGTGGTCCCATGCGCGCATCTCGTCATTGGTGACCGAGTTGTGCCTGTCGGTTCCAATCCTGTGCGTACCGACCAGATGGCCTGCACCGAAGAAGGTGTAACCCTTTCCATCATAAGTTAAATACCCCGCATCCGATGGGCTGTAGGAGGTATGGTTCTTGATACCCAGCCGCTGGAAAATCTGCGCGCAGGTGTCATTGGCGGCGGCCAGCCCGGCGCGGGAATAATCGTCCAGATCATAGCTGATCACCGGGCGGTATTCGCCCATTGGCGTGCGGTAGGCTGGGTCGATGGTCACGCGGTTAGTAGCTCTGGGCAGTTGCTCAACCATAGTGCCAATTCGGACCTGCCGCTGGACATCGTGATAGAGCTTGTCGCGCAGGGCGGTGCCATAGAGGTTGTCTTGCTCGACCAGTCGCGCCACGTCGGAGTTCGGAGAGCCAGCGGCAAAGTTCCATCCCCAATTACCGATCTCCAACCGGAAAGCTGCATTCTTGTTCCTAAAGTTTCCGTCCCGGAAATTGGCATAGCTCGAGGTCGATCCCGGGCCGCGAAACGGTCCAACCGGCTCGGGCGCGGCGCCCCAAGTCATCATGTAGGGGTGGTCCATCAGGTTGCGGCCCAGCTCGTCACTGCTGGTGCAAATTCCCGAGGCTAGCGCCAGAGTGACGTTTTCCACCGCACCGCCAGCCAGCACATATTGCTTACCTCTGGCCCGGCGTAGTTCGTACTGAGGCACACCGGGGAACGGGTATTTCTTGTACACGATGCCAGATACACGCCCGCTTTCGGCCAGTTCGACCTTCGAGGCGATGGCCTGCGTGATCGTCTCCATCTGATGCTTGGCTTTGTTCTTGGCATCTTCGAGCGTTTTCATCGCGTTGTATTTGGCCTGGATCGGGCAGATCGGAATGCAGCTTGAGTTCCCCTCGCACCGCTGACCCATATAGGCGAATGGCCCGGTCGCGCCGCGCGGACGGAATTGCTGCCGGCGCTTGTCGCCAACCTGAATGCCCTTGGCAGTTCTTGGCTTGCGCGGGGTCGAGTTCCGACCCTGCGGCGTGCGCGAGACTTTCAGGTGTACCGTGCTGGTGGCGTCTTCACCGATTTCGATGGGCATCCCGTCTGCTTTGGCAAAGAAGCCATCCACATAGGACGACGGGATCGAATGCATCGGGTAGTCGTATTCCTTGTCGAAATACCCGACATTGTCGTGCCGCCCTGACGTGCGAATACCCAGTGCCTTTGGCGTCTGTTCGTCGGCATCGGCCGAGACACCGATCTCCCACTCGGCGCGCTCATAGTCTGCGCGCAGGTCCTGATAGCCAAAGGGCCAGTCAACGCCCTTGCCGAAACGGCTTTGCATCTCGAAATCCGCTGGCATCATACGCAGGCTTGTGCCCAGCCAATGTAGCGAGGTTCCGCCAAAGGCCATCAGGTAGTTGCTGCCAAAGGGCAGGGGGCCGCGTTGCACGAAATACCCGTTTGTATCGGGCTCGGTGCCCCGTACCGCGGTGATGTCTAGCACCGAAGGCGACGGCAGGGTTGGTAGGTTCGGATAGGGAGAGTTCGGTGTCTTGGCCAGCGACAGATAGTACTGATCAAGGTATGAGCGATACGTCTCCCACGTCTTGCCATGGTCTTCTCCGGCTTCGAGGATCAGAACCGAATGACCGGCCGAGACCAGCTCTTTGGCAAGAATGCCCCCGGCAAAGCCAGCGCCCACGATGACCACATCATAGGTCCGGTCGTCATCTGCAATTGCACTCATTTGCCTGCCCCCCGCTGTCTTGGAGGTTCAAAGCCCCATGCCCCAAAGCCCTGTTGCTTGGCCCCTTGGGGGTGCGCGCCGATGGCGTCCCAGACCAGCCCTTCCTTGTAGGACCGGGTCGAGATGATCTTGACCACATCAAACCGCGACGCGCCGTAGCTTTCGCGCCATTCCTGCGAAAGCGGCACCCATTGGCCGGTGTACCACAGCTGGATCAGCGTGCGAGACAGTGGGCCGAGGCATTTGTCCGACAGATAGGTCTGACGCATGATCCGGTCGTCGTCCTGCTTGCCCAGCTTGTTGGAATGAGACAGGAACTCCTTAAGGATCTCGACGGGCAACACTTGCCTGAACTGATGCCAATATTCGCCTGCGCATCCGGTGCCCTGCAGCTCGGCGCGGCTATAGCCGGTCAGCGCGGCGCTGACGGTCAGAAAGGCTTGAAACTCGGGGGTGTCATCATGCGTCTTCATGGCGATCCCCATCAATTGCGTCCACATAGAAGCCACGAGGCTCGAAGCAGGCAGGCGGGCTTTCAAAGACCTGCACGGCCACCGGCGTCATATCGGTGAACAGCTTGCGCATGTCGCGGGTCATCGGGAAATCGTTGTTGCCCAATTTCAGCTTGAAGCTTTTTGCGATGCGTTTGCCCTCTTTCGTGGTCAGCATCGCGGTTTCAAAAAGGCCCGAGATGGTCCAGCGAGTCCAAACGGTGCGCCCAAGCCCAGTGGCGAATTCGGGGATTGGTGTGCAGTTGGTCAGGGTCCAGTGATCGCCCTTGAGTTTGCCCAGATCCGCAGTCAAATCGTAGACGATGGTTTGTGGATCGTCGGGATTGACCAGTTGGATCCACCATTTCTTAGGTGAGATCGGAGGGTGCCCCTTCATCTTGGCATTCAGCGAAGGAACCTTGTAGTTGAACTGGCCCAGAAACTTGGGCTCTCCGAACGCTTGCCGCCCGGCCTTGACGGCCATGGCGTTGTCTGCGGCCACATGGACACGCAAATGGCCGATGGTTTTCGTCTGATCGCGGCCGTGAAGATACTCTGTCAGCGACATCTTCGGCACGCCCGGCACCCGGTTCTTTGGATAGGCCAGTAGGTTGAACTCGACCTCGTTCACGAAGCCCAGTGAGTTGTCATAATGCGCTGTATAGCGTTGGAAGTTCAGCAGGATGACGGCCTTGTTCTCGCCGTCTTCATCGGGAAATTCGGCGACGCAAAGGCCGGTGCCTTTCACAAACTGGCGGGCAACTTCGACCGAGGTGTACCAATACATCCATTGGCATTGCAGTGACGCATAATAGAAGGGGAACGTGTCAAACTGTTTTGGCAGTTTCGGCATGACGCCGGTGACATCCGTCTGATGGCACGGGTCGCTTTTGGCTTTTTTCTTTGTCATTTGGCTGTGATCTCCCCCACTGGCTGTGACAATTCTACTTGCTCAAATTCCGCCCGATCATGCCTCCGGCTGTTTTGTTTTTAGGGTTTTCAAAATGGCTTTTGCCTCGACCAGCGCGGGTGCCTTGGTCTTGTCGGCGGCCACGGCCTTCGAGATCTCACCAAGGCAGTTTGACGAGGTCTCAAGCTCGGCCAATTCCCGAATGACATGCAAAAGCGGGCCGTAATGGCCAAGCTGCAACGCCACCATGGCAGCGTCTTTAAGGTGGTCGATCCCGGCGCTGTCTTCCCCGTGGGCCAACGCCAACCGACCGCGCAGGCAGGTCAGGCCGACAATCCAGAACTTCTCACCGCTGTCGTTGGCGAAGGCTTCGGCTTCGTCCAACAGTTCCTCGGCCAGTTCCAGTTTGCCGTGCAGAATGGCCGCGTCGGCGTAGAGGCACAGGAAGAAGCTCAGACCAAGGCGGCAACCGGTATCGCGCCATTCGCGCAGGCCCAGGGCGATCTCTTCTAAGGCCTTTTCACCATCTGTGCTTCGGCGCACCCAGCCATTCATGACCCGCGCCCAACCGCGCCAGAACTGGAAAGAATATTCCTCGGACAGGGCGATCAAAATGGCTGAACTGTCTTGAACCGTCGCCTCATCGCCCCGGAAATGGGAAATCCATCCAAGGAAAGCATTGGCGAAGGACTGGCTGAACGGGTGCGCGGTTTCTTCGGCATGGACCAGCGCTGCCTTGATCGCTGTCAGGGCACTGGATTCGTCGCCTGACAGCCAGTAGGAAAGCGCGCGATAGCCCTGAAGGGCAACTGCAAGGTCAACCACATCGAAATCGAGACCCATGAAGCGATGTTCGATGGACAGATTGACCTCAAGCCCGGCCTCAAGATGTTTCAACGCGTCCTTGGGATGGCCCAGATAGGTCTGCAGCGATCCCATTGAACGTTCGGCTGAGACAATGGTCAGCGGGCTCGATAAATCCTGACAAAGCGAGACCAGCCGGTCTGCATTCTGTTTCGAGATCTCATATTCTCCGCCCAACATGGTCGAGCGGAACTGCCCGTAGACCACTTTGAACAGCCGCTCTGTCTCACCATACTCGCGGCAGAGGGATTGCGCCCGCGCATAGGCCGACAGAACCGACTTATGCGCATAGCCCCTAACGAAGGCCAGAGGCACGGCGATCATGATCTGCATGTCTATTTCGCGCCGGTCGCGTTCCTGCGATTGCGGCATTTCCTGCAAGCATTCCAAAGCATGCTGCAAATGGGTGATCGCCTCGACATTCGCCGAGTGGTCCAATGCCTGCCGCGCGGCGGTCATCAGCTTGCCCTCGGCGGCAGGGTAATTGCCGGCACGCCAGTAGTGATGGCCCAGAATTTCAGGCTCTCGCGCGACTGTTTCGGCGTATTTCTCCTCAAGAACTGCAGCGATTTGGCCATGCCATCTTGAGGCTGTCGAGCGCAGCATGGATTGATACGCGGCATCCTGGACCAAGGCATGGCGGAACCGGTAGGCATCTGCTGTACCCGGCTGGCCCGCGGGCACGATCAGCTCGGTTTCAAGAAGCTGGTTCAGCGCTTCGGTGATGTCGTTTTCAGTCCAGTCCAGAACCTCGGACAGCAGCTTGCGCTCAAAGTTTCGGCCGATTGCTGCGGCGACCTGAACGATCTCGCGGCTGGCCGACAAACGGTCTAATCTGGCCATCAGCGAATCCTGCAGCGATTCCGGGATCGCCATGGACAATTCGGCCTGACTCTGGCCGCGGTTGACCAAGAGACCGGATTCCATCGCCATCTTGGTCAGCTCTTCGACGAATAGAGGCACACCATCCGTGCGGTCGGCCAATTGACTGAGAACTTCCGGCGACGGCCGCACGCCCGAGATGCTTTCAACCAGTTTATAGATGTCACGGCGTACAAGCCGATTGAGCTCCAGGCTTGTGACATGGGACTGGTTGCGCCATGGCGATTGGAACTCGGTCCGAGCGGTCATCAGGATCAGGCAGCGGCGGTTCGACACCTGTTCGATCCATCCGTTGACGAATTCCAGCGTCGAGGCGTCGAACCAATGCACATCGTCGAGCAGAAGCAATAGCGGCTGGTGCTGTTCCAGCCCCGCGCACAATTGCAAAAGCGCCTCGATCAACGCACCTTTCTCCCGCTCGGGCCCCATCGGCGCGACCAGAGAGGTGCTGTCTTCCAGCCCCATCAGGCGCAGGATGGGCGCGGCGCAGGTTTCAGAATCCAGGTTCAGATCGGTCAGAAAGCGGGTGACTTTGTCCCGGCTTTCCCCGGGAGGCGCATTGGGCAGCATGCCCGTCAGCGTCGTCAGCGCATTCTTGATCGGGAAAAACGCGCTGCTTTGATGCAATGGTGATCCGAACAGAGTGAACTGGGTGGAGTCCTCGTCGGTTAGCTTGTCCTTGAGGCCAAAGGCGATCTTGGATTTGCCTACACCCGCGTCGCCGGTCAGCAGCAGAACCTGCCCCTCTCCGTCCAGCGCGCCGTCCCATCTGGACTGGACCAGAGCGATTTCGGCTGTGCGCCCGATGGTGGGTGTCTTGTCGTGCGCGAAGTCTTTGCGTCCGGTTTCAAAGCCGGAAATCTTTGGCCCGACCACGTAGAGCTGCAACGGTGTGCTGACGCCTGCCAAGGGCGGGCTGCCGATCGAGGTGAAATCCAGGCGCTCTCCGATAAGTCTGCGTGTCACTTCCGAGACAACCACCTGGCCCACATCTGCGGCAGCCTGAATCCGCGCCGCCACATTCGGTGTATCGCCAAACAGCCAGACCTTTTCCGAGCTTGATGTGCCTGCCGCCGTGCCCACCACCACAGGTCCAGTATGGATCCCGATCCGCACATTTGTCGAAACCGACTTGTCCGTCAGTCCGGCATTTCCGTCGCGCGCAGCGCCCGCGATCTCAAGCGCGCAAAGAGCGGCGGAGTAGTGGCTGAGTTCCTGCGCGGTGGGATAGCCGAAGATGGCGACCACACCGTCTCCGGCATAGTTGGCAATCTCGCCGCCGAACTTGGTGACGGTCCGGCCAACCAGCTCGCGGTATTGCGTGATCAGTTCGCGGTAATCCTCGGGGTCGAGCCTTTCGGACAGGGCCGTCGACCCCACCAGATCGCAGAACATGACGGTCAGTTGGCGACGTTCGGCCACGTCTTCAGGTGCGTCCTTGGGAGAGGGCAATGGGGCAGCCGGTGGGGGACTGTCCTGACCCAGCAGAGCAGCCCCGCAAGCGGTGCAGAACTTTGCGTGCGCCATCGCTGACGCGCCGCAGGATCCACAGGCTAGGGTCAGTGCATTGCCGCAGCCGTGGCAAAAGTTGGACCCGGCATGATTGGCCGCGCCGCATTTGCTGCAATTGACATTCGGACGTCCCAAAATGGCTGCCCCTGAGCGCTGAAATTGCGCCGAATATGAAACAAAGAAACAATTTCGCGTTCTTTAGTATCACAAAATCTACAATTCGTCGCCCATGAATTGTGCGCGGGTTTTGCACGCCCGCAAAGGGTTACTCACTGGTGCGGGCTGGCACGGTAGTTAAGACCCCGCCTGCGGGCGCAGAAACCCCCCAATTCTGTCGATGTTTTCGACCAGAAAGAAAGGGCTATCAGAGCCGGGTATGGGCTGAAAAAGCTGCCCATGGTCTTTTTTGAATGCGGTAAAGATCGGGCCGTTCACATGGTCCAGAAAAGCCTGGAAGTTCTTGTAGATTTCGATGAAAACGACTGTGCCGTCACTGCAGGGCGGAGCCGAGTTTTCGCCGCCTGTGTGGATGAGGTAGCCCCAGGTGTCCTCTTCCTGCTTCACATCCTGGGCCAGTTGCTTGAGGGCTGCGATCCCCTCGGCCTCCTGTTCGGGTTTCAAATACCAGGTCGCGATTATGCTATACATATCGATAGTCCTTTCTGGGGGCAGGTCTGCGTCCGATCCGTGATCAGCTCTGCCCAGACGGATCAAATTGATTGATCTTTGTGGCGCGGTGGCCCTCGGGAAATGAGAGTTCAAAATGCCGAAAGAAAGCCTGCAACAGGCGCGTCGGATGAGGGCCACGCACCCTTTACATTAACATATCATGCGCTGGACTGGCAAAAACCAGATGTCGCCAGAGGGTGTGAGCGGCTCGGGCCGTCACCGCGCGACGGCCGGACTATCAATCCCGCGAGGAGATCTGCCGAAGAGGTCCATAGGCGGCTTTGAACTGTGCCTTGGCTGCCTCGTAATCTGCGGTTTTGCTGCCGTCGGGCAGAACGCGTTCGCGGATGTTGGGAGGGGTCAGGATGTCTTCGGGAGACGCTCCGGTTTCTGCGATCTGGCCAAGACGCGCGGCACCCAATGCAGCGCCAAACTCTCCGTCCTGAGGCAGCTCGATTGGCACGTTCAAAACAGTTGCAATCAGCTTGACCCAGTAGCGCGATTTTGTACCGCCGCCGATGCCGATCAGCCGATCAATCCGTGCGCCAGTCTGCACCAGCGCGTCATAAGAGTCGCTCAGACCATAGGCGACCCCCTCAAGTACGGCGCAGGTCAGATCGCTCTTGTCGGTGTCTTTTCCCAGCCCGGTAAAGCCGCCGCGAATGTTGGCGTCGTTGTGCGGGGTGCGCTCGCCTGAGAGGTAAGGGTAGAACTGAACGCGCCCCGGCGTACGTAGCTCGTCGCCCAGTGCGAGGGTCAGGTCGGCGGGTTTTTGGCCAGTGATTTGGCCCAGCCAATTCAAACTGTCGGTTGCAGACAACATAACGCCCATCTGATACCAGCGATCGGGCACTGCATGGCAAAACGTGTGCAATGCCGAGGCGGGATCGGGGTGGAAGCCATCGCGCGCAGCCAGCAGCACTCCGGAGGTGCCAAGCGAAATAAACCCGTCTCCTTCGTTCAGAGCACCCAAACCACAGGCAGCCGCGGCGTTGTCTCCGGCACCGCCTGCGACCGTGACGTTATTGCGCAGACCCCAACGGCCGGCAAGATCGGCGCGAAGGATACCTGCGGGCTGGCAGCCTTCGACCAGACGGGGCATCTGAGAGTCCGACATTTGCCCAGCGGTCAACAGCTCCTCCGACCACGCGCGGCGCGAGACGTCCAGCCAGGACGTGCCAGCGCTGTCTGACATGTCAGCGACGTAATCGCCTGTCAGATAGTAGTTCATATAGGCCGCAGGCAGCAGAACTTTCGCGATACGGGCGAAGTTTTCCGGTTCATGTTCCTTGACCCAGAGCAGTTTGGGGGCCGTAAAGCCGGGGAAAACGATATTGCCCGAAATCTCTC
This sequence comes from Ruegeria sp. CK3, assembly GCF_056536565.1. NCBI lineage: Bacteria > Pseudomonadati > Pseudomonadota > Alphaproteobacteria > Rhodobacterales > Roseobacteraceae > Ruegeria > Ruegeria sp. CK3. The sequence goes on from NZ_JBQFPV010000014.1 coordinate 130,560, forward strand.
GAATACCGGGGAGGGCGTCCAGATGCTGGGCCTCGGCATCCGCGCGCGTGTCGTTCCACAGAATACAGGGCCGGATCACGTCACCTGCGGAATCCAGAAGCGTTGCGCCATGCATGTGGCCCGCCACGCCGACGGCTCGCAGATCGTTGAATTCAGGATAGGCGTCCCGCAACGTGGCAACCGCCCCCTCTAGCGCCGCGATCCATTCGGCGGGGTCCTGTTCGCTCCAGCCGGGATGTTTATGTTCGGACGTGCAGGAATGCTCTGCCGATCCGAGCACACTGCCGTCTTCAGCCAAGAGCAGGGCGCGCAGCCCGGACGTTCCCAGATCAATGCCAAGGTAGCTCATACTGCGTCGCCTCTGATTTCATAAGTTTGCAAACGGTTTATTCTGTTTTTGAGGAGTCTGCAAAGCGCGGATCAACCGCCGATGTAGCTGCCGGTCTTTGGGCGATAGAAAATCTTCTGATCATGCAGCTTGCCCAGAAGATCATGCATCCGGCGGATGGTGTCTTCGTTGGTCTCGTTCGCCTCAATGGAATAAGAGGCCATCGCCTGTCGCAGGGCTTGTTCGATCAATTCCATATCCTCGATGGAGAGTTCGAACATGTCATTATATTGCGGCATTGGAGGTCCTCCGGCTGCGGGTGTGAAACCAAAGCATGCCCGGAAACCCCGAGTTTTACCAGATTGCAGGCCGCATCAGTCCCTTTGCATCCGCGTTGCATAATATTGTGCAATGGCTTGGGTCCGGTTTTTGACGCCCAGCTTGTCGTAGATGTTCGAAAGGTGGAACTTCACGGTGTTCGTCGAAATCTCGAGCTCTTTTGAAAGTTCGCGATTGGACATGCCCTGCGCCAACGCCTCGAGGATGGTGCGTTCCTTGCGCGACAGGCTTTCGATCGGGTCCTGCTGCATTTTCCTGACGTCGATGAACGGAAACACCATCTTGCCCGCGGCCACCTTCTCGCAGGTGTCCAGAAGCCCTTCGACCTCGCCCGAGCGTGCGGCAAACCCGGCAGCCCCGGCCTGCATCGCAAGTCGTGGAACGTCGGCATTGGCATCGCCATAGACCACGAAGCGCGGTGCGCTGGCCTGATCGCGCAGCACCTCGATCAGTTTGGCAGCGCCAAGGGCGGGCAATGTCCAGTCCACCACACCGACCTGAACAGGCACCCGCATGACCGTACCAAGGAACCCCTCGGCCGTGGCCGAAGTCGCAACCAATGAGAATCGCGGGTCGCGTTCAAAGATCTCCGACATCGCCGATAGGACCAGAGGGTTGCCGTCTGCCAGCATGACGTCGATGGGCTTTGATGGAGCTTCAGCCATATGAATTTGCCCTTAAAGCTCAAAAACTACCCAAATGGGTGGGTACGTTTTTGGTATACTATCGTATTTTTACACCTTTGGGTAGGTAATATCCCATCCTATTAGGCATGCTAAATCAGTAGTAAGTTACGTTGCGTGATCTGGCAAGACCACGTTTTCTACACGGCAACTCAACCAAACGGGCCGCTGAGCCTGAGAAACAGCCGAGGAAGCCGCACAATGACTTTCCAGATTTTCCCTCCGCTCGAAATCCCCGAGACCCTTGCAGCGGGTCCTGGACCCGGCAACACGGATGCCCGCGTGCTGCAAGCCTTTGCGGGGGCAGGGGTCGCTGATCACATGCAGGGCGATGTTCTGCGCGGAATGATCGAGTGCAAGCATATGCTGCGCGAAATCTGGGGCACGCAGAACGCCTATACCTTTGCCGTCGCCGGCACGGGTTGGAGCGCGCTGGACACTATGTTCTCGGCCGTCATGCCGGGCGACAAGGTTGTGGCTTTTGCCAACGGCACATTCTCGGGCATTGATGCGCTGACCCTGCGGATCAAGGCGGCGACGCCCGCCGAACACGCAGCCAATCCGCTTGACCCGCAAGCTGCCAGCGTCACCGTGATCGAGGTTCCGCATGGCCAGTCTGTCACCGGAGAAATCGTCGAAGCAGCCCTGGCTGAGCACAATCCCAAATGGGCGTTCATGGCGCATTGGGAAACCGGGTCCGGTCGGATCAACGACATTCGCGGCTTTTCGGATGCGTGCGAGCGTCACGGCGCGATGGGTCTGATCGACGCGGTGTCGTCGCTGGGGGTGGATGACTTCTCGATCGACGACTACCCCGGCATCGCGGGTTGGGCCTCTTGCCCGCAGAAAGGTCTGTGCTGCCTGCCGCTGACCTACGCTCCGGTTAGCTTCACCGATGCCTTCATCGACAGCCTCAAGACCAGCGGTGCCTACACCTATGTGCACAACCCGATTTTCGAGGCTCGCCATTGGGGGATCGTCGACGGCAAGGACGTCGAAAAAGGCACCTATCACCGGACGCATTCGGGCTATGCCGTGGCCGCCTTCCACGAGGCGCTGCGTCTGACCTTGCAGGAAGGGCTGTCCAAGCGCGCAGCGTCTTACCGCATTCACGAACGCGTCCTGCGCGATGCCGTGGTCGAACTGGGGTGCGAGGTCACCTCGGACATGCCCAGCCTGATCGTTCTGAACCTGCCGCCGGAGCTTGCGGGTCGCGAGATGGAGTTGGTGCAGAATTGCCGTGCGCGCGGTTTTGGCATCTGGCCCACGCTCAGCGCGCCTGTGCAGGTGCGGATCGGTATCCTCAACCAGTTGAACCGGAAATCAGTCAGCCGGATCGTGCGCCTGTTTGCCGAGGCAATGCGCGAGTTGGGCGGGCAGATTGATCGGGACGCAATCGAAGCCCTGCTGGAAAGCCGCTACGGCACTTCGATGGCTGCTTAATTTCACTGCAAGAACGGGAGGATTGCAGATGGATATTCACGAATATCAGGCGAAAGAACTACTTTCGAATTTCGGTGTTGAAGTGCCGCCCGGTGCTTTGGCCTATAGCCCGGAACAGGCGGCCTATCGGGCGCGTGAACTGGGGGGCGACAAGTGGATCGTCAAAGCGCAGGTCCACGCAGGCGGCCGCGGCAAGGCCGGCGGGGTCAAGCTGTGCAACACCGAAAACGAGATCTACACAGCCTGTGATGACATGTTTGGCCGAAAGCTAGTCACGCATCAAACCGGCCCCGAAGGCAAAGGGATTTACCGCGTCTACGTGGAGGCAGCGGTGCCGATTGATCGCGAAATCTATCTGGGTTTCGTACTGGACCGCTCGAGCCAGCGGGTCATGATCGTTGCGTCCTCGGAAGGCGGAATGGAGATCGAAGATATCTCGGCTGAACGCCCGGACAGCATCGTGCGTTCGATCGTTGAACCCGCAGTGGGTCTTCAAGAGTTCCAAGCCCGTGAAATCGCGTTCCAACTGGGGCTGGAGCCTAAGCTGATCCAGCACATGGTCCGCACGCTGCAGGGCTGCTACGCCGCCTTCAGCAATCTGGATGCCACCATGGTCGAGATCAACCCTCTGGTAATCACAGGGGACGACCGCGTTTTGGCGCTGGACGCTAAGATGAGCTTTGACGACAACGCCCTGTTCCGTCACCCGCAGATCGCCGAATTGCGCGACAAAAGCCAGGAAGACCCGCGCGAAAGCCGCGCCGGAGATCGGGGCTTGTCCTATGTTGGTCTCGACGGAAATATCGGCTGCATCGTCAACGGCGCCGGTCTTGCGATGGCGACCATGGACACGATCAAACTGGCTGGCGGAGAGCCTGCGAACTTCCTCGATATCGGTGGCGGCGCCTCTCCCGAGCGTGTGGCTAAAGCTTTCCGTCTGGTTCTGTCGGACGACAATGTGCAGGCCATTCTGGTGAACATCTTCGCCGGTATCAATCGCTGCGACTGGGTGGCCGAAGGCGTCGTACAGGCGCTGAAAGAGCTGGATATCGACATCCCTGTCGTCGTGCGCCTGGCCGGTACAAATGTGGAAGAGGGTCAGAAGATCCTTGCCAAATCCGGCCTTCCGATCATCCGAGCCACCACTCTGATGGAGGCGGCCGAACGCGCTGTCGGCGCATGGCGCAACGACCTTACCCAAGGCACCAAGATGAGGGCTGTGTAATGAGCATTCTTCTCGATCGTAACTCGCGCGTGATCGTGCAGGGTATCACCGGCCGTATGGCGCGGTTCCACACCAAAGATATGCTGAACTACGGCACCAATGTAGTGGGCGGCGTGGTTCCCGGTAAAGGCGGTGAAACCGTCGAAGGCGTTCCGGTCTTCGACACCGTCAAGCAGGCGGTTGAGGCCACTGGTGCGGATGCCAGCCTTGTGTTCGTGCCGCCTCCCTTCGCGGCGGACTCGATCATGGAGGCCGCAGATGCCGGTATCCGCTATTGTGTCTGCATCACCGACGGTATTCCCGCGCAGGACATGATCCGCGTGAAACGCTACATGTACCGCTATCCCAAGGAAAAGCGCATGGTTCTGACCGGGCCGAACTGCGCGGGCACCATCTCACCCGGCAAAGCGCTGCTGGGGATTATGCCGGGGCATATCTACCTGCCGGGCAATGTTGGCATCATCGGTCGCTCGGGGACCCTGGGCTATGAGGCTGCGGCCCAGTTGAAAGAGCGTGGAATCGGTGTCTCGACCAGCGTTGGCATCGGCGGCGACCCGATCAACGGCTCGTCCTTCAAGGACATACTGCAGCGTTTCGAAGCGGATGAAGACACCCACATCATCGCCATGATCGGTGAGATCGGCGGCCCTCAGGAGGCCGAAGCGGCTGAGTTCATCCGCGATCACATCACCAAGCCTGTGGTGGCCTATGTTGCGGGTCTGACCGCTCCGAAAGGCCGGACCATGGGTCATGCGGGTGCGATCATCTCGGCCTTTGGCGAAAGCGCCAGTGAGAAGGTTGAAATCCTGTCGGCCGCCGGTGTGACTGTGGCCGAAAACCCAGCGGTGATCGGTGAAACGATCGCCCACGTGATGGAGGCTGCGTGATGGTCAAACCCTCAGTTTTTGTCACACGTCGCTGGCCTGCCGCCGTCGAGGCGCAACTGGCCGAGAACTACAACACCGTGCTGAACACCGGGGACAAGCCTATGTCCCCGGCAGAAATCCGGCATGCGCTGAAATCCTATGATGCGGTCCTGCCGACTGTGACCGATACGCTCAGCTCCGAGGCGTTGGACGTTCCGGGTGTGCAGACGAAAATCCTGGCAAATTACGGCGTAGGCTACAGTCACATCTGCGAGCCCTCAGTGCGTGGGCTGGGCATGACCGTCACCAACACGCCGGACGTGCTGTCCGAATGCACCGCCGATATCGCGATGACCCTGCTGCTGATGGTGGCGCGCCGCGCGGGCGAAGGGGAACGCGAGCTGCGGGCCGGCAATTGGACCGGCTGGCGCCCCACGCATTTGATCGGCACCAAGGTCAGCGGCAAGGTGCTGGGCATCATCGGCTATGGCCGCATCGGGCAGGAAATGGCCCGGCGTGCCCATCACGGCTTCGGTATGCAGATCGTTGTCTATAACCGCAGCAAAATCGCGCCCGAGGTTCTGGCCCAGTGCAATGCCATTCAGGTCGAAACCGTGGATGATCTGCTGCCGCAATGCGATTTCGTCTCGCTGCATTGTCCCGGCGGGGCCGCAAACCGGCACCTGATAAACGCGCGCCGTCTGGATCTGATGAAACCGGATGCGTTCCTGATCAACACGGCCCGAGGCGAGGTGATCGACGAACGCGCCCTGATTCAGTCCCTGACCTTCGACATGATCGGAGGGGCAGCGCTGGACGTGTTCGACGGCGAACCCCGGATCAACCCCGACCTTTTGCAATGCGACAACCTAGTGATGCTGCCCCATCTCGGCAGTGCCACCCGTGAGGCGCGCGAGGCGATGGGGTTCCGGGTGTTGGACAACCTCAGCGACTTTTTCGAAGGCCGCGAACCGCGCGATCGCGTGATCTGATCCGCCCGCATATCACTTCTCTGCTCTGACCTCTATATGGGGTCGGGCCTCGGACCGCTCAGGAGGAAAGCGTCATGAACGCCCCCAATCGTATCGATGGTTTTTTCACCCAGTCTTTGTCGGACCGTGATCCTGAGCTTTTCGGTTCGATCACGTCCGAACTGGGCCGTCAGCGCGACGAGATCGAGCTGATCGCGTCGGAAAACATC